>NZ_JBHZCS010000002.1:81985-293517 GCF_042755705.1 Nocardia sp. NPDC059154
TTGCGTGATTCGGCGAAGCCGGAGGTGTCGCGGGCGGTGTGTGCCGAGGGCGCCCTCGACGCCGTGGCCGGGGAACGCTGGCGACATCACGGCTGAAGCCGTTGGCATGCACGCGGATAGCTACAACAGAACACGAAGATAGAGGAAACATGCAGCACGACAGGGCAACTGACGAGACATTCGATCTGATTGTCGTGGGGTCGGGGGCGGCGGGCATGACCGCGGCGCTGACGGCCGCCCACCACGGACTGTCCACGGTGATCGTCGAGAAGGCGCGGGCATGGGGCGGATCCACCGCGAGATCCGGTGGCGGCGTGTGGATTCCGGGCAACGCGGTGCTGCGCCGTGACGCCCCCGCCGATGACCTCGAGGCCGCGCGAGCCTATCTGAAGCACATCGTCGGCCCCGGGGTGCCGCCCGAGCGGATCGACACCTTCCTCGACCGGGGGCCGGAGGCCTTCGACTTCCTGGCCGCGCACGCGCCGCTGCGCATGCGGTGGGTGCCGGGCTATTCCGACTACTACCCGGAGGCGCCCGGCGGCCGCGGCCACGGCCGCTCGATCGAGCCCGTGCCCTACAACGCCACCGGCCTCGGCGCCGAATTGGCCACGCTTGAGCCCGATTACGTGAAGGCCCCGAAGAATGTCGTGATCACCCAGGCCGAGTTCCGGCAGCTGCATCTGGGCCTGCGCAATCCGCGCAGTCCGCTGGCGGCCGTGCGCGTCGCCGGGCGGTGGCTGGCGGCGGCCGTGCTGCGCCGGCGCGTCCTGGCCCGCGGCCAGGCGCTGAGTGCCATGCTGCGCGCGGGCCTGCTGGAGGCGAATGTGCCGCTGTGGCTGGACACTCCGCTGGTGGACCTGCGCACCGAGGACGGCCGGGTCACCGGCGCGGTGGTGCTGCGGGACGGGCGCGAGCAGGTGCTCACCGCCCGCCGGGGCGTGGTCATCGCGGCCGGCGGCTTCGAGCACAACGAGGCGATGCGTAAGCAGTACCAGCGCGAGCCGATCGGCACCGACTGGACCGTCGGCGCGCAGGCCAATACCGGTGACGGCATCCGGGCGGGCGAGAATGCCGGTGGCGCGGTGGAATTCATGGCCGACGCCTGGTGGGGCCCGTCCATTCCGCTGCCCCGGCTGGCCTGGTTCTGCCTGGCCGAGCGCAATCTACCCGGCAGTATCGTGGTCAACGACCGCGGCGAGCGGTTCATGAACGAATGCCTGCCCTATGTCGAGGCCACCCACCGCATGTACGGCGGCGAGCACGGGCAGGGCGCGGGCCCGGGCGAAAACCTCCCCGCCTGGCTGATTTTCGACCAGCGCTACCGCAACCGCTACCAGTTCGCGGGTGTCCCGCCCCGTCAGGCCCTGCCCGGCCGCTGGTTCAAGTCGGGCGCGCTCACCCGCGCCGAGTCGCTCCCCGAACTCGCCGAGAAGATCGGTGTCCCGGTCGAGAAACTCCGGGCCACGGTGACCCGTTTCAATGAATTCGCCGCCGCCGGTGCCGATCCCGACTTCGGTCGCGGTGACAGCGCCTACGACAACTACTACGGCGACCCGCGCAACCGCCCCAACCCGAATCTCGGTGCGCTGGAGACGGGTCCGTTCTACGCGGCGAAACTGGTGCCGGGCGACCTCGGCACCAAGGGCGGCCTGAGCGCCGATGTCGACGGCCGGGTGCTGCGGGCGGACGGCTCGGTGGTCGAGGGCCTGTACGCGGCCGGCAATGCGAGCGCTCCGGTCATGGGCCACACCTACGCCGGTCCCGGCGCGACCATCGGTCCCGCTGTCGTCTTCGGCTACCTGGCGGCCCGCCACGCGGCCGGCCGGTAGCCCCGGCGCCGACCGGCGTACCGCTGGGGGATCCGTCCGGTGTCCCCGCGGCGGTGCGCCACCCGATGTCCGGGTCAGGCCAGGACCGCGCCGCCGTCGAGGGGCAGCACGGTGCCGGTGGCGTGGGGCTGGGTGAGGAAGAAGACGAAGGCCTGCGCGATATCGTCCACTTCGGCGATGCGGCGCAACGGCGTCGCGGCCGCGGTGTCGGTGTAGAACTGCTCGCGCAACTCCTCGGGGAAGTTCCACAGCGGCGACCGGACCACGCCGGGCATGACCGCGTTCACCCGGATCGGCGCCAGTTCCACCGCCAGCGCCCGGGTCAGGGTCTCGATCGCGCCGCAGACGCTGGACGTGATCGTCGAACCCGGGACGGGGCGCGGCCCGGCGGTACCGCTGGTCAGGGTGATCGACCCGTCGGCCCGCAGCCGCGGCGCGGCCGCCTGTACCGCGGCCAGCACGCTGAAGTAGCGCAGCTCGAAGAACTTCCGCGCGGCGTCGAGATCCAGTTCGGCCAGCGGGGAGAGCAGCAGCGGGTCGCCGGCGGTGTAGACGAGGTGGTCGAGCGCGCCGAGTTCATCGAAGATCGCGCGAATCCGG
Organism: Nocardia sp. NPDC059154; assembly: GCF_042755705.1. Classification (NCBI taxonomy): domain Bacteria; kingdom Bacillati; phylum Actinomycetota; class Actinomycetes; order Mycobacteriales; family Nocardiaceae; genus Nocardia; species Nocardia sp. NPDC059154. The sequence continues at coordinate 84,415 of NZ_JBHZCS010000002.1, forward strand.
TTGGTGTCGTTGAGGTTCGCGACCACGCCGGTGACGCCGGCCGGGAGTTCGGCCACCGCGCGGTCCACGTTCTCCTGGCGGCTGGAGACGACGGTGACCTTCGCGCCCTGTGCGGCGGTCGCGGCGGCCACGGCGTAGCCGATTCCGGAGGTGCCGCCCAGGATGACGACGTGCTGTCCGTCGAGAGACATCGGATTTCCTTTCGGGGAATGCTGTGCGTGTGTGCTTCTCCACCTTGGGTTTCGCGACCTGCTCCCGTCCAAGACCTATACCGCCGCCTGTAATACCCTGAAGGCATCATGAGTGACGTCGATCTGCGCAAGCTGCGCTACTTCGTGGCGGTGGCCGAACACCTGCATTTCGGCCGCGCCGCGGAGCAGCTGTTCATCGCGCAACCGGTCCTGTCACGTCAGATTCGCGCGCTCGAGGAGGAACTGGGCGCGCAGCTGTTCGCCCGCGATCGGCGCGGGACCGCGCTGACGGCGGCGGGGGAGCAGCTGCTGGCCGACGCCAGACCGCTGCTCGCCGCTGCGGAAGCCTTGCAGCGCAGGGTGATTCGGGCCGTCGAGGGGACGCAGCGCTTCACCGTCGGCTTCATGCCCGGCCTCATCGTGACCGCCGCGGTGCGGACGCTCACCGAGCGTCACCCCGGCCTCACCGTCGATCTGGTGCGCACCGGCTGGTTCGATCAGGTCGAGGTGGTCCACGACGGCCGGGTCGACGTCAGCGTGGTGCGGCTGCCGGTGGACCCGCACGGTCTGGTCGTGCGCCCGCTCTACACCGAGCCCCGGGTCGTGGTGCTGCCCGCCGACCACCGCCTCGCGGGCAAGGACGCGGTCGCCGTCGGCGATCTCGCCGACGAGCACCTGCTCCAGGACCCGGACACGGTGCCCGAATGGAGTGCGGTGGCAACCGAATTGCGCACCGACCGCCGCGCCGTCCCGGTCTTCCACAGTGTGGAGGAGAAGCTCGAGCACGTCGCCGCGGGCCGGGGCATCATGTTCCTGCCGCTGTCGGTGATGACCTTCTACACTCGCCCGGACATCGCCTACGTCCCGGTTCCCGACCTCGCACCGCTGCAGGTGAGCCTGGCGTGGTCGTCGGCGCGCCCGGTTCCGCTGGCCGAGGAGTTCGCCGCCCTTGCCGCTCAGTGAGATTCGATCTACGGCGTCCACGCGGGAGTGATCTCGATTCCGGGCGACGAATGCCGCGCGAGCGGCTACCGTCGATGGTGTGTTCGGCATCATCCGGCCCTGCCGTCATCGGCTGGGCGAGGAACTCGGGCGGGCCTGGCTGGCGCAACTGTGCGGACTCTGTCTGGCACTGCGTGACGACCACGGCCAGAGCGCCCGCATGGCAACCAATTACGACGGGCTGATCGTCTCGGCCCTGGTGGAGGCGCAGTCCACGGCGCCGCCCACCCGCCGCGCGGCCGGGCCCTGCCCGCTGCGCGGCATGAAACGCGCCGACGTCGCCACCGGCGACTGCGTCCGGCTGGCCGCCACGGTCTCGCTGGTGCTGGCCGCCGCCAAGGTGCGCGATCACGTGGCCGACCACGACGGCGTGGCGGGCGCGGCCGGATTCCGGCCCGCCGCCCGGCGCATCGCCCAGCGCTGGGCCCGGCAGGGCGAATCCACCGGCGCCGGACTGGGTTTCGACACCGGTGTGCTGGTGACCGCGGTGGATCGGCAGGGTGAGGTGGAGGCCGCGGCCGCGGTGGGCACCCCGCTGCTGGAGGTGACCGAACCCACCGAGACCGCGACCGCCGCGGCCTTCGGCCACACCGCCGTCCTGGCTGGACGCCCGGGAAACCAGACAGCACTGTCGGAGGTCGGCCGATTGTTCGGCCGCATAGCGCATCTCGTGGACGCCGTCGAGGACCTGGACGAGGATCTCGCACACGGGAAGTGGAATCCCCTGGCCGCCACGGGAACCGAGGTGGCCGAGGCGCACCGCCTGTGCACCGAGGCCCTACTGGGTATCGAATTGGCGTTGGCCGACGTGGAATTCACCGATGGGCGGCTGATTCACAAACTGCTGAGGCATGAGCTGAACCGGTCGGTGACAAGGACCTTCGGCGGTCCCGCGCACACCTGCGCGAATCACGGTGCAGCCACCGCGCCGCTGAGCCGCTGGCGTCGCCGGGGTCCGGGGCCGGGCCCATGGGGTCCGCCGCCGCCCGGCTACGGTCCGCCTCCGGGCTACGGCCCGGGTCCCGGCTACTACGGTCCCGCCCCGCGGCGCCGCAGTGGGTTCTGCCTGCCGTGCTGTGAGGGCTGCGTCTGCTGCGGCGAAGGATGCTGCTGTTGTGAGGAATCCTGTTGCTGCTGTGAGGAAACCTGCTGCGACTGCTGAGTCACCGCGAGGGGCGAGCACTGCGGATTGCCCGGCCCTCCCGGCCCGATGAACCCGCCACCTCCGGGTAGACGGCTCACCGATGCCGGATCGGCTAGCTGGAGGCGGAGGCGGAGCCGGTCGAGAGCAGGCTGCTGCCGCTCGCGCTGCCGCTGATCAGATTCGACAGGCCCGACGAGCCGGTGTTCGTGGTGGTGGTCTGCAGGGTCCAGGTGCCGCAGCCGCTGGTGAAGAAGGCGACGTCGGTGGGCTTGATCTCGACGGTGACGGTGCCGTTGACCGCGCCGCCGGCCTGGATGGTGGCGCTGGCGTCATTGGTGATGGCCGAAAGTCGCGCCCAGGCGCACACGGTGGCGGCCGTCGTGGTCTTATAGACACCGGGCTGGATGTCGACGCCGACCTTGAAGGTGGCATCTGTGCTCATGCTGTTGCCGACGGCATTCGCGGTGCCGGTGGAGGCCAGGATGGCGGCCGCGGTGAGTGCGAGGCCGTTGGCCCAGACTGTCTTTCTCATGGTATGTCCTCCTGGGGTGTGAAACGAGAGCGTTTCGGAGAGTAATGGGCGCCCGGGTCGCCGGGGTGCGTTTTCCGTAACCTGGCGTAAATGGGCATCCGGACTATCCGGACATCGAACATCGGATGCCGGAATTGCCGCGGGCCGCCATGATTGGTTGCGTGGCAGGACAATTCGTTCCCATCCCGGATTGGTTCTCAGCGGACAACCAGGATTGCGGTCTCGCCGTCGCCGATCTGAGCGGCGACGGCACCCTCGACGCGGTGGTCCTCATGGTCGATAATCCGCCAGGTCAGAACACCGGAAACTATCGAGTCGGCCACGCCCTGGGGGCCGACGGCACCGTTCGCGAGTGGGGCCCGTGGCTGCAGGTGCCCGACTGGTGGGGCTGGGAGAACCAGGGCGCGGGCATCGCCATCGCCGACCTGAACGGCAACGGCCGCCCGGACATGGTGGTGTTCCTTGTCGACAACCCCGCCGGCCAGAACCAGGGCTACTTCCGCATCGGCCGCGACCTCGCCCCCGACGGCACCGTGACCGGCGGATGGACTGCGTGGCAACAGATTCCGGACTGGTACGGCTGGGAGAACCAGGGCGCCGACATCTGCCTGACCCACCTCGACGGGCAGCCGGTCCTGGTCGTCATGACCGTCGACGATCCGGTCGGCCAGAACAGCGGCCAGTTCCGGCTCGCCAAAGGTCTCGGCGCGGACGGCTCCGTCGCGGAATGGACACCGTGGCTGGCGATTCCGGACTGGTGGGGGTGGGAGAACCAGGGCGCGGGCATGACCGTCGCCGACCTGGACGGGGACGGGCGGCCCGAACTTATCGTCTTCACCATCGACCACCCGCAGAACGGCAATGCCGGGCTCTACACCATCGGCTGGGGCCTGGACGGCACCGGGCACTGCGTCGACGGCTGGAGCCGCTGGTCGCAGGTGCCGGACTGGGGTTTCCGGGAGAACGAGGGCGCGGCGGTCGCCCTGTTGCCCGGCGCCGGCGGACTGCCGCAGCTGGTGGTGTGCGCCATCGACCATCCGCCGGGCGGCAATGCCGGATACCTGCGCGTGCTCGACCTCGACACCGATCTGGCCACCGCGGCCACCCAGGGCACCTGGCGCATCCTGGATTTCGGCACCGAGATCAATCCGGTGCACGCCGCCCTGCTGCACACCGGCGATGTGCTGTTCTTCGCCGGATCCGGTAACGACCCGGATCGGTTGAACGCCCACGACTTTCGCACGCGGGTCTGGCACTACCCGAATCCGGGACTGGACGCGCCCGCGACGCCCTTCGACATGTTCTGTTCCGGGCAGGCGTTCCTACCGGACGGGCGGCTGCTGGCCGCGGGCGGGACCGAGCAGTACGACCCGTTCCTCGGGCTACGTGACGCGTTGCTGTTCGACCCGCAGTCGCTGACCTGGAACCGGCAGCCCGATATGGTCTCCGGGCGCTGGTATCCGACCCTGGCCGCGCTGAAAAACGGTGCGGTGGTCGCGGTCTCGGGACTGGGGGAGGACGGTTTCCTGTCGGAGACGCCCGAGTTGTTCGACCCCGCCACGCTGACCTGGTCGAAACTGCCTGTGCCCGGACCCATTCCGACCTACGCACACCTCGTGCTGCTGGCCGACGGCCGGGTGTTCTACACCGGCGGGCAGTTCGGCACCAACAACGGTATGCACCCCTCGATCTGGGACACCGCCACCGGTGTGGTCACCGAGGTGCCGGGGCTCGTCGATCCGGAGTCGCGCAGCCAGTCCACCAGCGTGCTGCTGCCGCCCGCGCAGGCACAGCGGGTGATGCTGATCGGCGGCGGCAGCGTCGACCCGCACGGTCCCGGCATGGCCTCCGCGGACACCCGGATCGTGGATCTGAGCGCGGCCGCGCCGGCCTATCAGACCGGTCCCGCTATGGCGTATGCCCGCATGCACGTGTGCGCGGTGATCCTGCCGGACCGCACGGTGCTGGCCGCGGGCGGATCGAGCATGGAGGAGATGGCGGATTCGGTGCCGCCGCACGGCGAGATCTACGATCCGGTCGCCGGAACCTGGTCGCCCACCGCGCCGGAGCGGGTGGCGCGGCTGTACCACTCGGTGGCGCTGCTGACACCGGACGGCAAGGTGGTGACCGCCGGATCGAATCCGCTGCGCAAGACAGAGGAACTGCGCATCGAGATGTTCTGGCCGCCCTACCTGTTCAAGGGCGCCCGGCCCGAATTCCAGATATCCGGCGGCACAGCGGAATACGGCGCGACCCTGACGATCACCACCACGGCCGCCGTGCGCGAGGCCAGCCTGCTGCACCCCACCTCGTGCACCCACTCCTGCGACAACAACCAGCGGCTGATCGACCTGCCGATCACCCCGGCCGCGCCCGGTGCCCTCACCGTCACGCTGCCCTCGAACCCGGCGCTGGCCCCGCCCGGCTGGTATCTCGTGGTCGTGGTGGACACCGACGGCGTTCCCTCGAGCGGGCAGTGGCTGCACCTGAATCCGGACGTGCCCGCACCCGTGTGACCTGAGAAATGCAACATCCCGGGCCGGTACACCGCACTACCGTGGAAGGCATGACCGTGGAGTACCGGCACCTGCTCGTGAAGCGCGACGGCGACACCATCACCGTCACCATGAACCGACCCGACCGACGCAACGCGCTGTCCGCCGACCACCTGACCGAACTGCTGGCCGCGTTCGGCGCCGCGGGCGACACCGACGCCACCGGCATCGTGCTCGCCGCCGCCGGGCCGGTGTTCAGTGCGGGCCACGATTTCGCCGATGTGGCCGCCCGTGACCTGCTCGGCGTGCGCGACCTGCTCACCCTCTGCCAGCAGGTCATGACCACCCTGGAGACGGTGCCGCAGGTGGTGATCGCCCGCGTGCACGGGCTGGCCACCGCGGCCGGCTGTCAGCTCGTCGCATCCTGCGACCTGGCCGTCGCCGCCGATTCGGCGGGCTTCGCCCTCCCCGGCGGCAAGGGCGGCTGGTTCTGCCACACCCCGGCCGTCCCGGTCGCCCGTTCCATCGGCCGCAAACGCCTCATGGAGCTGGCCCTCACCGGTGAGGTCATCGACGCCCGCACGGCCGTCGACTGGGGTCTGATCAACTACGCCGTACCCGACGCCGACCTCGACGACGCCGTCGCCGACCTGCTCGCTCGCGCCACCCGCGGCAGCCGCGCGAGCAAGGCGCTCGGCAAACGCACCCTCTACGCCCAGCTCGATCGCCCCGAGGCCGACGCCTACACCCTCGCCCGAGAGGTCATGGCCGCCGCCTCCCAATTGCCCGGCGCCCGCGAGGGAATGGCAGCCTTCCTGGAGAAGCGCCCGCCCGTCTGGCCCGACTGACCGGCGAGTGGGTGGGCGGGAATCCCACCCGGTTTCCACCCTGGGGTGGTGGGTGAAGGCGGTTCGCGGGGCGACCGTAGAGGCATGAACTTGCAGAATGCGGTGGTCGACGGCGCGGTGGCGGTGCTGGTGATCGGGTGGATCATGTACCGGCAGACCCAGTGGCAGGCCCTCGACGCCAATCGGCTGTGGCGGGGACCGATCATTCTCGGGCTGGTGGGGTTTCTGCAGATGAAGTCCGTGGTCACCGGTGGCGGGCTCGGGGTGATGTCGGGGGCGCTGCTGGCCTTGTCGGCGGCGCTCGGTGTCGGGATCGGCGTGCTGATGGGGGTGCTGTCCCAGGTGCGCCGCACCGCCGCGGGATTGGAGGCGCGGACCGGGTGGGCCGGATCGCTGCTGTGGCTGGTGCTGCTGGCGGCGCGCATCGGGGTGGACGTGGTCGCGCACCTGGCCGGCGCGGTGGCCGTCACCTCGGTCGGGGCGATCCTGCTGGTGGTGGCGCTCAATCGGGCGGGCCGGGCGCTGGTGCTGACCCGGCGTGCCGAGCAGGCGCACCCGGTTGCGGCACACTGAGACCGATGTCCGTCATCGACCCACCCTCGAGCCTGTCCAGGCTGCTGCGCCTGGTCGGGCTCGTCGCCGTGGTCTCCTCCTCGGCGAGTGTGGCCCTGTTCCACCGGCCGTGGGTGGCGGCGCTGGTGGTGCTGTCATGGCTGGGTTGGGCGGCGTGGGTGGTGATGCCCGCACGGAAGTGGCGGCAGGAACGAATCTGCTTGTGCGTCATGGCCATCAGCGGTGGATCGACCGTCGCCCAGTCGGTCGGCTCCGGAATCACGGCCCTGGCCACGGTATTCATCGCCCTCGGCCTGCTGAGCGCGCCGCTGTGGTTCGGTCTGGCGATCGCGGTGTCCACCTCGGTGCTGATGTGTGTCTCCATCCTGGTGGACGGTGCGCGGCCAGGGGCGTTGGTGGGATTGCTGGTCGGTGTGGTCGTGGTCGGCCTGGCGGGCTGGACCCGCCGCCAGGCGCGGGTCGGTGCGGAGCGCAATCGGATGCTGGTGGAACAGAATCGGATCATCCGCGAGGAGCGTGATCGGGCCGCCGCCCTGGCCGAGCGCGGGCGAATCGCCCGCGACATCCACGATGTGCTCGCCCACACTCTGGGCGGTCTGGTGCTCCAACTCGACGCCGCGGACGCACTGTTGGAGGCGGGGGAGACGGACCGGGCCGCGGAGCGGGTCAAGGCATCTCATCGGCTGGCGGTGTCCGGGCTGGCCGACGCCCGCCGGGTGGTGGGCACGCTGCGGTCGGGCGGCTTCGACGCGTCGGCCGAGCTACGCCGGGTGATGGCGGAGCACCGCGCCGGCGGCGGGCAGCTGGCCGAACGATTCGATGTCGCGGTGGATCCGGCGGACGAGCAGGCGGCGGTGGCCCTGACCCGTGCGGTGCAGGAGGCGCTCACCAATGCGCGCAAACACGCACCCGGGCAACCGGTTACGCTCACGCTGCGCGGCAGCGGCGCATCGCTGGAGGCGGTAGTGTCGAATCCCATTGCCGCGCAACGGATTCCACTCGGCAGCACCGGATCGGGGGCGGGGCTGCTGGGTATGCGGGAGCGGATCGAGGCGGCGGGCGGGCTGCTGTCCGCCGGAAAGGAGGAGGGTCGGTGGACGGTGCGAATCCTGCTGCCGCGGAAGTGATCACGGTGGTGGTGGCCGACGACCAGACCACCGTGCGCGACGGGCTCACCACGGTGCTGTCGCTGCTGCCCGATATGCGGGTGGTGGGGGAGGCCCGCGACGGCGCGGAAGCGGTCGAGCTGGTACGGCGGGTGAAACCCCAGGTGGCGCTGATGGATCTGCGCATGCCCGGCATCGACGGCGTGGCCGCGACCGCCGCCATCACGGCCCGGTATCCCGAGACGGCGGTTCTGGTGCTCACCACCTACGCCGACGACGCCTCCATCACGGGCGCGCTGCGGGCGGGTGCGCGTGGATATCTCACCAAGGACGCCGGTCGCGCCGAGATCGCCGCGGCCATCCGATCCGTCGCGAGCGGTCACACCACCCTGGCCGCCGATGTGGGCCGCCGCCTGCTCTCCGCCCTCGACGCGCCACCCGAACCGCCCGCCGACCTCACCGACCGCGAGCGGGATGTCCTGCGGCTGATGGCGCAGGGGCACAACAACTCCGAGATCGCCAAGGAACTGTTCATCGGCGTGAGTACCGTGAAGACCCACATCAATTCACTGTTCGCCAAGCTCGGGGTCCGCGATCGCGGCCAGGCCATCGCCTACGCCCATCGCACGGGTCTGGCCCGCTGAGCGAGGGGGCCTCGCCTACCGGCCCTCAATCGACTATCTGAGTCTGTAGATATTGCAATCTGAGCATGGATGCTGGTACGGCACCGCTGCCGCGACACCCCGACCATGAACCTGTTCAGCACAAGCAGCTGAGAAGAGCGGTGCCCGCCATCGGATTTCGCCGCCGCTAGGGGGAAACCGCTTGCCCGAAGCGGGCTTCGAATGCGGCGCGGTTGGCCGAGACGGGGGAGCGGTCCCAGACGGCGAACACGACGCGATCGAAGGCGGCGCCGTGGATCTGGAGCGCCCGATCGAAGGCCTCGGCGACCTCGTTCGGGTCATTGCGGAACACGCCGCATCCCCACGCGCCGAGGACCAATTCGCGGACACGCTCGTGGGCGGCGACGGCGAGCACCCGCTCGGCGCGGGCGATCAGGATCTCGCGGACGTCGACCCGTTCGCCCGAACGGTCCGCCAGTGCACCGGTATTCGGGGCGGGTGAGGTCAGGAACGAGGTGGTGAAGGTGTGCGCGGTGAGCGCGCCGCGGTCGTCGCGGATGACCGGGACCTCGCGGGAGAAGATGACGCGATGGCTGTAGCGGAGGTCGTCGGATGCGCGGTGGGCCTCGTAGTAGCGGGGCGTCTCGAGCAGGCAGCGGTACAGCAGGGCGCTGCGGCACAGGTCTTCCTCCTGGGCGCGGGCACCGCGGAGGTAGCCGCCGCCGGGGTTGCGGGCGGAGGCGAAATTGAGGACGGCGATGGCCTTTCCGCCTTCCTCGTGTAGCCGGCGCGCGGCCTGCATGCTGCCTTCGGCCGTGACCTCGGGGCGTCCGGTGAACGGTCCGAGGTCTCGGTTGTAGAGCTCCTCGTCGGGTTCGAAGCAGTGGGTCCGGGCGCGCGCCTCGGACAGCGTGTCGGTGATGTCGACGAGGGTGCCGTCGGCCGCACGATAGGTGCCGAGGGCGGCGATCCGCTCGTTCTCGTCGGCGATTTGTTGTGGGCTGGTACTCATTTCAGTGACCATACGGGCCGGGCCCGGGGATGGCATCCGAATTTTAGTCGCAGACACCAATACTGGGCTGTCGTCGTGCACGCACCGGGTTTGTCCGACCTTCGGCCTACGATGTCGCCATGACCGGCTCCCAGCGTTTGCGGATCGTCCCGTCGCAGTTCGCGGTGGATCATCTGCCGAATTCCACCTTCCCGGAGGATGACGAGTGGATCGCCCTGGTGCGGGCGCCGGAGGGGCTCACCGTGATTCGCGAGGCGCCCGCGTGGGCCGAGGGTGAGACCTGGAAGGGCTTCTACGGTGTCGATGCGGGCAGTCTGAACGCGCCCGGCATGCTGGCCGCCTTGATCGGGCCGCTGGCGGAGTCGTCGATCCCGGTGTTCGTCGCCTCCACCTTCCACGCGGATCTGGTGCTGGTTCCGGCACATCGGCTGGAGGAGGCGTCGGCGGCGCTGCGTGATGCGGGGCATCGCATCGCCGACTGATGGCATCGCATCGCCGGCTGATACCGCGCCGCGGTCGGCGAGCGGGGGCTGTCGGGTGTGAGAAATGCCGGTCCGGCGTTGTCCCGCTGTCCGGTTGCGTGGGACGGCCCACGGGTGCACCATATTACTGTCTACGTACGTAGAACGTATGAGCGGGCGCGCCCCCGGCGCCCGGGGCGGCTCGAGTCCATACCGGCGATCACCCTACGATCGGGTGCGCACCAGGACAGTGGGCCGACACGCGACGCGGAATCGGCTGAGCCGTGAGGTGAGGAGACGTCAGACGTGAGTGCGCGAGGCTTCGGAGATCTGGAAGCGGTCGTCATCGAACGCATCTGGGACCGCTCCGGCAAGACGACGGTCCGGGAAGTGTTCGACGAGCTGGCCGGCGAGCGCGACATCGCGTACACCACCGTCATGTCCACCATGGACAATCTGCATCGCAAGGGCTGGCTGGAACGCGAACGCGTCGGCAAGGCCTACCGATACTGGGCCACCCTGAGCCGCGAGGAGTACAGCGCCCGCCTCATGCGTGAGGCGCTGGGCAGCGGCGGTCGTTCGGATCTGGTGCTCGCGCACTTCGTGGAGCAGATGAGCGCCGAGGAGTCCGAGGGCCTGCGCGCGGCCCTGCGCAAACTCGCGCGCTCCAAACTGCGCTGACCGGAGGGTCTGCACGCCACCTCGATTCCCGCCGCCGCCACCGGTAGTGGTGTGCTGCCGTATGTCGGCAGCGAGTTCGGCGTGTCGGGTGGCCGATTGCGCAAACCTCATGCGTGTCCTGTCGTTTTGCCTCGGATTCGCCTCGGCCGGGCGTGAGCCCGATCACCGGCTCCCAACTAACTACGTACGTAGATAGTAGATTGTTTCGAGGGTGTGTCAATGACATGCCGGCGAGGAAACCGGTCGGTCAAAACATCGGCCGGGCAGTCGGATTCGAGGCGGGAGGTGTCGGCGGTGGGTCGTGTCGGCGGGTTCGGCCGGTCGCTGTGGGTGCTGCTCGGCTCGGGGCTGGTTCTGCTCGCCGCGATTGCCGGTTGCGCGCTCGGCGATGGGTCCGACCATGCGCGCCCGCTGGAAGCGGTGTCGATCGCCCCGGGCGAACCGGGGGATCCGGGACCGCACGGCGGCGAATCCGTGCACTGCGACCCGCATGTCGAGGACGCGATCCGGACGGCCTCGCCCGGCGCGGAACACCCGCCGGAGGCGGCAGCCGATCCCGTTGTCCCGGCGGCCGGACCTGCGGATACCGGAATCGCCGCCGTGTCCCACGGCGTCCGGGGGCCACCCGATTACGCGGTCGGCGGCCGAATGCTGCTGACCCGCCTTTGTATCGACCGACGCTGATCGGGCCGGCGACAGGCCCTGGGCGTCCTGCCCCGGGCCGGAGTCCGTTGCCGTGCACGTCATGCCGCCGCCGCGGCGGTCCGATACCGAAAGCGACAGTCATGGACAAAGGTCTGCTCGACGACTTCGACACGATCACCGGCCATCCCGGATTGCCCGGCCTGGCCCGGGAGCCCCGCGCGCTGGTGGGCAATACGCCGGTGCTGTGGGTGGGGGAGCCGTTCGCGCCCCCGGGGCTCGGCTTCTGGGCCAAGCTCGAGGGGCGCAATCCGGGCGGGATGAAGGACCGGCCCGCGCTGCACATGGTGCGGCGCGCCCAGGAACGGGGAGTGCTGGCGCCCGGCGGCCGGATCATCGAATCCTCCAGCGGCACACTGGGGTTGGGGCTGGCCCTGGCGGGGCTGGTGTACCGGCATCCGGTGACCGTGGTGACCGATCCGGGGCTCGAACCCATGGTCGCGCAGCTGCTCGCGGCCTACGGCGCCCACGTGGAGCTGGTGTCCGAGCCGCATCCGGTCGGCGGCTGGCAGCAGGCGGGCCCGCGACTCATGCGCGGCCTCGGCTCCAGCATCCACCCGCGCAATGTCGACTATGCCGCCTTCACCGAAATCCACTGGGTCGCACCGGCCGAAGCCGTCTGGGCCTGCCGCACCCTGGCCGCCGCCTACCTCGCCAGCGGTGGCTGGAGCGTCGGTGCGGTCACGCTGGTGGCCGGGTGGGCGGCCCGCACCCACGCGCCGGGTACCCGGATCGCCGCCGTCTTCCCCGACGGTCCGCATCGCTACTTCGACACCATCTACAACGATTCCTATTGCGCCGCACACGGACTGCTCGGCGCTGCGCAACCCACCGCGCCGGACACGATCGCTCATCCCCGGGACCGGCAGGTGGAGAAGTGGACCCGCTGCTCCACGGTTGTCGATCCCCGGGTGTTGGAGACGGGGGCCCGTGACGGCGCTCCGGCGCTGATCGTGAACACGGTCGGCCCGATTCCCGGTTGCGGTCCGGGCGGTGGTGTGGCCGGTCGTTCGACGGCGGTGGTCCCCGGAGATGGTGAGCCGGTGGGGAATCCGGTACTCGGTTCGGCGAGCGCACGCGACGTCGCGGAGCCGCTGTCGTGAATATCGTGGCGAAGTTCCGCGGGTTCGATCGGGCCGCGCAGCTGCTGACGGTCAATCAGTTCGGCATCAACCTCGGGTTCTACATGCTCATGCCGTATCTGGCCGGCTACCTGTCCGGGCCGCTGGGTTTGGCGGCGTGGGCGGTGGGGCTGGTGCTGGGTGTACGGAACTTCTCGCAGCAGGGGATGTTCCTGGTGGGCGGCACGCTGGCGGATCGGCTGGGGTACAAGCCGCTGATCGTGGCCGGATGTCTGTTGCGGACAGCCGGTTTCGCGCTGCTGGTGTTCGCGTCGGATCTGCCGGGTCTGCTCATCGCCTCGGCGGCAACGGGATTCGCGGGTGCGCTGTTCAATCCGGCGGTGCGGGCCTATCTGGCCGCGGAGGCGGGGGAACGGCGGGTGGAGGCGTTCGCGGTGTTCAACGTCTTCTACCAGGCCGGGATGCTGGCGGGCCCGCTGGTCGGATTGGCGCTGCTGGCCTTGGATTTCCGGGTCACGGCGGCCGCGGCGGCGGTGGTGTTCGCGCTGCTCACCGCCGCGCAGCTGTTCGCTCTGCCCGCGCGCCGCGGTGCCGAACCGGCCGTGCGGACCTCGGTGCTGGACGATTGGCGCACCGTCGTCGCAAATCGCCGTTTCGTCGCGTTCGCACTGGCCATGATCGGCTCGTATGTGCTGTCGTTCCAGGTGTATCTGGCGCTGCCCCTGCAGGCCGAGTACCTGGCCGGTGCGCGGGCGCAGACGGTCACCTCGGCGCTGTTCGTGATCTCCGGCCTGGTCGCGGTCGCGGGGCAGCTGCGCATTACCGCCTGGTTCCGCAAACGCTGGGGGACCGGCCGGGGTCTGGTGGTCGGTGTGGCCCTGCTGGCGGTGGCGTTCGTGCCGCTGGCGATCCTGCCCGGACCGCGGCCCTTCGGAGCGCCGGTGGCCATCGGCGCACTGCTGCTGGCGGCGGCCGTGCTGGCGGTCGGCACGGCGTCGGTGTTCCCGTTCGAGATGGACACCGTGGTCTCCCTGTCGGGGAATCGCCTGGTAGCCACGCATTACGGCTTCTACAACACGGTGGTGGGGATCGGTATCCTGGTCGGCAATCTCGCGACGGGTGCGCTACTGGGTGCGGCGCATGCCGTCGGGGCGGACTGGGCGGTGTGGCTCGGTCTCACGGTCATCGGGGCGCTGGCTGCCTTCGCCTTGCATGTCCTGAATCGGTCCGATCGGGATCCGGCCTCCATCGGCAGGCATCGCATGCCGATCGACGATCCGTCATCGCATGCGGGTCGGCGGGTCGACTATCCGACCCGGCCGCTACCGGTGCGGCGCTGAGCCCGGGACCCGGTGCGGCGATCCGCGCCGGGTCCCGGCTAGACGGCACAGACCTGGATGCCGATGCCGGCGGTGACGATGGCCGCCACCGGGATGAACACGGCGGTGAGCGTGATCGCGGTGACCGCGATGCGCGTGTGCAGGCGGGGCGGGTTCTCCTGCGCGGAGAGGCGGCGGACCCGGGGCAGCAGTGCGGCCTCGGTGGTCGCGGGCGGGGTGGGGAGGGTGGAGAGGGTCAGCAGTGCCTGTAAGACGGTGTCGCGCCCGTGGATTCGAGCGGCGACATCGTCGGCGAGCATCTCCAGCAGGCGCGCCACCTCGGAGGCGCCCAGGGCGAACAGCTCGACCCGCGGCAGCACGGTGGCCAGGCCGCGGGTGAGGGTGAGCAGCAGGTGGTGGCGGCCGTCCAGGTGGGCGCGCTCGTGGGAGAGCACCGCATCGAGGTGATGGTCCTCGAGCGCGGCCAGCACGCCGCGGCTGACCACGATCGTATGGGGTTTGCCCGCAACGCAATACGCGGCCGGATGATCGACCTCCAGCACGACCGCGTCCAGGCCGGGGTGGTGGCGTCCGGCGAGCCGGGCCATGCGCGCGTGCTCGAGAGTGGTGCGGCGCGAGCGCAACAGGGTGGTGCCGAGCCGCACCGCCAGCACCAGCACGGCGAGCGTGGCGAATCCCGACAACGCGAAAAGCCCCGTCTGCATGTGCCCGCCGTAGTCGCCGACCGCCGCGTCGTGCAGGTGCAGCAGGCAGCTGTCCATGAATCGGGCGGGGAAGAGCGAAATCCGGTGCGTGACAAGGTCGATGATGATGATCGCCAACGTCACCGTCCAGGCCAGCACGGTCGAGGCCATGGCCGCCAGCCACGCCGCCACCGCGATCCGTGGCGCTGCCCCCTCGGTGCTGAGCCGGCGCAGCAGCCGGGGCGCGAGCACGGCCACGGCGAATCCGTACAGCAGCAGACAGACGGCGACGCTCATGCCGGCACCCGCGATCGCGCTGCTCGCATCCGATCTCCTCCCGTGGAATGGGCACGAGTGTAGAGGGCAAAACTGAGGGCAGGCTTACTCCCGCGGAGTGACGGGCGGCCGCAGGCGCCCGGCAGGAGCACCATGTCAGATACCCCCGCGGGGTACGGTATCCAAATACCTGCTGGGGGTATAACTTCCAAACCGGCGACAGGAGAACCGATGTCGACCCGAACCGAAGCGGCATGGCGCATGGCACGACATCCAGCCACTGTGACCCTCGCCCGCTGTGTCGCTCTCTGTGTGATGGCGGGCGTGCGGGCCGGCCTGCGCGGACGCGCCGCCGACTCACCGTGCCGGGGTAGGAGAACCGCATGAATCGACCGGGCGTGCTTGCGCTCGGCGGCGATTCTCCGGTATCTACGTATCTACGTAGTTGATACGTAGATAGGCCGGGCGAAGGTTTGTCGTTCCCTCGACGGCACCGGGACGCCGACCGGACCGGCGTCGACCACGGGTGGGGCCGGGTGTTTTCCGCGAGCAACCCCGGCCCCACCCGTTGTCACCGCGGAGCGGTCAGCAACGCGTGGGCGGCGGCCTCGATCGCCGCCTCGTCCAGCAGCACCGCCGCGGCGGCCGGACCCAGCGGCACGAAACTGTCGGCGCTGGTGACACGGGCCACGCGGCCCTCGAACCCGGCATCCACCAACACCGCGTACACCGCCTCGGAAACGCCTCCGCTGCGGCGGGTCTCGTCGGCGACGAGCACCCGGCCCGTGGTGCGCGTATGCTCGAGCAGATCCGCCACCGGCAGCGGCGCCAGCCAGCGCAGATCCAGCACCCGCGTGTGAATCCCCTGCGCGGCCAGCCGCTCCGCCACCCGCAGGCTCATCGGCACGCCATTGCCGAAGCTCACGATGGTGAGATCCGCGCCGGTGCCGTACACGCGGGCGCGCCCGATCTCGGCATGGCGCACACCGGAAATCGGCGCCAGCCAGCCGCTGTCCCCGGCGCGATACAGGTCCCGGGTGTGATAGAGCGCGATCGGCTCGAGGAACACGCACACCCGCCCGTCCACCCGCGCCGCCGACACACACGTGCGCAGCATCGCCGCCGCGTCATCGGCCCGGGCCGGCGCGGCGATCACCAGGCCGGGGATATCCCGTAGCGCCGCAAGGGAATTGTCATTGTGGAAATGTCCGCCGAACCCTTTCTGATAGGCCAGCCCCGCGATCCGCACCACCACCGGATTGCGGTACCGCCCGCCCGAGAAGAACGACAGCGTCGCCGCCTCCCCCCGCAACTGATCCTCGGCATTGTGCACGTACGCCAGGTACTGAATCTCCGGAATCGGCACGAACCCCGCCAGCCCCGCCCCCAGCGCGGTCCCCAGCACACTCTGCTCATCGAGCAGTGTGTCGAAAACCCTTCGTACTCCGAAATTCTGCTGCAACCCCTTCGTCACCCCGTACACTCCACCCTTACGCCCCACATCCTCCCCGAACACCAGCACATCCGGATCGCGAGCCAGCAACTCCGCCAGCGTGTGATTCACCGCCTGTGCCAGGGTGAGGGGCTCGCCGGAAACCGGTGAAGGAGGCGCTGTGGGCGAGATCCCTTGTGCTGCAGCATGGTTCGCTGATGCTGCGCCGGAGGCTCGCGTGGCGGAGGCCAGGTCCGATATCGCACCTGCGGCGTCCTCGGGGGCCGGACCGGCGGTCGCGGTGACCGAGTCCACGACAGCCGCGGCCGGGGGTGTGACATCGGCGGTGCGCAGGGCATCGGCGCGGACCAGGGCCGGGCGGGCGGGGGCGAGCGGGGCGGTGATCTCGGCGGCCGAGTGCAATTTCGGTTCGTGCCAGGCTGCTTCGGCGGCCTTGGCGACCTGGTCGCTGATCTCGTCGTAGCGTCTGACGATCTCGGCGGGGGTAGTGACGCCGGTCGTGACGAGCAGGCGGGCGGTGGCGGTCACCGGGTCGCGGCGCAGGTCGGCGGTGATGTCGGCGGGGCGGCGGTAGGCCGATTCCACATCGGAGCCCGCGTGGCCGAGCAGCCTCACGGTGCGCAGCCGCAGGAAGGCCGGTTTCCGGTGTGCGCGTACGTGATCGGCGGCCGCGGTCGCCGCCGCCAGCGCGGCGGGCAGGTCCGTGCCGTCGGCATCGAAGTACGCGAGTCCCGGCCGGGATCCGTAGGCCTGCTCGATCCAGGTGCGCGGAGTGGGCACGCTGATGCCCAGGCCGTTGTCCTCGCACACGAACAGGATCGGCATCGGCACGCCCTGGTGGGCGGTGTGGATCGCGGCATTGATGGCCCCCGCCGCGGTCGAATGGTTGGCCGAGGCGTCGCCGAAGCTGGACACCACCACCGCATCCTCGGGCCATTCGGTGTGCAGGCGCAGTTGTGCGGCCCGGTCGAGGGCGAAGGCCAGGCCGACCGCGCGCGGCAGGTGCGAGGCGATGGTGGAGGTCTGCGGAATGATGTGGGCCGGCTTGCTACCGAAAACCTTGTGCCGCCCACCGGAAATCGGGTCCGCGGCCGCCGCCACGACACCCAGCATCACATCGCGGAGCGGATCCAGGCCGGGCACCTGCCGGACGCGGTGCACGAAGAACGCGCCGGACCGATAGTGCAGCAGCGCCGGATCGGTGACCCGCAGCGCCGCCGCCACCGCGACATTGCCCTCATGTCCCGACGAACCGATGCTGTAGTACCCGTGCCCTTCCCGGGTGAGCCGCCGCGCGGCCAGATCCAGCTGCCGGGACGCGGCCTGGGCGTCGAACAGGTCCAGGCACCGCGCCCCGGTCAATCCGGTGGCGGCGTCGATCGGTTCCCGGTGCGCGCGAGCCGCTCCCGGCGTCGTCGCCGCCACCTCCGCGCGAAACCACTGATCCAGCTCAGCTTCCCGATCGTTGATGACGCCCTCCCATGGTTCGAGTTCGCCGGGACCTCAGCGTAGGTGTGACACCGCGCGATCAGCGGCAACATCGGATCTGTCGGCCAGTCTGTCCAGAGTGCCGGGTACAGGCCCGTCGCGGGTGTATTTCCACCATGTTGATGATCTGTTCGGAAGTATTCCAGTGATTTCGCCGTCATGACTGTCTATTTCCGAAGCCGCGGTCGCAACTGCTCAGCGCGGCCAGGCGTCGCGCGCCAGCATGTCGGTGATCAACGCGGCGATGTTCCAGGCGTCGTCCCCGCCGCGATGGTGGGTCCCCTCGAGGGGGATCCCCGCCAGCCGTAATGCCTCCGCCATCCCGTAGCGCCGCTTGGTGTCCCGCGCGACCGAGTAGGCCAGCTTGGCATTGGTGTGCCTGCTGCCGAACGGGTACCGCACCCCCGTCCCCGCGCACTGCGTGGTGAACTGCTTGCGGTCGTAGTCACCCCAGCTCGCCCACGGCCGCGAATCGGCACGAAATTCGGTGCGCAGCAACTCGCAGGCCTCCGCGAACCCGATTCCCGCCGCCACCTGGTCCGCCGTGAGTGTGGTCAGCTGGGTACAGAACTCGCTGACCGTCGAACGCTCGGGTCGCACCAGAATGCTGTGCTTGCGCACCCGCTCCCGGGTGACCGTATCGAGCACGCACAATCCGATCTCGATGATCTCGTTCGGCTGTCCCGGCGGATTGGGCCCCTCCCAGCAGGTGGCCTCCACATCCACCACATTCAGATATCTTTCGTCCATACGACCGCACGCTAGTGCGTGGATATCCGCGCACGACAACGATTTTCGGTGGCTTGGCACCGGAGCACCACTCACTCCGCGCGCAGTTTCAATCCCGTGTCGTTGCCGGAGTTGCGGATGGTGAGTTCGTTGGAATCGATGGTGGCCTTGGTTTTCCCGTCCAGTGCTCGCAGCACCTGCTGCTCGACCTCCATGACCTGCGGGTCGCACGTCATGCGGGTGGTCGCGATCTGGAAGGTGACAGTGCCGTCGTCGATCTGGGCCGTGCCGGTCATGCTGTTGCAGCCCGCGCTGCCCGAAACCTCGCCGTCCGGGGTGATGGTGAGGGCGGGGCGGACCTCGTCGAGGGTGGCCGAGTGGACCTCGGCGTCGGGGCGCAGCAGGGCGGTCACGATCCAGGGCGTGTCGATCAGCGGTTTGTCCGGGTGGGCGGCCTTGCGGTCGAGCATGGTGACGGTGGAGCCGTTGCCCTTCAGGGTGAGCGTGTCGCCGGCCAGCGTCCAGGTCGGCTGGGAGCGCAGCAGGCCGTCCTGCCAGCCGTCCGCGCCCGCGATATCGCCCGGGCATGCCATGAGCGTGGTCGCCATCTCGCCCACCTGGATTGTATTGCCTTGCAGGTCAACGGGTCCGGTGGCGGTATTGCAGCCGGAGGTGGCCGAGATGCGCCCGTCGGCGAAGGCCAGGGTCAACGGCCCGCCACCCGGGATCGGGGTGCCCGCCACCGCGGTCGAGACGAAGGAGCGGCCCATGAGCAAGGCAGGCGGGATGTCGTTGACGCCGCCGTTGGAGGAGCATCCGGCCGCGGTCACGGCGGTCAGCGCGAGCAAGACCCACAGACGAGTTGCTGGCATATCCCCGATCGTACGGCGATCGCACCGGCATCCGGAGTGCGGACGCGAGCGTCCGCCCGATCGGGTTCACGCACGAGCCCGCGCAGCTCAGCCTTGGGCGAGCGCCTGGTCGGTGAGTGCGCCGATGGCCGGTCCGAGTGTCCGGGCGTAGCTGACTGTGACATGGTTGTCGTCGCGGTACACCAGGGTGTTGCCGACGATGAGGGGACAGCGGACGGCAGTGCAGAACAGCGAGGTGAGGTCGGCGTACCGGCCGCCTCCGGCGACGGCCGCAGTCTGCTCGGCCACGACACCCGCGTCGTTCACCGCGACCGGTCGCTCGGGGGTGCATGCCAAGGCATCGTCGATGTGCTCGGACAGGCATGCCGGCACGGTGGTGTGCGGATCGGGGATCGGCCCGAGAACGAGGACGGCCGAGCCGATCGCGCGCAGCTGGGCAACCAGGCGGGTCAGGCCATCGATCCAGGCAGCGTCATAGGAGACGAAGCCGAAGTCCCCGCCATAGCGTCGGGACATGCTCACCACGATCAGCCGTGGGCGTTCGCTCTGTAGCCGGGCCAGCACCTGGCCTCGCCATTGCTCGCATTCGGTGTACTCCCGGTCCAGATAAGGACTCGTAATGGGCAGGTCCAGCAGTGGACAGGTGACCTTCGCCATGGTTTCCAGCCGCCAGCCCCGCGCCGCCGCGATCGGCTCCAACGCCGGACTCCACATCGCGGCGTGCGAATCACCGACCAGGGCCACCGTGGTGGCCGAGTCCGGATCACCCGAGGCGCACTCGGGCTGGCCCACCTCGCGCCAGGAGCGCACACACCCGTTGGTGAACACGTCTGCCTTGTCGCCGGACGCGTTGCCGAGCGAGGGGGTGAGATTCGATGGGACAGCCCGGATTTCGGCCGAGGCGGCGACCGCCGACTGGGTTTGTGTCACCAGCTGCCGAACCGCCTCCTCGCGGGGGTCGGCGGCCGGCGCGGACGGGGCAGGGGGTGCGACGAGCGTGAGCGACGGCGCCGACATGCCGCGGCCGACCGGGGCGGGGACGAGCACGAGCAGTACCACCGCCACACAGATGGCGACCGCAGTGCACGCGCCGCCACAGGCGAGGCTGAGCCTGGCAGAGCTGCGCAACTGTGCGGCGAAGCGGACCGGATTCTCGACCGACCAGTGCGTCAGCAGGGCGAGTCCGCCGCTCATCATGACCGCCCCGAGCGCGCCGACTCGCCCGAGCGGGTGGCCGAGCGCCAGGGGCGCCAGTAGCAACACCGGCCAGTGCCACAGATACAAGGTGTAGGACAGGCCGCCGATCGCCCGCACCCGGGCCGGAGCCAGTACCCGGCCGGCCCCGAATCGTGGTGCGGCACAGCCGGACACGATCACCAGGGCCGCGCCCAGGACAGGTACCAGCGCCGCGACGCCGGGATACGGTGTCCTGCCGTTCAGCTGGGTGCAGGCCATGACGATCAGGACCAGGCCGATCCATCCGACGAGCACGGCCACCGATTTCGGCAGCCGGGACCATGCGACGGCCGAGAGCGCCACCATGCCGCCGACCGCCAGCTCCCAGGCCCGAGCGGGCAGCGAGAAGAAGGCCCAGGGCGGCAGCACACGGGTCCACACCAGCGAGATCGTGAACGAGGCGGCCGCGACAGCCGCGAGCACGATCAGATACGGCCGCAGCGTGGCCGATCCGGTTCGTCGCCGCCGCACGAGCCAGGCCGTCGCCATGATGACCACCGGCCACAGCAGATAGAACTGCTCCTCCACACCGAGCGACCAGAACTGCTGGAACGGCGACGGCGGCGCATCGGCGGCGAGGTAGTCGGTACCGTGCAGGGCGAGCCGGTAGTTCCCGGCGTACAACGCGCTCGCGATCCCGTCACCGAGGACCTGGCGGGCCTGCAGCGGCGGCAGCAGCACCGCCGCGCCGATCGCGGTGGTGACCAGGACGATGCTCGCCGCGGGCAGCAGCCGACGAGCCCGTGCACCGTAGAACCGGGCCAGCTCGATGGTGCCGGTGGCCGTCGCCTCCCGGCAGAGTATGCCGGTGATCAGGAAGCCCGATATCACGAAAAAGACATCCACGCCGACGAATCCACCACCGAGCCCGGGCGCACCCGCATGGAAGAACACGACGGCCAGGACCGCGACTGCTCGCAACCCTTCGATATCGGGACGAAATCCCTCCCGGGGCGTCGATGCATGCTGAACCCGGTCTGCCTGCCGATTTATCAATCCGCTCCCGGCCGTGTCCGTCATGGGGCTGCATTGTTATCGATCGGGTGGGCCATGTCACCGCGACTCTCCGGGTGGCCCCATTTGCCGCTTCGCCCGCGCACCATCGCCGTGCGGCCCCTGTCGATCGCGTCCTGCCACGGTCGGGCCGGGTGTTTGCTGCACGCCAGCGGCCATCGGAGAGGTCGGTTATCAACGCACCACCGTCCAGGAGATCCGCGGGCGACCGGGTTGTCGGCGGGGGCCACGTTCCGGCAGTTCGACACCCGCCTGGACCTGATCGTGCGCACGGTTTACTCCGCCCACGCCTCGACCCCGGCGGCGCCGAGTTGACCTTGCCGCTACGTCAACTCATAGCGTCGAGGCCATGAGCGAGCCCACCGAACCGGCCATCGACCGGACCATCTACCCCATGCCCATGTTCGCCACCTTCCGGGTGAGCGACCTCGCCGCCGCGACCGCCTGCTACCAGGCCGCCGGATTCATCACGCTGGCAACCATTCCCGGCGCCGACGGCACACCCGTCCTGGTGCACCTGCGGCGGATGAAGTACCAGGACCTGCTGCTGGTCCCGGGCGAACCGGTGCCGGGCAGCACGACGGTCACCTTCGCCGCCGGCGGCGCGGACCTCACCGCACTGGCGACAACCCTGCGGGAGTGCGATCTCCCGGGCCTCGGCGTGGACGGCCCCGCCGACACCGCGTGGTACACCACCGATGTCACCCTCGACGACCCGGACGGCAACCGGGTCATCTTCACCGCACCCCGCGAGGCCGAGCTGGACCGGGCCAAGGAATGGGCGGCGACCTTCGAGGGCGACTGGGTCGGCAAGAATTAGCGACGAGACGGGAGGGCTTCGTGGAGTGGACGATTCAGCAACTGGCCGACAGCGCCGGCGTCACCAGCCGCACGCTGCGTCACTATGACGAGATCGGGCTGCTCCCGCCCGCCCGGGTCGGCCACAACGGCTACCGCTGCTACGACGCCGATTCGGTGGCCCGGCTGCAGCGCATCCTGCTGCTCCGCGAGCTCGGCCTGGGCCTGCCGGTGATCGCCGAGGTCCTCGACCGCGAACACGACGCGGACAAGGCCCTGCACACCCATCTGCGGTTGCTGGAAGACGAACGCGCCCGCCTCGACGAGCGTATCCGGACCCTGCGCCACACCCTCGACGCGCGCGCCGGAGTCGACGGATCACTGCAGATGATGCTGGAGGGATTCAACGACCCCTACCGTGACGAGGTCGTATCCCGCTGGGGTGAACGCGCTTTCGCCGTGAGCAACCAGTGGTGGCACGGCAAGTCCTTGCGGGAGCAGCGGGAGTGGAAGCGTGACACCGACGATCTGATCGCCTGCTGGATCGCCGCCCGCAAGGACGGGTGCGCCCCGGACTCCGAGCGCGCGCAGGCGCTGGCCGCCCGGCACGTGGCGTGGTTGCGGGCCATCCCCGGAACGCCACTGGCGGACGGTGATCGGGAGCGCTCCATCGCCATGATCGGCGGTCTCGGGCGGATGTACGTCGAGGACGAGCGATTCGCCGCGGCCTACGGCGGACCCGAACACGCTGCGTTCGTGCGTGATTCGCTCGACGAATACGTGCGCCGGACACTGTGAAGCCCTGCCGCGCCGCGAAACGCATGCCCGGCAGGGCTTTTCACGCGCGCACGGCTCAGCTGCCGTAGACCTGGTTGGAGTTGAACGAGAACTGGTGGCCCATCGAGCTGCACTGCACCCCACCGCGGTAGCCCTGCGTGCACGTCGCGCCCGCGTAGCTGATGCTGGCCGGAGCCCACACGTCACCGCTGGATGGCAGCGCCTGATTGCCGCCGGACGGCAGTGCCTGGTTGCCGCTGGACGGCAGCGCCTGGTTGCCGCCGGGCTGGGTGTGGCCGCCGCCGCTCCACTCCGGATGGGCGGGCCAGGCGGCGTTGTCGATGATCGCGGCCGGGGCGTACGGCACCGGATAGGCCTGGCCATTGGGCCCGGCCAGTGACACGTACATCAGCACGCCCGCCGGGTTGATATCGCAGCCGACAATGCCATTGGCGGCGATCGAACAGTTGAAGCCACCGATATTGAAGAAAGCAGTGTCTCCGATGAGGAAACCCGACGGATCGGTGGGGTCGGCGGAAGCGATGCCGGTGCTGAGGAACAGGGCGCTCCCGGCCGCGGCGGCGAGCAGGACAGATCGAGTTTTCATCGTCATGAATGCCTCTCCTGTAGTGAACCACCTTCGATAGCTGGTCATGTGCTATTGGTTCAGCACTGGTTAACGGATACTACAGGTGGGCTCGCTCGTCCCGTGGTGGCGGTGGGAATCTCGGGTGGGCTGCTGTTCTCCCAGATCGATAGCTGTGAATAAGCTGTCGACGTGACGAGGAATTCATCGACGTCATGGCCCTGGCAGAGCCGGAAATTCGGTTGCGGCCTTCCCCAGCTGGCTGCGAATGTTGTTGTACCGCACGCTCGATGGGGCGGCGGATTCGGAAGGTTCCGGCCTGTGGAGGTCAGCCGGTCTTGAAAACCGAAGGCGGGCAACGTGTCCCGGGGGGTTCGGCTCCATCCAGCCGGACGATGGCGTAGTTGCTCTGTCGGCACGGGCAGCCTGACTTTCACTCAGGACCCACGTCGGTTCGACTCCGACCTACGTCACCAACGACCTCGTACCGCGCCGGCCCCGCACCCTGACTCTCACTACGGACAGCTCAAAGCGGCCCCGAAACCGTGATGGTTCAGTCGGCGAGATGATTTGCCCGGGGCTAAACTCTGGTTAGCTTCGTTGGCGCGAAACGCGCAGAACACGTTGATCGCTGCGATGGGACTGGGCCAGGATCCTGATCCGGCTGCTGGCGGACGCTGTTCACCGTCGCTGCCGCGACCCCCGTCGCTCCTCGGCCGTTCGCCACCGGCGGTTGCCGGCCGGATGATCAGTCGACGATCTCGATGAGATCCAGGCGCAGCAGGAC
Organism: Nocardia sp. NPDC059154; assembly: GCF_042755705.1. Classification (NCBI taxonomy): domain Bacteria; kingdom Bacillati; phylum Actinomycetota; class Actinomycetes; order Mycobacteriales; family Nocardiaceae; genus Nocardia; species Nocardia sp. NPDC059154. The sequence continues at coordinate 108,906 of NZ_JBHZCS010000002.1, forward strand.
CGCATACAGCTCACGCAACGGCACAGCGAGCATCTGCGTCAGTGCCCCCGTCAATGGATCCGACCCGCCGCCCACACCAGTACTCAACACACTCGACACACTGCGGATCCCAGGCGTCGAACACTCGAACGCACTATGACCGGGAGGCAACAAATGGCCGAAAAACCACCAACCGGCCACCAGAACGCCGTCGACCGTGTGCTGGCTGCGCAGGGTTTCGCAGTGGACCTGCCGGTGCTCGGCCGGGTTCGCATCCCCCGGCCCGAGCAGTTGGCGTACTACGGCGTACTGGGCGCGCTGGCCGCAGCGGAGATCATCGAATGGCCTGTCGCGCTGGTCCTCGCAACGGGTCATTGGCTGCTCCACGATCAGCACAATCGCATCGCTCATCAGATCGGCGAAGCTCTCGAAGAGGTATAGATCCAATATGCAATAGCAACTAGTCTGCAATTTCGGCCGCTCAGGTAGCGGAAATATCATCGCTACAACGGTCGGATCGGGTTGGCACCGCTTGGAAATGGCATTTTCTGCCCTCGTCTCACGTGGACGAGTTGATCGCGCCGCTTTTCGTTTCGATAACGTAGGGCCGATTAGAGCATCGCGGAGTATTCTGGCAACGCACTAGTTTCCGCAGGAAGTTCTTTGCGCTACCTACGACGACTGGGGTGTGATGAGCAGCGTTGCATCGGACACTGTGAGGACGCTCGAGGCTACGGCATCGGCGACCGTGCATGCGGTTGAGGCGGCCGGTGGAGCCGTGGTCGGCGCGGTGACAGGTGCGGCGCGCGGCACAGTCGAAGGCGCCGTATCCGGCGCTCGCAGTGGGATGGACTTATCTGCCGCCACTGTGCTCGGCGTCGTTGCGGCCGGTTTGACGGGCCTGGTCGAGTGGCCCGTGGCCGCCGCTGCGGGCGGCGTCGCGGGTGCGGTCTATCTGTTGCGGCGCGCCAGAACCCAATCCGGGAATCAAGACAAGTCCGAACGACCGCAGCCTCGGGAGCGCAAGAGCACTCGGCCGAAGCAGTCCACCGCGGGTTCGCGACGGTCGCGAACCGCCGCACAGTAGTGGCGTCCCTGCGCGGTCTGGCCACGGCGCCGATCCGGCTGCCCCTCGCGGCCACCGGAGCCACGGTGGGATTGCTCCGGCGGCCGGTCGCGGTGGCGTCGCGGCTGGCGGACCCAGCAGTCGCTCGAACAGTCGTCGAATTCACCGAGGGCATCGGCCGGGAACTCAGTGCGCTCGTGGACCCGCGGCGCATGCGTACGCAGCGGCGGTTCACGGTGCATGCCAACCGTATTCACGCCGAGGTTCGCGGCTTGCAGTCGGCACAGAGCGCTCGGGTAGCCGAGTTGGCGCGCAAGCACCTCGAGCAGGAACCGGAGGTGTGTTGGTTCCAGGTCAATGCCGCCACCGGGCGGGTCGTCGTGGCCGCGGACCCGCAACGCCTGTCTCCGGCACAGCTGGAAGCGATCCTGGAACGCGTCGAAGATCTCGCCGGAACCAGTGCGGAGCCGTGGAGCCGTCGACTCGAGCACCCCTCCGATCGGGAGCCGGTATTGACATCCGCGCTGCAGCTGGCCGGCGATCTCATCGGGATCGGTGCGGTCGTCACCGGGCGGTTGCTTCCGACACCGCCGCCGGCCCATGTGGTCCGGGGGGCGGTGGCTCTCGTGGACGGACAGCCGAGGTTGCGCGGCGCACTGGAAGCCCAGCTCGGCCGCCACCGCGCCGATACCGTGATCACGATCGGAAATGCCGTGGGTCAGGCATTGGATTCGGAAGTGACCGGCCTGTGCGCCGACGCGATGCAGCGGGCGGTGCGGCTGGTCGAGGCCGCCGCTCGTTTCGCGCAGTGGCGGCGCTGGGAAGAGCTGATCGCCGACCCGGACCTGCCGGGTGTCGACGTCTACGATCCGCCCGAGCCGCGGCCGGTACCGCTGCCGCATGGACCGATCGAGCGGTGCACCGAACAGGTCAGCGCCGCCGCGGCACTGGCCTCGGCGGCAACGCTGGTCGGCGGCCGCGCGGTCGCCGACGCCGCCGACGCCGTGGCGGCGGGCGTGCCGAAGGCGGCGCGGGCCGGTCGCGAGACCTTCGCCGGTGCGCTGTCGACCCTCATGGCGGCGCGCGGCGTGCTGACCCTCGATCCGTTCATGTGGCGCCGCATGGACCGGGTTTCCGCAGTGGTCGTCGACCGGGATGCCGTGCGCGGTCAACGGGCGGTGGTCCTCGACGCCGAATCCCGCCACGACAGCTGGCCGGTCGAACACGTGTGGAGCGCCGCCCAGCGGCTGCTCTGGTGCGATGGTGAGGAACTGCCCATCCCACCACCACCCGAGCATCGGCGTGAGAATCTGCATCTGGGCATCGACGCCGACCTGCGACCCGGCATCGACACCGATCCTCCCGGCCCGGAAAGCGATCCAGGGGGCCCGCGCTGGCACCTGCTGCACGAGCACGGACATGTGGTCGGGCGGGTGCTGATCGGGAGCGAGCCACATCCGGGTGCTGCCGGATTGCTGTCCACCGCCCGGCAGGCGGGCCTGCGGGTGGTACTCATCGGAGACGAGAGCACCGGCGAATTGCGTCGCAGCGCCGATGAATTCGTGCTCGCCGGCGGGTCGGTGTCCGGGCTGGTACGGCGACTGCAGCAGCAGGGGCACGTGGTGGCGGTGGTCAGTGGCGAGGCACATCGCGCCCTGGGTGCCGCCGATCTGGGCATCGGTATCGCCTCCCGAACTCCCGGCGCTCCGGCACGGATCCCCTGGCAGGCGGATGTGGTGTGCCCGGATCTGAGTTCGGCACGGCAGATCATCGCCGCTACCGGCCAGGCACGCAATGTCAGTGAGCGCGGCCGGGTCCTGACGCTGTCGGCAGCCACGCTCAGCGGTCTGCTGCTCGCGTCCGGTCCGGCTGGGTCACGCGCGGCGCGAGCCACCAGCCCGGTCACGGCGGCCACCCTGATGGGGTTGGCAACGGGTCTGAACGGCGGGCGCCGGGCCGCCCGCGCGACCGGGCCGGCCGAGGTGCGGCTGGTGCCGTGGCATGCCCTGGAACCGGACGAGGTGCTGGCCCGACTACCCGCCCCGCTCCGGTCGGCGCCGCCGCCGCGCTCGCACGTCACCACCGTCGCCAGGCGTATCTCGCAGCGATTGGCCATGCCCGCGACGAGTCTCGCCGGTCTGGTCGCAGATGTGCGCCGCGAGCTGGCCGATCCGATGACTCCACTGCTGGGTGTCGGCGCGGTCGCCTCCGCGCTGCTCGGCTCGCCTACCGACGCCGTGCTCGTCGGCACGGTGCTGGGGCTCAATGCCACGGTGTCGGCCCTGCAGCGCCGCCGCGCCCGGCTGTCGCTGGACAAACTCCTGCTCGGCGAGCGCTTGACTGCTCGGCGGCTCACCGAGGACGGCGAAATCGAGACTCCCGCAGACGGTCTGCTGGCTGGTGATGTGATCGCTCTGGCCACCGGCGAGGTAGTCCCCGCGGATGCGCGGCTGCTGGAGACCGATGGGCTGGAAGTGGACGAGTCCGGCCTGACCGGTGAGACCGTGACCGTGGAAAAGCAGACCCCCGCCACACCCGGCGCCCTGCTGGCAGAACGCACCGGCATGGTGTTCGAGGGCAGCGTCGTGGTCAGCGGCGAGGCGACCGCGGTCGTGGTGGCGGTCGGAACCGCAACCGAGGCCGGTCGTGCCCTCGCCGCCGCCGGGCCGCCCCCCAGCGGCGGTGTGCAGGAACAGCTGCGCAGCTTGACCGAACGCGTGCTGCCGTTCACCCTCGGCGGCGGAACCGCCGTTACTGTCACCAGTTTCCTGCGTGGGCTGCCGCTGCGCCCGGCCCTCGCCGACGGGCTGGCCGTGGCCGTCGCCGCCGTCCCCGAGGGACTGCCGCTGGTGGCTACGGTCGCCCAACTGGCCGCTACCCGCCGCCTGTCCCGCCGCGGCGTGCTGGTCCGCTCCAGCCGCACCATCGAGGCACTGGGCCGCGTCGACACCATGTGCTTCGACAAGACCGGCACCCTCACCGAGGGGCAATTGCGGCTGGTCGCGGTTGCCGATCTCGACCTGACGTGGGACAGGGACCATCTCGCGAGCACGCCACAGTCGCGGGGGCTGCTCCGCGCCGCCGCCTACGCCTGCCCCAACCCTGACGATGCCCCACTGGTGCACGCCACCGACCGAGCTGTCGTCGAGGCGGCACACACATATCTGGGCCACAGACAGCCGCATGCCTGGTCTCCCATCGAGGAGCTGCCGTTCGAGAGCTTCCGCGGCTACTCCGCGGCGGTGGGCAACACCGGTCAGCACATCCGGCTCGCCGTCAAAGGCGCCCCGGAAGTGCTGCTGCCACATTGTGATCAGGTCCTGCGCACCGATGACGAAGGCCGCCGGGAGGCCCGGCCGTTCACACCCGCGTGCCGCGCCGCCGCGGAGGCGGCGGTGCGCCGGCTGGCCGCGCAGGGGCTGCGGGTGCTGGTGGTGGCGCGGCGCGATTTCGCCTCCGCTCCCCGCGATCTGACCGAAGAGATCGAGCAGCTCACCCTTCTCGGCTTCCTCGGTATTGCCGACAGCCCGCGCCCGCAGGTACTGGAACTGCTTGCCGAATTGGCCCGCAACGACATCAGCGTGCGGATGATCACCGGTGATCACCCGATCACCGCGCGCGCGGTCGCCGAACAGCTCGCCATCCCCGCCGACACGGTGGCCACCGGCGCCGATCTGGACCTGCTCGACGAGGACGGCCAAGCCGAACTCATCAAGCAGGCAACGGTTTTCGCGCGGGTTTCGCCTGAACACAAGGTGCGCATCGTGTCCGCGCTCCAACGCCGCGGGCACACGGTGGCGATGGCAGGCGACGGCAGCAACGATGCGGCCGCCATCCGCACCGCCGATGTCGGTATCGGGCTGGCCGCTCGAGGGTCGGTCGCCGCACGGGAGGCCGCGGACCTGATCCTCACCGACACCGGCAAGGTCCTCGACCTCACCGTGCTGCAGGAGGCACTGGCCGAGGGCCGTGGCATGTGGCAGCGAGTACGCGACGCGATCGGCGTGCTGGTCGGCGGCAACGCTGGTGAGGTGGCGTTCACCGTCCTGGGCACGCTGCTGTCCGGCCGAGCCCCGATCGGCACCCGGCAATTCCTGGTGGTGAACCTGCTCACCGACCTCGGTCCGGCAATGGCGCTCACACTCTCGGACACCCGGCCCGCCGACGACACCGAAACGACCGACCGGACACTCGGGCCACCGCCCGGTATCGGCAGCGACTTCCTGCAGGCCGTCGCCGTGCGCGGCGCCTGCACCACCATCGGCGCCGGCGCAGCATGGCTGCTCGGCCGCGCCACCGGCCGGCGCCGCCGCGCGGAAACCATGGCACTGGCCGCCCTGATCGGTACACAGCTCGGGCAGACCCTGGTGATCGGCCGGCACAGCCGCCTGGTCTGGGTGACCGTGGCAGGCAGCTCCGTTGTCCTGGCCACGATCATCATGATGCCCGGAGTGAACCGGTTCTTCGGGTGCGTACCACTGGGGCCGGTAGCGTGGTCGATCGTGCTGGGCTGCGCCGCAACCGGCACCTGCGCGGCCCTGCTCACCGGCCGCGCGCTGTCCGGGCCGCCGCCCGACGTTGCAGGCTCGTCGCTTTCGGATCGTTGAGTCGGCGCGCGTCGAGAACACCGTTGCCATCTGTCACTCGGGACGATGTGGGTTCGATTCGATGTCACCATGTTTCGAAGCTCAATGGTCAGAGCACCGCCCTGAGAAGGCGGGCCTTTTCGATGACGGAGTCTCGAAGAGGGCTGAGACAATTCCTCATGCGAACAACCACAGTCGTCGTACTTGCCGTGGCCGCCGCGGTGCTGGTCGCGGTGCACGCAACGCCGGTCTACTGGGTTGTCTGGTCCGTGCTGGTCGTACTTGCGACTGCGCTCTGGCTCGTGCGGCGTTGACCAGGCGCCTCATCGGGGTGTTCGAGCTCGGCAAGATCATCTTTTGGTTCCGGCCGTCACCGTATGCCCCTGGCCACAGCGGTTCCTGGCCTGATTCGGGGTGTTCGGTATCGACCGCATACACTGTCGGCCATGCGGATGTTCCTGGATATCCACTAGGGCAGAAGCATTTCCGCAGGTCAAGGTATGAAACCGGTTGAATCAAACGGACATATCGCCGTCGGATTCCCAATTTGCTCCCACTTCCAGCGGATTCAGCAACTCGAGCTCGTCGGCGTTGTCGACGACGGCTACCCGCTTCGCCTCGGCACTGATGTAGTACTTCTGCGCGATCGACAGTTTGCCATCCGTGTGCCCCAACTGCGCACTGGAACGATCATCATCTTTCGTCACTGACGCAACGTGACTGGCAACAGTGTCCCGCAGATCCGACAACCGGAAGTCCGGCACCGGACTCAGGGGCCGCAGCCGAAGAATCGAGTCCTCGGCAGACGGGACACTCACCCACGACTGCGACCGCGGACCACGAAACACCGGATCCTCATCCGACGCCGGCCGGACCCGAGCCTTCTCCGCAGCCAGTTCCGCGGCCAGCCACTGCGGCAGGACGATCCAATACGGGTTGCCAGACTTGCGGTTCGGGTGCCGAAACGTTCCGACCTTGGTGCGCCGGCGAACGGTGGCCCCGATGTACGCGACCGTCCGGACGGAGCCGTCCTCGAGCGTTTCCGACGCAATGTCCATCCAGCGAACCGCCAAGCCTTCCCCAGGGCGAACTCCCGTGCCCAACAGGAACAGGTAGTAGAGCCGCAAGTATGCATCCTCGCCTGGTCGGACTTCGGCGATGTAGGCGTACATGGAGATCTGCAGCGGTCGCGCCAACGGGCGAGGGATCGTCGGTTTGCGCGGTGGGCAGATCACGTGTGGCATCGGGTTGTCGGAAGTCGGCAATCCTCGCCCGAGTACCGCCATTTTGAATGCCATGCCCAACACCAGGTGCTGCATCTCCGCTCGGGACGGGGCAGTCTCGGCGACCTCGTCGAGATAGTCAGTGATGTCAGCAGCGTCCGCAGCCTCGGCGATCGACAGGTCACCCATCTCGGTTTCCAGCTTGAACGCGTCTGGATTGTGGTTCTTCGGTCCGGGTGCGCAGGGGTAGATCGTGCGGTGGTAGTTGCTGTGCGTGTCTCGGGACAGGGTCCCGTCCTCGACACGCTGCTTCCACTGCCTGTCCATCTCGGCGAAGACTTTGCTCATCGGGTCAGTAGGCACGAACTGCGTGCGCTTACTGATCCGTTTGCGCTTGGAGTTCTTGCGAACGTTGATTTCCCACCGCCGCATCCACTCCTCTGTGCACGCCTTCTTCGTGGGGCCTTGTGCGGATTGGCGGAAACCTTCACCGTTAAGTGCTCGACAGCGGATGCGATCCAGTTCCCAGGTGCCATCGGGGCGTTTGGTCGGGATCAGCTTCTCTTTCGGCGGCAGTTCGCCTGGTGCCATGGCCATGGGTCAGGCCGCCTGCCGCGCGAAGACGCTGTCCTGCTGGTTCTCCCAGGCGACAACGTCGGCGAGCCGGTAGCGGACCCGGCCACCGAACTTGCTGAACCGCGGCCCTTGGCCCTTGCTGGCCCAGTTGCGAAGTGTCTTCTCGGCGTAGTTGGTTCGCGCTGAAACCTCGGCCCGCGTGAGCCAGACCGCGTTGTTAGGCATGGTGACCTCGTTCGTCTGATCGTTGACTTGTCCCGGGATGTCCCGGCCAGGCAAGCATACAGTGCATAGGGCCAAGTGCAATGGACTGCACTCGATGGGAGCCCAGTGGCGTTGCTCCATGTCTGCAGCCACCCCCTCGCCTCGAACTCGCCTCGGGGCCATCGAGACCATTGGTAGGAGATTTGAGAGGCGATTAATCGTGTGCGTGTCGTGTGCGAGTGCCTAAACAAGAACCGGTTGTGCACAATCGCCTGCCGGTTAGGCACAATGACACGCGGGAGAAGCGTTTGGGTCGATCATCAACCGGTTTGCTAAAGGGTTGCGTCAATCCAGGCGCGTTGGTAGTTCACATTTGAACGAAAAAGTCCATAGCTGGGGTGGATGTGGCACGAAATGGCGCAATTTAGTGTGACCTAAATTCTCGGATAATCGTAGATCTGAGCAGGTTCTGACTGGTAACCGGCCTTCGATGTACCCGGGTGTTTCCTGGACGCCAAGCCTTCGCCCACTCTGGTTACCGGTTGGTAACTGTGTTGAAGAGTCATCCAAGGTGGGGATTCTTGTTTTGGAAAATGGTCCGTTTGAGATTGCTGAAAGTGTGCAAAATCGGCCAGATTCTGAATCGCCGGTTTGTCGCCCGACGGTCCAAGAACTGTTGACGGGGCCGTGTGGGACAAAATGCAGGACGCATACTAGAGTCCCATGTATGCCACAGCGACGAGACGCAGATGGGACACCTGGAACCTGTTTGCGGTACCTCTGTCGTGAGGCGGGCCAGTTGGGTATTTGGGGTTAGCTGGCCATGTATGGGGTCGACAGGATCGAATATCAGCGATCCTCGGCGGCCCGGGAGACCGAGGTGACCGCTCCGTAGCGGTGGAGCGGTACACCCATGCGCGCATAGGAACTCACAGGATGCTCGAGTATCAGAAAGTCCACTACAGCTACATTGACAGCGAATCGGCCGACGATATTGAGCGTTCGGCCGAAGACTTGAAGCGCTTGGGGATCGAAATCCACGATCCAACAGGATCTACCTGCGTTTCGGAAGACCGCGAAGGGTACTGGAAAGAAATCGGCCGAATCGTCGTGTGGGCAGAGCAAAACCGAATCGACGTCCGCCCCTACCAGCTCCTCGTGGACGCCGAACTCGGATACTTGCGCACCGCCGCCTGGAACGCGTGGATGAAGCGCCCCGCAGGGCACCGGCCCAAGTACTGGAGACGCGGAACTCACCGTATCCACGGCTGCTACTACGAATGCATCATCAGCATCGAAGCGTTCGAGGATGACCGTGTCGTGCGAATGATCCAGGCGGCCCGCACATTCCGCAGCTGGCAGGATCAGCAGTTCCAACGGATCTACAACGCAACCGTATAGACCAGTGAGGCAGGGGAGTGGCGACTACAACCAGGGTCGCCGCCCTGCCCCTGGGTGCGGGGCACTGTCAGGTTTCTGAGCGCGCTAAGGGCGGCCAGATGCCTCTTGGCGTCCCCTTCTCCTCGTCGGTGCGCGATCCGCTGCTGGTCGCTTCTTTCCTCCGGGATCTGGCGCGGCTTCGTTGCCGGCCATCACCTTTCGCAACGATGTGAGCTCATCGAGCCGGTCCTTGAGCAGCAGGAGCAGCTGCTCGTTGGACATCGACTCTGGTATGAGTGGCGGCGCCACGAAGTTGAGTTCCTCCTGGGTCGCGAATCCGGCTCGGATGAGCGCCTCACTGAGTGGGCGGTTGAAGAACTGCGCGACAGACCTAACTTGTTTCCAATCTGGAACGACGCCCTTCTGCTGCCAATTGCCTACCGTGCTGCGTGATACGCCGATGGCATCGGCGACCTCGCTGTTCTTGACCTGCTGCGCGGTCATTAGAGACGTGAGGTATCTGGACCACTCCGTCTCGCTCTGTGCTGTCTGGGTCGACACCGGACACCCTTTCGTGTGCGGCCAGCCCCGTAGGGGGCCTCTCTCTCTGGCGTCTCGATGCTATCGGGTGTTCGTTGGAGTTTGAACGGTTCGCTGCACACTTCCCCCTACTTTCCCAGGATTCCGGAACATTTCCGCTGTTCGGGCGGGGTAGGCGCGTTGGGGCGGCGTTCACTTAGCTCACCAGACAGGCGGTGTTGCGCCGAGGTCTCTCCCACTGTACTGTGTGCAGTGCAAGCAATCGGATTCACTGCATTGCACGACAGACTCTCTCTGGTGACTCTCTCTCTGAAGTTAGGTGCCCGCCCCCACTGGCATGGGGACAGGCCGAACCGCCACAGCAACCCAAAGCGAAAGAAGGCCATGGCATGTCCGATCGACAGCCTATCCCTGAAAGCCCTGATGGCAACGCCATACACGGGCTCGTCCACGCCGTGATCGCGTACTTCCTGCTCATCGCGCTCGGTGCATTCCTCGGCGCAACCGCCTGGCTCCTCGACTGGAGCCTCACCCTGTGGAGCACCTGGTGACCAACCCCGCTCTCTACCGCGAACTCCCGCGCACCGAACACGGCAGCCCCGAATGGCTCGAAGCACGCCTGGCCGGCGTCGGATCCTCGGAAGTCTCCGGGCTCCTCGGCCTCGTCGACTGGGACTCGCCCTACACGATCTGGCTGCGCAAAACCCGCCGCGCACCAGCGGATTCCGGTGTCGACACCGAATCCATGTTCTGGGGGCGGATGCTCGAACCCATCATCCGGCAGGTCGCCTGCCAGCGCCTCGGCGTGACCTTCGAACTCCCGGGCACGCTCCAGTCCCTTGAACGTCCCCACATGCTCTACTCCCCGGACGGCATCCTCCGGTCTCGCAACAGCGACCTCGATGGGGCGTTGCTCGAAACCAAGAACACCGCCTGGTTCATGGCGGGCAAGTGGAATGGCCAGATCCCCGACCATGCCGAGCTGCAACTGCACCATGGCATGTACGTCACCGGGGCCACCCGCGCGGTTGCTGCGGGCCTCATCGGCGGCAATCACCTTGAGACCGCCGTCATCGAACGCAACGAGCGACTCATCGACATCGTCGCCGACACCTGCGACCGCTTCTGGCGTGACCACGTCATCGCCGACGTGGAGCCTGCGATCACCGGCACCACTGCCGACCGCGAATCGATCAAGATGCTCCACCCGTACGTTGGCGGAGACTTGCAGGTCACCCGCCAGCAGATCAGCACCCTCCATGCTGGCTATCGGCAGGCACTGGCGGACGAGAACGACGCCGCCAAACGGAAAGCCGCGGCCGGCAACCAGATCCGCGCACTCATGGATGGCCACGACCGGCTGCTCGTCGGCGACGACGTGTGGGTCGCGTTGAAGAATGGCCGTTTCCGTTCCAAGGACTTCCGCGACGCCGAGCCGGACCTTTACGCCGAGTACCTCACCCTCGCCAGCCTCGACACGGGCGAACTGCGCGAAGACCACCCCGACATCTACGCCCAGTACCAGGCGAAATCACTTGACCTGAAAGAGGTGGCCTGATGGCCCGCAACCTTGTCGACCGCATCGAAGCGAACCAGACCGCGCCCGCGAAGAAGGACGACGATCTGAAGTCGTCGATCCAGAAGATGGAGAAGGCATTCGAGCTGGCGATGCCGCGCGGCGCTGAAGCCAAACAGCTCATCCGCGACGCCTTCACCGCAATCCAGCGCACACCGAAGCTCGCCCAGTGTGAGCAGCTCAGCGTGCTCGGCGCTTTCATGACCTGCGCCCAGCTCGGCCTGCGCCCCGGCGTCCTCGGGCAGGCGTACGTCCTGCCTTTCTGGGACCGTAAGGACCGCATGTACAAGGCGCAGTTCGTGGCTGGCTACCGCGGGCTTGTCGACCTCGCGTACCGGTCAGATCGTGTCCTGTCGGTAGCGGCGCGCATCATCCATGCCAACGACTTCTTCGAGGTCGAATACGGTGCAGCGGACGACAAGTGGGTCCACAAGCCGTTCCTCGACGGCGACCGTGGAGACTCGCGCGCCTACTACGCCGTTGCGCGGACACGCGGAGGCGGGTACGCGATCACGGATCCGATCTCGTATGCCGAGATGGTCAAGTACCGGAACAAGTACGCGACCGCGAAGAACAAGGACGGCGCAGTGTTCGGGCCGTGGGTCGACGAGTTTGACGGCATGGCCAAGAAGACCATGGTGCGTCAGCTGTCCAAGATGCTGCCGATGTCCACCGAACTGGCGCTGGCCGTCGAGAACGACGGGTCCGTCCGATTCGATCTCGGCAAAGAGGCGATCGACACTCCCCAGCACGTCGAACCGGACGTCATCGACGCCGAAACTGCCGACGTGCAGGATGCACCCGCGGACTACTACGAGGGTGTGCCGCCTCCCGGTGATGGCGGCATGTTCCCGCCGGACACGGGGGAGTAGCCCGTGAGCCAGCGCAAGACGCCGCTGGACGACGGAGCCTGGGTCGCTTACCCGATTGCGGGTGAGCGACCCGGCGAGGGCGGAGACGCCTACGCCGTCCGCTTCTTCGGAAACAACGAGCTCTCCGAACTCCAAGCCCTCCACTACTCCAACGACAACCCCGGCTACAAAGCCGTCTACATGGCAGTCGGCGAATCCATCCTCGAAGCGGAGAAGCACCGTGACTAGCTGGACCGAACTTCCTCTGGCCGCGTTCGACCTCGAGACGACCTCAGCGGATCCGCTGACCGCGCGAATTGTCTCGGCGTGCATCCTCCGGATCGACGGCCCCAACGTGCAGCGCATGCACCGTATCGCCAATCCGGGCATCCCAATCCCGCCGGAGGCCACCGAAATCCATGGATTCACAGACGAATACGTGCAGAGACACGGTCACCCGCACAACGAGGTGGTAGCCGAAGTCATCTCCGAACTGCGCGCCGTATGGGCTGAGGGCCGCGCTCTCGCGGTCTACAACGCATCGTTCGACCTGTCACTCCTGGCCTCGCAGAACCCGTCGTTCGCCGTAACCGGGTGCGTGGCAGACCCATTCGTACTCGACAAGCAGTACGACCGGTTCAGAAAGGGCGCAGGGCAACGAAAGCTGTCCGCGGTGATGATCCATTACGGCATGCGGCTCGACGACGCCCACGACGCCGAAGCCGACGCTCTCGCTGCAGCCCGCCTCGCCTGGAAGCTCCCACGCGTCTACCCGCAACTGGCTACCTACACCGCTGACGAACTCATGGAACGCCAAGCGCATTGGTACCGCGAAGACGCCCACCGATTCATCGATTGGCTTCGGCGCAGTGACCGCGACCCCAGCGGAGTGCGCACCGAATGGCCCATCTACTCCACGAAAGCCGAAGCAGCATGACCACCACCGAACCCACCGTCGGCGCCCAACTGCTCATCGACCGCGGCTACATCGACGCCACCCGAGCCACCGAACACCTCGCCACAATCATGGCCACCCGCTGGGTCACCATCCACCGCCTGTCACAGCACCTCACCTGGCCCTCCATGACACTGCTGCGACTGCATGCCGGCCGGTCACGGCTGATCCACCCCGACCTCGAAAAGCGGCTCCTCGCAGTCGATCCGACCGAGCTGCCCGCACTGTTCCCGCGACCTGAACCGCCGATCACAACACCCAACGCGGTCGTCCTGCAGCGCATCCTGGATGGCCGACCCGTCCGTATCGAAGCCAAAGACAAACCGGTATACGCGCGCGCACTTCGTGAGCATGGCTGGGCCCAGCGGCGAATCGGTATCCAGCTCGGCATGTCCGGAACGAAGGTCAACAAGGCGCTGGCGGGCGGGCGGTCATGAGCCATTCACGCCAGCCTGCCGCTCCCGCGTACCCGAGAGCGGAATGGCGTCAACCAACAGCGGTCGGACCGCGCAAAACAACCGTCCCCAAGCTCGGCCGATACAAAGCCGCCAAGGTGACGAAAATGCGTGCCGCACGAGGGATCCCGGCCTTCGTTCCCCTCGCAGAACCCGCCAGCCACCTGGACACCCTCTACAACTGGGGGTTCAGCGACCATGCCATCGCAGCGGCTGCGGGAATGGACCAGAAATCGGTGTGGAAGATCCGCCACCGTGTCCACGACAAGGTCAGCATCGAATGCGCCGCCCGGATCATGGCCGTGACGCATGTGCCCGTACCCGCACAGTCCGGGATGAAAGTCCCCAACATCGGCACTAAGCGCCGCATTCAAGCGCTGCTGGCTATCGGTTGGAAGCTCGACGATCTCGGGCAGCTCGCTGGCGTGTCCGGTCGGCAGTTCAGCCAATACAACACGCGCACCTGGGTCCAGTACGAGACCTGGGCGAAGGTCCGAGAACTCTATGAAGAGCTCTCCGGCACACCGGGTTCCAGCCGCTACGGCGAGACCCGAGCCCGCAACAGCGGCTATCTCCCGCCCCTGGCGTGGGAAGGCCACGATATCGACCACCCGCAACAGTCGCCGATCTGGATGCCCGCGACACCAGACGACGAACTCGACGAGGTGTTGCTCGATCGGATCATCCACGGAAAGCACAGCGGCAAGGTGAACGAGCCGGAACGCACCGCGCTGCTGGACTACGCGATCGCAAACGGCTGGACCGGAACTCGCGTCGCTGAAGCCCTCAACCTCAAACACGACGCCGGCGAGCAGGCTCTTGGCCGTCGCAAAGCGAAGCTCCGCAAGAACGCGGCATAACCCCTCGAACTCCCATCGGAGAGGGCGCGCACGCACCTGCGCGCCCCTGCAGGAGCACCCAACACACCATGCCCAGAGACACCCGACCGTTCATCACCGTGGCCGTCGACATGGACCGCAACCCGAAGTACGCGGCCCTCAACGACGCCCAGAAGTTCCTCATCATCCGTGCCTGGCTGCACTGCGCGGAGTTCCTCACCGACGGCGTCATCAGCATGGCCGCCTGGCGCAAGATGGGAACAGATCGGAACAGAAAAGCGATTCTTGCTGCCGGTGCGTGTTCTGAAGACGCAGAACAAAATTGCGTCGTCTTCCACGACTATCTGGAGCACCAGCAGAGCCGCGCCGACGTCGAATCGAAGCGGGAAAAGGCCAGATCAGCCGGGCAAAAGGGCGGACAAGCGAAGGCGGCCAACGCCAAGCGAAACCACCGCCGAAACCCTAGCAGCGGGCTAGCAGATGCTAGAGATTTTCCTAGCGGATCTGTACCAGATATAGATATAGAAGAAGAAGTACTTACGTACGTACCTAGTGCGGCTCTAGTAAGTAACGCGCGCGAGCTCGAAAACACCGCCGCGGCAGCAGCGCTCGACGAGCCTGGCCGCAAGGTCGACATCGACGGCTGGAAGCTGATCAAGGGATCCTGCAACGGCTTCCCCCAAGCCACCCGCACAGCCCTCGCCACACACGCCGGCGCCATGCTCAAGCAAGGCATCGCCGCCGAGGACATCGCGGCGGGCCTCGAACGCTGGCTCGCGAAAGACCTCGGGCCGAGCCAGTTCCCGCACTTCGTCACCGACGTCATCCGCGCCCGCACCCGGCCCGCAACCGTGGCCAGCCCCGACCCCGGCGCCCTGCACCTGTCGAACCACGACCGCAAAACCCTCGGCTGGGACGCCGCCGCCACGGAACTCAAACGCAGCCTCGGCATTGTCCCCGGCCAACAGAACGCCCTGCCCTCCAACGACAACCGGCCCCTGCTGGGTGTCATCGACGGCGACTACACGGAGCAGACCGCATGACCACCAACCCCGAGCAGTACATCGAAATCGCCACCGACATCCTCAAACGCTGCAGCGGCTACGACCTCTGGTTCCCCCACCCCAGCCAAACCGCCATCGCCGCCTGGGCCAACGCCTTCGCCGAATCCCGGCTCACCCGCGACGAACTCATCGCCGGCGTCGACCACGCCTACAACCACGAACCACCCGGCTACCGGCCACTGCCCGCGTCGATCCTCCAACACGCGCGCACCGCACGCCTCGACGCGCTCCGCGCGCAACCCGACGAGCGACGTCACCGCATGGAGGAAGCCTGCCACGCCCTCCAGGAGATGGGGTTCACGCCACCGCAGGCACACCGGCTCTCCCGGCAGATCGCCCTCGGGCAACGAACCGACACCCACTTCACCGCGGACCAGCGCGCCGAACTCCAGCGACGCCTGGCCGCTCGCGACGAACTCGCGCAGACACCAACCGACCCGCGCGCGAACCCGTTCCACCGGATCCTCACCCGCATCGCTGACCAGAAAGCGATCCCGTCATGAACCGCGCCGACATCGGCCGCGTCCTGGGCGCCATCGCCGAATACGACCACCGCGAAATCAACGCCGACGTCATCAAGTACTGGGACGACGCGATCGGGCACCTCGACGTCGCCGTAGCGCTCGAAGCCGTCGCCATCCACCTCAAAACCTCGCCGTGGGCCATCACAACCGCCGCCGTCATCGACCTCGCCAACCAAATGGCTACCCGCGCAACCACGCAACGACCCATGCGGCGCGCAGTGAAGGCGGCATACCAGGTAAACGGCGCAATCAACTACCAGTGCCCGAACTGCGGCGCCGAGCCAGGAACCACCTGCCACCCACACGGCCAAGAAGCCCACGCGCCCTGCGTACTCCGTACAACCGGCGCAAAAACGCAGGTCGCGTAACAAACTCCAGCCTTAATGGAAAGGATTTTCAATTGGTAGCGACGCAGTCCCATCCGACCGCCCCTGTTTTCAGCGACCGCGCATCTGATCTTGACGCGCCCGCATTGCCGTCCAGCATTGCCGTGGAGCGAGTTTCGGGCGGTTTGGGTGGATCGGTATCGGATCGCGCGTCTCGAACGTCTGTGCGGCAAGCGCTGGGAGTGGTCGGCAATGGGTGAGCAATCGCCGACCCTGGCCGTGTCGCTGTGCGGCGAGTGCCGGCGGGAGTTCAAGCCGTTGCGCCGCGGACTGTGCAACCGCTGCTATGAGCGGAATCGGTACCGGCAGAACGCATACGGTCGATGGAATGCAGACCGCGTGGACGCGACGCCGGTGCGTGCGCATGTCGAGGCGTTGAACAGGGCGGGGATGAGTCTGCGGCAGATTTGCGCTGCGGCGGGGATGTCTCGGCAGTCTCTTGCGGTGCTGTTGCGTGGGAAGACTGGTCGGGGTCCGGCGTTGTGGGTTCAGCAGTCAACTGCGGATGCATTTCTGTCGGTCCCTCTGCCGGAGTCGGTATTCGAGGCCGCCGCACCGCAGGCGTTGGTGCCCGCACTCGGGACGCGGCGCCGATTGCAGGCGTTGGTGGCCGCGGGATGGACCATGACGGTCGTGGCGGGGGAATTGGGTATGCAGCTCAAGAACCTCGCTGTCCTGCTCGGGCAGGATCAGGTGACGGCTCGCCGGCACCGCCAGGTGGCTGCGTTGTTCGATCGGTTGCAGATGCAGCCCGGTCCATCTAAGCGGGCGCGTGCAATGGGGCGTAAACGCCGGTGGCCGTTGCCGTTTCAGTGGGACGAAGGCGCGCTCGACGACCCCGAAGCGGGTCCGGTGTTTGGGACACGACGAGAGCCATATCGGAAGAGGGTCTCCGCATAGAGCGGATAACTCCGGGCTCGACTTCGGCGAAGGGCAGGCCGCGACGGCGCAGCGAACTATGCGACACTCGGGACGGATGGGCCGACTGCGAAACCAGAAGGGGAACCGTTGTTCAAACGGAAGTCGAGCACTCGCAACGAGGTCACGGGCTACGACGTTGCCTGCAGCCTGATGGCTCAAGTGGGGATCTCCGACCATGCGGAGCCGGCCGACCTGACCGAGGCTGCCCGGTGGAACAGTCTCCTGGGGCAGATCATCAACGGTCTTGTCGGACGGGGTGAACCCCGTGATCTGCCGAAGAGCCTAAAGAACGAGATTTTCATCTACAGCTCCCTTCCAAAGCTTCAGGTTGAGGACATCCTCCTTATGCTTGAGGAACGGCAAACCGAACTGCGCGCTTCGTTGCGCCGCCTCTCCAACGAGGAACAGGCAGCCGAGATTATCGAGGTAGTCAAGGCGAACGTTGACGATCCGCAAGTGCAACAGCAGATCTCGGAAGCTGTGTCGGCGAGCTCCAAGCGCCAAGCTGAGTTGGATATCGAGTTGAGAGCGCAGGAAGAGTCTGCGGCCCGTGAACTAAGGAAGGCCGAGGCTCACGAACGCAAATGGAAGGTTCGTTGGTCTCTCCTCCAACGGGAGCCAGTCGCCGTTCTTGTTGGAGCTCTGCTGTTGGTCGGCTTCAGCATCGTTCTCGTGGTCGCGATGTGGACACACACGGCGGTGCCTGAGGTGGTCGTCAACATGTTGCTGCTGATCCTCGGCTTTTTCTTCGGTCAAACCACAAGCGGGAGGAGCAAAGCCAGCGAGTAGGGCGCCTCATCGGCGCTGTGCTCGGTGACGACCTGCGGCGGGGTCGTCAGCCGGACCGCAATCCGAAACGCTACTCACGCACACGCCATGAGCAAAGGCGACTGAATTAGCCGGTTTGACTCCCGAGCGATGATGGGCACGCTCGTCTCACATTCGCGACCAATAGACGGTCGCATTCTGAAATGGGAGCCCACATCTGGGCTCGGGAGGCACCATGACCGTTGCCCCGTACTACAGCGACAACCTAGTAACGCTGTACCACGGCAGCTGCCTGGACATCGACACCTGGCTTGCCGCGGACGTACTCATCACCGACCCGCCCTACGGCATGGCGTACACCGGCCGCGGCGGCCGAACAACCCTCATCGCCGGCGACGACACCACCGAAATCCGAGACCAAGCACTCACGCGATGGTTCGAACACAACCCCGGCAGCCCCGCTCTCATGTTCGGAACCTGGCGCGTCCCACGACCTCCCGGAATCAAACTCGTACTCGTCTGGGACAAAACAGACGGCTCCGGCCCAGGAATGGGCGACCTCAGTTGCGCTTTCGGGTCCAGCCACGAAGAGGTCTACCTATGGGGCAAATGGCCCAAAGGCACACACCGGCGCATGGGATCGGTCCTGCGCACATCTGTCAGCCCGTCGGCGTTGACCAGGAAAATCGGCCATCCCACCCCGAAACCACTCGGCCTCATGGAAACCCTCATCGCACGCAGCGTCGACGGCGTCATCGCCGACCCCTTTGCCGGGTCCGGCTCCACGCTGGTCGCAGCCCGCAACCTCGGCCGACCCGCGATCGGTATCGAGCTCGAAGAACGCTACTGCGAACTCATCGCGAACAGGCTCGCGGAAGCTTCCTTCGAATTCGGTGCCGCGGCCTAGCATTCATCACACGGATCGGTCAGCGCCCGCCCGTGTTCGCAGGTGAGCCGCGCGGCGATCCCATAGCCGCTGCCGTTGAGGAAGTACTCCGGGTAGTTGTCCACGTCCGCGGGCGTGATCGGCCGGCGCAGGACTTCCGGTGGAGGAGCGGGAATGCTCACGTGATAGTCGAACCGGGCCTGGGCATCCTCGCGTGTCGCTGCTCGAATCAGTAGCCCGCAGGCAGTGCAGGTCCCCACGAACACCTCGGTCCCGTCATCGGCTCGGCCAGGCGAAAACGTGATGCTGCAACCAGATTCGATGTCATTCATACGAGAATCCTCCGCAAAGGGTGAACGCTAGAAAGCGAACCTCTATTGCGATACACGGTATCGCATTGGTCCAGCTGATCAGCAGACCGGCTTTCCAAACCCGATACGATCGGGAAGTGACCGCGGAGATGGACGGCCTCAGGAAGGCGACGAAGAAGTTCCTCCGCCTGTCTGCTCGGACCGAGGAAGCCCGCAAGGAAGTCTTCGACGCAGCAATCACAGCGCTGCGCGCCGGCGAACGCCCCACCGATGTCGCGGACGAGTCACCGTACACGGCCGCCTATCTCCGGCGCGTAGCCCGCGACCACGGAATCGCGCCATCGACGCCCGGCCGAAAAGCGCCCCGCGAAGAACCAATGGGGTAGATCGAGCCGTCCGGGTGGCTTGACTCGCTCTCGAGAATGAGCGCATGCCAGTTCGTGACGTACTCACCGACATCGACGCTCTGATCTCCGAGCAGCTCGACGCCGGCGAACCGATCGGCGGCTACGACTACGACGACCCCACCTACCCGAAATGCCAGTGGCCAGGATGCTGGCAAAGCTGGCATGGGCTCGCCATCACCACCCGCATGCGCGAAATGCGCTGGCACGCAACAATGCTCGCGGACTACAGGTACCGTGACGACGACTCCGAAGTGATCTGCCCGGGTGGAGACTTCACCGGACCACCCGCGCCTGCGAAGCCGTACGAATGGCCGCGGCCCGCGCACTACCCAGACATCGGCTCGCTCCTGTATTCGGCCGTGTCCCTGTTCGGGGACTTCGCCGCCAGCCTGCGGACGGTGGCGGCGTCGTTCCACGAATTGCCCTCGATCCTCGGCTCCTGGGACATACCTGATTCGTCCACACTGCACCGGCTAGTCCTGCCACCGAACCCGCTGCTGCCGGCCGAATGGCCACACGCCGACGACACGCCCACCGCACCCGACCCCGTGTTGGACCGGGCCATGCAAGAGCATCCGCCGGCGCCATCGCTGCTCGACCCGGACACCGAGTGCAGAGACGGTCTCGTGTGGGTCGACCACGGTGCAGGGTTCGAACAGGTTGTGTCGCACGACGATCGCACTCCCACGTTCGGGCTGTCGGTGGCTGCGCACCTCGACTCGGAATGCTGGCCGTTGGAAGCGTGGGGGCAGAGAATTCAGCCTCCGCGGCGAATTCAGTATCCGCGGCACATCATCCGCGGCTGGGGTTCCGGCATTCCTGTGCGGTGGGAGATCACGATCGGCGACCCCGCGGAACCGACACCTCCGCCGCGGCGACAAGCCACGCTCGTCCCGACCTACCGATGCCAGCGCCCCACCCGCATTGAGCAGCCGCGCCCCTGGGTGCAGGAACGCACCTTCGATCGACGCGGCCGACAACCGAAACGAGGAACAAAACGATGAACGACGCTGTGATGCAATTCCATTACCTCATCACCCTGCAGTGGACGGCGCCCAATGGGTCGACCAATGTCTACACCGAGACCGGAATCACGCCAGGCGGGCGCACGCGTGAACAGATGTACCTCACAATCTTCAACCGAGTGACCGCCCAGCACGGTGCCCCGCCAGCCCGCACGAGCATCCTGTTCTTCTCGCTCGAACCGAACAACCTGACAGGAGACAACGCGGGGGCATCAGCAGCATGACGAGGCAGTGGAAGGTCGGCGACCAGGTCCGCGGCCGGGAGGAAGCGCTCACCCTGCCGATGGGAACCGTTATCCGCAGCGAGTACGCCGCCAGCGAGGACTCCCACTTCAAGTTCGAGGTGGCTGTGCGCCACAACCCGTGGACCATCCCAGTGCCCGACCAGTGGGAAGTCGCCGGCACCGAGATGCCGTACACCGAAGCGGAACTGCACTACCCGGCGACCGTTCTCTGGCTGCCGGATGAGGGAGGAACGGCAGCATGAGTATCGACGCCAGGTTCGTGTACATCGTCGACTCGCCGTACAGGCCGGCGCCGATGGCGTCGGATCGGGTGACTGCCTATGACAGCGTTCGCGAATGCCCGGACTACTACCCTGCCCGGGTCAGCCTGAAACGGATCCTCATGGAGCTCCGGCACCCGATGCCGGGTGCATGCAGCTGGTGGCGATTCGACGTCCCGGACGCGCGTGAGCGCGAGGGTATCGAGCTGCTCGATATCGCCGAGCGCGACGACCTATTCGGTGAGCCGTGTCGGGTCCTCCTGGTGCCGCGCCGGTGCTTCCTCAGGTTCGGTAACGAGTGGATCAGGCTCGCTGCGGACGCCGATACCCACGCCATGTACGAGTACTCGACACTGGGAAACTGGGTGCGCGTGCACTGCGAAGGGCCGATGCCGGACGGCTGGGTGCTGGACATGGAGAGGGCAGCAGCATGAGCTCGGACGACGACCTGACCGACGATCAGAGCCGACACATCGAGGCAACTCTGCAACGCGCCCTTGACGAGCCGATGCCGCCCGAGCTGAAAACCCGCATCAAGGCGCTCATCGAGCCGCACACAATCAACATGCAGATCAAGCATGGCGACGTGATGCAGTGCATCCGCGTGGCGTTCCCCGTGATCCGGGATTGGTTGCGCGACAACGACGGAGGATCAAACCCATGAGCAACGCGCCCTCCCTGACGATCGCCGACGGCACCGTCACGTTCACCGACTCCTACGGCTACACCCACACGGCCACCGGGATCGATCTCCAGCCGGGCGATGTGGTCAGCGCCCAGATGGGCGGAGATGGCCTCTACTTCGTCGTCGAGCGCGGCGATGAGAGGCAACGACATCCGCTGCGACTCAACGGCACCTGGCACTACACGGACCTGCGCGCAATTCTGGTGCCGGCCAATCCGTTCCTGCCTGACGCCGGAGAATCAAACCCATGAGCGTCGGCGGAACTGATCGCCGCCGACGCACAGGGTCGCGCCCGGTGGATCAGTAACTGCCGCGGTCCCGGCCGAGACCGTGATTGCTTTGCGGGCAGGTGATCATGAGGTCCCGTTCAAAGTCCGGGACGTCGTGCGGTTCGAAGACCAGATGCCCATCCTCGGCGGACGTCATCCGAACCTGCGTGTTGCATTCAGGGCAGCGCCTCATTCTGGCTGCTCCTCTCTATGTGGAGTTGTCACCCCAGAGGGGTGTATTGCGACAAATAGCTTACTCGCTCCGTCTGACAAGACCTTCAAGGACTTCCGGACGGAAACGCCGCTCGCTTGAGCATGTCGGCTCGAGATTGCCGCCGAACCGGCGTACTGTAACGGCCGTCACATCAGGAATAAAATGCCGATGTGCGTCTGGCGAAGCCGGTCCCGGAACCCCCCCTCCGCGACCGGCTCTCGTCATCTCAGGGTGGCTGGAGCTACCGTGCGCCCTCGAGCCGATCGGCGGCCTCGTCGAGCAGGCGCGCCAACGAGCGCAGTTCCACGGCGGTCAGTTCGGTGCCGTTGCCCGCAATGTTGAGGTCGGCCCACTCGTCAAACAACCCCTCAGAGGTGTATGCCCCTTCGAGCTGGACCCGGACCATCGCCGACACCTGCGCCAGGTTCGAGCCCGAGATGGCCAAATCCGCGGGGGTGCTGCGGTGCAGGGGCTCCGCGTCAGGGTCGGCGGCATTCAGGTAGACGTGTTCGGAACACCATCGGGGGCACGGGTTTTGACTCATGGGCTCTATCCTGCCCAACCCCGAAGGACTCTGCCCGCCACAGCCAGTGAATAGCCGGCTGCGAACAGGGGAAGACTCGACCCATCGAATGAATCTATGAGCTTGGCTTGACCTCGTCTCGAGAATAGCCACGTGACTGACCCCGCCGGCCGCGACATCCTCGACGCCATCGACGAACTCGTCGACGAACAGCTCGCAGGATACGACAACCGGTCAGGCTACGACTTCAACGTCAACCAGGACAAATGCCCACACCCGTGGTGCGACGAGGACTGGCACGGCCTGAAGATCACTACCCAGATGCGGCAGATGCGTCGCGCGGGCTGGATCGACCCGAACTACCGTCACGCTGACGACGACAGCCAAATCCTCTGCCCTGGAAGCACCTTCACAGGCGACTTCGTGCCAGCCCCGACACCACTTCGGCCCGTCGGCACCATCCATCGACAGAGCGATGCCGGGTGGGAAGCCATCGGCACGGTCGACGCGAACCCATTGCGCGCCCGTGCCGCTGAGGGCGGTTGGGGTGATGCCGTCACCGCGATCCGGGGATTGACGCACTCGTTCAACC
This sequence comes from Nocardia sp. NPDC059154, assembly GCF_042755705.1. Lineage (NCBI taxonomy): Bacteria > Bacillati > Actinomycetota > Actinomycetes > Mycobacteriales > Nocardiaceae > Nocardia > Nocardia sp. NPDC059154. The sequence goes on from NZ_JBHZCS010000002.1 coordinate 132,216, forward strand.
TGCGGCTCGACGAGGTCAATCCCGAACTGCTGCAGACCCTTTTCGGGAGAGACGCGAACGAGGTCTCAGGCTCTGAATACGCGCGTGCCGCGTCGAGCCCGCGCTGGTGGCGGTGCGACGACACCCGCGGGTACGACATCAGTCTTGAGCGCGAACAGGACGACCCACTCGGGATCGGCAACCCGCCATTCAGGGTTGCGGCGTTGCAGCGTGACGTGCTGCGTGCAGGTCGGCAAACCGTCGAATTGATTTCCGATCAAGCCGGATACCGCGCGAGGTACGGCATCGGGGCGACTGGCGAGCAATGGCTTGAAGTGCACTGCCGTGAGCGACCCGCGGTCGGCAGCTGGTATCTGCGAGACGAATCCGCTGCGGCATAACCGGCAGCGCCGAAATCATCTACAGGAGAGAACTTCTCATGCTCCAAATCACCCCTCTGCCGCGCGACACTCGTCCCGACCCTTACGACACCCCATGGGCGCGCGCCATCCTGCTCGGCCTGCAAGGCAAACACGTCTACGCCGGCACCGTCCCCGACGACGAGATCTCGCGTCGGCGCATCAAGAACCGTGCCGCGCGCAAGGCCCGCGCAACCAATCGCCGCGGCCGATAGGAGCGAGCACCTGATGACTCCACGGGAGATCCTCGACTTGCCGATGCAGGACAACGACGCCGACGCCGAAACCATCCGCGGATACCTCCTCGCGCTGCTGCGGCAGCTGTGGGAGCACGGCGAGGCGTTCGGAGGGAAGCGGCCTTTCGGCAACTCTGGCTGGGAATACGAACTGTATGAGCCTCTCGCCCGCGCGGGTCTGATCGAGGCGACGTTCGATGAGGACGGTTACTTCGACACCTGCGACAACCATGCAGGCCACGAGCTGATCGCACAGGCAATCACCGCGCTCGGCACGACCGGGCAGGCCGCATGAGCCGCAAGACTTTCGCCGAGATCCCGTTCAACACTGTCACCGGGCACATGGACGCCTTCCCTGGTCGACTCAGCGAGTGGCGCCCGAACGAACCGTTCGAGGCAAGCCTGCGCATCGTCGGCACTGTGCGCGGCCAGTCCGCAGCGCGCTACATCGCTGAGGACATCGAAACCGGCTGCCAGTACCCGATGTTCATGACCGAGATGCTCGCGATCATCCAGCTAGCCACCATCGACCGCGGCGTCATCGCCGGCACCTGGATCGGCTGCAAACGCGGCGCCAACTACGGGATCCGACTCAAGTCACAGGAGATCGCGGCATGACCGTCGATGTTGTCAACCACCCCGTTCATTACGGCACGGGCCGGTTCACGTGTGAGTGCATCGCGATCACTCGGCACATGACGTTCAACGCGGGCAACGCCTTCAAATATGTGTGGCGTCACCAGGAGAAGAACGGGCTCGAGGACCTCCGCAAGGCCGCCGTCTACCTGCGATGGTCGATCGAAGACCAGGAGGAACTGAGCCGCAGCGCCGCTCTGCCCGGTCTCGACGGCTTCGTGCAGGACCTGATCGGCGTGCACGTGCTGCCTTTTGCGGTCGGGCCGTATGAGCCGTTGATTGACATCGCGAAGTCGAACTTCGGTGAAGCGCTACGCCGCGTCGAGTCTGCGATCAACGCGTACAAGGTGCAGGCAGCGTGAGCGACTACCGAGCTGAACTGGCCGCCCGAGCCCTGGCCTGGATGAAGGCCAATGATGGTGGCGGCCTTTGCGTGTGGTGGCCGGCAGGCTCGAAACCAGGCGATCCCAATGACGACAGCCGACCGATCATGGCAGTCAACTGGGACAACGGTGGCGTCGGCGAGCTCGGCGTTTTCTACAACAAGAGCAATGCGGCCGCCATGCAGACCATCTGCGACATCTTCAACTGGGCCTTGGGCGAACTCGTGCCCAGCGAGCGCGGCTGGTACGGCGAACGCACCTACCTTGAGGAACAAGCATGAGCGACAACGATGTACGCACGGTCCCAAGCATCGACGAGTGGCTCGAACTCACCCCTCTCGAACGCATGGGGCAACGGGTTTGGGCAACTGGCGACCTTGCCGCCCAGGTGCGTGAGCGCCTCGGCGAGACCAGTGACGACCCTGTACGGATCATTTGCTGCTTCGACCTCACCAGGCTCGAATTCGTTCTCAGCCTCGCCTGTGGTCAGCCAGGCACCGATGTCAAAGACGTTGCGGTCGCGATGAACACCATCGACGACATCGAACCGGCACGTGCGTGGCTCGAAAACCGGGAGCCCGACCCGGAACTGATCAAGCGCCTGCCTGTACCGGAACCGATCACCAAGACGCTCGCCGAAGCCCTGAACGATGCCATCAAGATCGGTGGCCGCAACCTGTGGGAAGCAATCGAGCTCGGCATCTGCCCGGAACGGGGGATGTGGATCGAATGCTCCGCTGCGCGCCCGCCCGCCGGCATGTACGCGCTCTGGGAGAAAGCCGTCGACCTGATGCTGCCCCTCATCGGTGTGGACGAAACGCAGTTCGAAGACGACTACGACCGGTACTACGCGTATCGGTGCTTCCCGGACCTTGAGGCGTGGTGGGACCGCGACCCTGACGAGGTGATGGCAGTGCTCCGGCAAGCGGCGGCCCTCGCCTCGCAAGGTGAAGGCATCGTCGAAGGGCAGGCTGCATGACCGAGAAGATCGTGGAGACCTTCGATGAGTGGGTCGCCTACGCGGATTGCCGATTTGGTCCGAAAGCGGACGCAATAGGTCAACTGGCAGAGCAGATCCGCGAGCGGTTCGGCGCGAACAAGCACGCCCTCGCGACCCTCAGCGAGGAGTACGGCGACTACAACCACCTCGAAGTCGTCATCGAATGCGGCGGCCACGAGAAGCGGTTCATTCTCGACGATTTCGAGACCAGCGACTACTTCGACTGGCTGGACGAACCACGCCGCAGAGCCGAAGCGGCGAAGCGGCGCGCTGCCGAACAAGAAGCCGCCCGACAACGCGCTGAGGCGGGGGAACGTGCCCAAATCGACGCGATCGTCGGCGCCCTCGCAGCCGTGGAAGCCGAGGGCTACCGAAGCGACCGCCAATGGCACGACAAGCTCATGGACCGGCTGGGAGTCGAGCATTGAGTGAAGCTGTGGCCACAACGAACTATGCCGTTGCTCCAGGCGAGTACCTGAAGGAATGGATCGACGAGCAGGGCTTTTCCCTGCAGCACGTCGCTGACCTCCTGGGGTGCAGCCTCACACACGTCAACGAACTCCTCAACGGCCGTGCGCCGATCGCCGAAGACACCGCGATCCGCCTGGAACGCGCCGTCGGTATTCCCGCCGGATCATGGCTGCGGTACGAGGCCGCCTATCGTGCTGACCTCACACGTATATCAGATCAGGAAGACCGCGCGATGGCTGCTGTCGTCAGATGCCCGTTCTGCGATCGCATCCGGCGCGGCGAATACGACGACCTGTTCGGCGCCGTGGCCCGATTCGAACCACTCAACCCGGTCACTCCCGGCCACATGCTGTTCGTGCCCTCCGTGCACGTCGAGCACCCGAACTGGGGCGCGGTCGGCAACGCGATGAACCACGCCGAGCTATACGCCAGCGGGCAACCGTGGGACTTCAACCTCATCACCTCATCGGGATCCGCTGCCACGCAAACCGTCCCGCACATTCACGTCCACTATGTGCCCCGACGCGAGGGCGACGGTCTTCACCTCCCGTGGACGAACCAGAAGAAGGCCGCATGACCGAGAACGTGATAGCGAGCCTCGACGAATGGATCGCAAACATGAATGAAAGAGAGAACCAATGAGCATCTTCACCCGCAGCAAGCCCCAGTCCACCGCCAGTCTGGCCGCCGAAATCGCGACGACGCCGCGTGCCGTGACCTTGACGAAAGGGTCTGGCCCCGCCACGAACCGCGGCGCCGTGGCTGCTGCCGGCGTCGACCTGGTCAAGAAGTTCGACAAGGCGGGGATCTCCTTGTCCAAGGCTGGACTCGACGGCATCCGAGCCGAAGCAGTTTTGATCCTCGACCACTCGGGTTCGATGCGTGGCGGCTACCGCAACGGCATGGTGCAGACCCTCGTCGACCGCGCCCTGGCCTTCGCACTGCAGATCGACGGCGACGGGAAAATCCCCGTCATCCCGTTCGATTCGCAGCTGTGGCCGACCGTCGAAGTGACCCTGGCCAACTACGCCGACATCGTGAACCGGAAGATATACCGGCCCAACGACATGGGCGGCACCTACCTCGCGCGGGCACTGAACGCCGTGCTGGACATGGCCAAGACCGCCACCTCCCCGCTGTACGTGGTGATCGTGACCGACGACGATCCGACGGATCGGTCCAAAGTCGTTGCGACGCTGAAGGAACTGAAACGCTACGCGGTGTTCGTCAAGGTGCTCACCCTCGTTCCCGCACCGTTCTGGGACCAAATGGACGACCTCGAGATCCCAGGTTTGATCGACAACCTCGACGCGAAGCGGGTCGACGACCCAGCCAGCATGAGCGATCTGGCATTCGCGGACGTCATGGTCGACGAGTGGCGGACCTGGGTCGACGCCGCAAAAGCGGCCGGCATCCTGCAGTGAACTCCGAGGAGACCCGCGACGGAATCCGGGACAAGGCGATTGACCGGCTCGCGCGCTGGAAGTACGAAGCATGGCGGAAAGCCGTCAACGAGATGCCACCAATCCCTGGCTGTGATCCTCAACCCGGCCCGCCGTCCTACGACGAGGCACCCGAGCACGACTACACACGGCGCGCGTACCGGCGAGAAGCCGCGACGATTGTCGACGCCCTCGGCGATCTGCTACCGACCGGGCAGGAGCTCCGGGAACTTGAGGACGGCTGGGCCGGCCAAAACGTCAGCGCCACAGGCGTTGTGACTTCCATGGCTAAGCCCTGCACTCGGCAGCAACGGTACGTGACCGAATGGAAGAACGCAGCATGAACGCAGACCAGATCCGCGCCGAGGCGATCGAGATCGTCGCCAATGCTATCCGTGCCGAGCACTGGTGTACCGAGAACGCCGACTTCTTCGGCGGCTACGAGTGCTGCTGCGGTGATTCCTGGGGCTATCCGACCTTCGACGGCTGCCAGACTCGCCACCATGCTGCCGAGACCGCCGCACGTTACATCGACGCTCTCGGCGACCTGCTGCCGACCGGGGTCGAGACCGTGACGAACCCAATGTCGATCCGCATGTGGCACCAGAAGCGGCGCTACATCGGAGACTGGCGCGACACCCCAGAAAGCGACGCCGCTTGACCCGACACCTCTACCTCGGCGGAGTGCCAGGCTTGCGTGCCGGCGACCTCTTCCAGCCGCAGCATCGGCGCCGCCGCAACCACGCCACCCGGCACGCCGACCGCGTGTTCGCGACCCCAGACCGCCTGTACGCCAAGCACTATGCGTCAATCTGGGACGGTGACCTGTACCGCGTCGAACTCGTGGGGGAGTGGCAGCCGTCCAGCGAAGACCCGATCGAGTCGTTTCACGCACCCGCCGCACGTGTCACGGAAGTAGTCGACCGCGGCGTGGTTCTCAACCTGACGGAGCGGAAGCAACTGGCGCGGAAGTGGACAGCCGCGGCGTGATCTTCCGGCTACTTGCCACCGGCAGCCGCAACTGGAACGACTGGCACGCCGTCGACCACGCCTTCACCGATGTGCTCGTCCAACTGCCGGTCGGCTCGACACTCGTTGTCGTCCACGGCGACTGCCCAGACGGACGACCACGCCGCCCACCCGGACTCGACGCCATCGCCGACCGATGGGCACGCTCACCCATCATCGCCGCCCGCCACCCCGAATACACCATCGTCGCCGAACCCCACCCCGCCGACTGGAATCGCCACTGCGACAACAACTGCCGCCATCGTCCTCGACGCCCAGGCGAACGCTGCGCAACTGCGGGGCCGCTGCGGAACCAGCACATGGTTGACCTCGGTGCTGACGAATGCCGTGGATTTCCGCTTCCTGGCTCACGTGGCACGTACGACTGCATGAGGCGGGCCGAACGAGCCGGGATTCCCGTCCAGGAGATCGCTGCTACTCGTTGAGCGTGCCGCCCCAGTTTGACCTTAACGGCCCCCATGCCCAAGTGTCTCGGGGCCTCGGTGTAGGTTGCACCAGTGGAATGGCTCTCGTTCGCGAAGGCGCTCATTTGGCCGGCGGTCACCGTCTTCGCACTGTGTTACTTTGGCCGCGAACTCAAGTCATGGTTCAAGCGCCAGCCGAAGAAGCTATCGGTATCCAAATTCCTTGAGGTGGAATGGGAGAAGGCGGTCGAAGAGGCTGTTAAGCCGATCCAGCAGGCGGATAAGGAAGCGGCAGTCGAGGAGGGAACCGCAACAGCCAACGATGGTTCGCCCGCAGTCTCCGCTCCAAGCCTGCTGGGTACCGTCCCGGTTGAACCGATGACTTTGCGTCTGAGGGACCAGGTAAACAAAGACCCAGATGGCGCTGTGATTCTGGCTTGGGGTGAGGTCCAGTCGGAACTTGAGGATATCGCGGCGGATTGGGACTTCCGCGACTCTGAGGATCATCCATTGCCACCGAAGACGATCGTGACGTACGCGGTGCAGGGACGTCAGCTTCCGGAGTGGTTCGGGTCAACGTATGCCGCGATGCAAAAGCTACAGCGGATTGCCGTCTACACAGGCGGTCTTACCGAGAGCCATGCCTACGAGTTTCTCTCATTGGCCGATCTGTTGGTAAGCGAGCTGCGACGACGATTCAAGTGGCACCAGCTCGGCTAATCTTCCGAAGCGCCATCGAGGTGGGCTTACGCAGGCAATTTCGTATGGCAGTTGCAGCACTGACCCTGGTAGCGTTCCTCGGTCAACCAAACTGAGGCGATCAGGGCGGGCGATTACCCCCGAACGAGCCCCGGACCGACGCACGCGGTCCGGGGCTCGATTGGGTTCGGTTACTAGGCTTCTGCGGGCGCCATGTCGCTGTCAAAGTTGCGCGGGAGCCGTTCCTGAAAGGCCGATTGTTTGGTGTCCGCCTGGTCGATGTAGTGCTCAGTCTCCCAAACGATGTCGCCGAGGTGCGAAGTGATCCGAATCGGACCTTTAACCCATCCGCCCTGAGAGGGCTCAGTGGTGTACCAGTACGCGGAATCCTCCACTTGCAGTGGGCCAAACTCGGCGAGCGCAGGCGAATGGACCTTGCCACTTGTAAAAGACGGTTGCTGCTGAGCGCTGAACTGGAGCCGATTAGGGCTCGCAATCTCAACGGTCACCCTGTCGACCTCGCCCGCCTCCAGCTTCAGCCTGAGCCGCGCGACATCCGGGTAGTTCGACCTCTCGACAATCACATACCACTTTGGTCGACGCTCGACCTTGTACCGAGCCTTCTCGATTGCTGTGAGCGTCGCGCTGGTCTGAGCCGACTCCTTGGCAGCTTCCGCGGACAGCTCTGCGGCCTTCAAAGCAGCCTTGGCTGTCGACGCCTGCCACCAGGTGAATCCCGCGGCGCCGATCGACGTAGCAAGACTCAGGGCTGCAATCAGATTGGTTGGGTCGGGCATTGGATCTCTCTGTTGAGTGGTTGGCCAGGGGAGAAGCGAATGAGCAACTACAGCAACGGCACCCGATGCAGGTTCGCACGCGGGTACCGTTCCGTTTCGCAGTCTAGTAGCGGTGTCTGACAACTCGAATCGACGCAGGAGCGTCAGTGCGTCGGGGCTGCATCCCATCCCACCGGCTGCCGTTCGGCTGGCAGCGCCTCGACCGCCCGCACAACCTGCCGCGCCGCAAGGCACATCTGTTCTTCGGCGTACTCGGCCGCGGCTGCCGAGTGCGGGTGCTCGCGCGGGTCGATCATCGCGCGCACGTACGCGACCGCGGCATGCGCGAGTTCGTCACGCGCAACGCTGTATTCGCCCATCGGGTCGCCGGTCATGACGCTGCCGTCCTCTTCAACATGCGTTCCTTCCGCTGCTCGGGCGTCGGCTCCACCCAGAGGTGCCACTTCACCTCGGATGACCATTGCTGATAATGCGTGTCTTTGTCGATGCCACACCAGCGGCAGGCGTTCGGACTCGGCACCTGTTCAGCCATCTCGTCGCTCCTGTTCTTTCTCATGCTTCGGTCGCCGCTGATACTGCTTCCCGGTCGGGATCGGTTGCGCCGCATTCGACTTGCGGAGCTCGTGCCGGCGCCGCCATGCGGTCAGATCCGGGCGCTCAGGGGGCGGTGGGTTCATCGGTGGTCGGCACATGCAGGCCGGGCATGAGGACGACGACAGGCTGAAACGTGGCGTTGCTGGGCAGTTTCACGCCGATCTCGCCGCCCGCACGCAATGCGCTCCACATGAAGTGCAGGACGTCCACGCCGACGTTGAACAACTCGCCCTTCGTCATCCCCGACGTCCGGACCATCTCCTCCAGGAGGGCGGCCGTGGACGGACGCTGGGTCACTGATATGCGGGCTCCCTGGTTCGCGCTCACTGCGCCTCTCCCTCACCGCCCGGTCGCGGCGCTTCGATGAGGTCGTCATCAGTTAGCGATTCGAGGATCTGGATCAGCTCGTACTCCTCCTCTGGGGTCATCAGATCGGAGTTCTCGGGCACGAAATCATCGGGCAGTGCAGCCATTACGGGGTTCCTTTCGAGAGATTGTGTTGGGGGAGTGCGGGCCGGTTCAGTGCGCAGGGGGACGTCGTTGGCCCCCACTCGTTCACGCCGTTGTGCCCGTGAACCGGCCCGCGGGGGAAGGGCTCTAACTGCCGGAAGTCCACGCTTCGGCGGCAGCGATGACCGCGTCGTTCAGCTGGCGGTCGTGCATCCGGTAGGTCGATTCCGGGTAGACACGCAGCGCGGCCTGGAGCACGTCGTCGCGGGAGGCGGAGCCGTTCGGCAGGTTGTAGACGCCGGCGGCCTTGATCGCGGCGCGGAGTCCGGCTTTGTGGCTGCGGCTGTTGAGGTAGGCCATTCCGCCGCGGATGAAGCTGAGGCGGTTGGTGATGGTGGCGGTCATCTCGGGGCTCCTTCGCTGTGACGATGACGCAACGATATCAGTGCAAGGCATGCAGTGCAATGGACTGCATGCGTGAAACTTCGAGGTCGGTCCACGTTGTGGCGATGTCACACCCTCGCGTCGCCCAGTTGATGACGTTTCGGTAACGGCACAGTGCGAGCTATTGAATCCAGCGCAATGCATTGCATAGTGTGAAGTTCATCAAACACCGGCTGGCACCGGGAACCTCAACCGAAAGCGAAACGATGCGAAACCCCACCCACCTCGACCCCTCGCAGTACTGCGAGACGTACGAGAAGCGCTACAGCACCGCCGGCCAGCACTGCGGCCACGAAGAGTGCGACACCACCTGCGAATTCATCTACACCGAAGCCGACTTCGCGAACGAGGTGGCGGCATGATCGACCCCGACACCTTCCAGGTCCGCAGCGTCCTCGACATCCCCGACTGGGCGCCCCGCTTCACCGGCATCGTCGACCTCGACGCGACCGAATTCCGCGGCACCGCCTGCGACTGCTGCGAGCAGCCCGCCGCCGTGTACGTCGAGTTCACCGTGAACGACGAGGTGGACGGCCTGATCGGCACCGACGCCACCTTCTGCGCCGAACACGCCAGCGACGAAGTCCGCTGCATCCTCGACCGCGAAGACCGCTCCATCGACCACGACACCGACGTCACCGTCAACTACTGGGCCATCCAGTACGGCGCATTCGGGACCGAACGCTCGGCGGTGGCAGCGTGAACATCGACACCGTCCGCGAACTGCTCGGCATACCCGCTGACCCGAAGATCGACGTCGAAATCGACACCGACGGAACCGAATTCGGGGACTCCCAATGCTGGATCGACGAACCGCACCCCGCCTGCGTGCACGTCGACTGGTGGGCGATTGACTACGACCGCGACACCGACGCGCCGCGCTGGGGAGGGCTCGAACAGCAGGCATTCTGCTGGGAACACGCCCTTGAGGTCCTCGCTGAGATTGTCGAGGAGAGCGCACCGTTCGAATGGGGCAGCGACTGCAAACCGTTCGGCGCTGACATCGACGATCCCATGGTGAAGGTTGTCGTCAACACCGCCGCACTGCTCGAACTCGCCGACCAGGTGCCCGCGTGATCACCCGCGAAGACGCCCAGGAGCGCGTTACCTACTTCGGTGACGCGCCCGTGGTCGACCGCGAAGGCTACTCGGTCGAAATCGGCTGCCCCGACAAGGAATCAAGCCTCTGCCTGCTGCGAGTCGCGGCCAACGCGAACGGTCCTGGCCCGAAGCTCCGCGTCGACCTGGCCGCCGCTGGCGTCCGTGAACTGCTGTCCCGGCTGGTCGCGTGGCAGACCGATCACGACACCGAGTTCATGCGCCGGCACGCGCTGCGGCTCGTCGAGTGGCTGCGCGTCAACGACATCGATGCGTTCGCTGCCCTCGCCTACTACATGCAGTCCTGCCTTACCGAAGGAGCCGCCCGATGAGACTGCCCTCCGATTGGGACGCCGAACGCGCGTCGGGCTGGTTCGAGCTCCACCACCTCATCCACAAGCCCTGCGGGTTCACCACTGGCATGGCCTACGACCTGTGGGGCTCCGGCCCGTTCGGGGAGTCGGCTGCCCGCAGCGTCGTTTACTCCCACACTTGCGAAGGCGAGGACTGACCGATGACCGAGACCGTTACCGAGACAACGGGATACGCGATCGAACTGCCGTCCGGCGAGCTGGCTGACGACCTCGGCAGCTGGGACCGAGCGGGCGGTGTGCACAGCGTGCTTCCTGGCGGGCAGGCCGCGTACCTGTGGGAGACGCCCGATGTCGCGCGGTCAGTTCGGATGCAGCTTTCAACCGATCTGACCGGCTACGGCCTCCAGACGTGCTTCATGCAGCACTCGCGTGTTGTTGAGGTCCATGTCCGTACCACTCTGGAGATCCGCCCGGTCATCGAGGATCACGTCGCGGACGACGGAATCGCGGACGCACCGATCCTCGATGAACCTGCGCCCGATTCCTCTTTCCTGGCGGCCCGCGTGCGGAGCTTGATCAGCGTCCTGCAGGAGGGGGAGTGGCGCCAGCCCGGCGGCCCGATTGATGTGCAGGCGCTGATCGGCGAGCTTCAGCGAATGGTGGGAGACGATGAGCCCATCATGGAGGCCCACGTCGTCGGCCTGACGGAGCCGCGCACCTGGAGCAGCGTGACCGACATCCCTGTCGGCACCCGGTTCTATGACTACGTGCCCAACAACGTCTATGAGCGGCGCGAAACCGATTGCCTCCATATCGCCAGCGGCTCGATGTATCGGCTCGCCGCTTTCAAGGACGAGCTGAACATCTACACCGAGGTTCTGCCCGAGACCGTCGAGCCGCGCACCTGGCAGACGGTGGCGGAGATCCCGTTTGGCGTTCGGTTTGCTTCTGTCGAGCATCGGGATGGTCCATACAGCTGGATTCGGTTCAGTCTGCACAGCTTCCGCGAGTACATCGACGGAACCGAGAGTTTCGTCGCCGGCATCGACCTGGATCAGCGTTACGGCAACGGCTTCGTGGAGGTGCTGTCGTGAAGCGAGTCTCCGTGTATCGCACGCCGATGGGGGAGTGGGCCGTCTTCAAACACACGGCCCCCGACGCATGGGAATGCCTCGACACCTTCCCGACCTGGCTCGAAGCCCTCGGATACGGCAACCGCGTCAGCGCCACCGAAGACGCCCTCTACCGCTGGTGACCCTATAGGCCTTCCGGACTGACCGCCGCGACCCACACCGTGACCCGCGCGGACGGCAGCCGCGAAGGAGGAGCGCGGCGCCTGGGATGACCCGCTCTGCCAGGCGCCGCCCCTACCAAGACCCATCAACACCGAAACCAGGTGAACCCCAATGCAACACAACATTTCCCTCATGCGCCGCGTCCACCAGCAGGCGACGGAGAACCCCGAAACCTTCGACCAGTCACGCTGGTCGAACTGCGTCGCTGGCTGGGCTATCCGACTCGCCGGCGGCTATGCGTTCAAACGCGAGCCCGGGAACCTGCGCGACGCCACCGAAGTCGTCAACTTCACCACCCATGAGGTCGAAGACGTCGAGACCGTCGCGGCCCGGCTGCTCGGCCTGTGGGCGGAAGAAGCCGCGGGCCTGTTCGCCGCCAGCAACCGCGATGCTCTCGCCTGGCTGGAAGACATCCTCGCCGCGCACGATTCCCGCGACGCTGACCTGGTGAGCGAGGTTGCCGCATGAACCGGCGCGGTGACCACAACTACGGATACGTCAGCCGCCACTACGAACTCCTCGAAGACCTCGCCGAGAAAGCCGACTGGGCCGGGCCGAAGGGTAGCGCCGAAGCCAAGAAGGCCCTTGCGGACTACGTCGAGGGCTTGCATTCGTTGGCTCAGCTCCGCGCGCACGAGGCTGCCGACCAGGATCATTACCTCGAATCCCGTGGCGTCAAAGCCGAACAGGTGCACGCGGAACAGCTTTCATCCGCCGCCGCATAACCCTCCTGCCGCACAGCGAAAGACACAACCGCTGTGCGGCAGACCTATATCTCGCGAGTTGCGCGCGAGGAATTGCAGTGCAATGTAGACAATGCAATACAGGCAATACTAAGATCAGCATGTGGCCAGCGAACCGGGGGAGAACGCTCGGCCGCCCCTCAACGCTTCACTCCTGAAACGCCTGGAGAACGCCATGAAACCGTCGAAACCCTTCGCCCGCATACTCGGCGCAATCGCCGCCATCCCGCTCGTGCTCGTCGGCTCGCTAGTCGCCCCGATCATCGCTGTGGTTCGCGAATGACCCTCAGAATCAACGACGTCTGGGCCGATGCCGTCTGCCGGCAGGACTACTACCAGGAGTGGATGCGGAAGCGACGCGCGTCGATGTGGGACTACTACGTCGACGGCGAAACGCAGAAGCAAAAAGACGATCGGCACTTCAAAGCCCGCAATCTCTGCTTCTCCTGCCCGCTGCGAACCGAATGCGATGAGCGTCATGACGAGTTGGTTCGCGCGAAAGGGGAGCGGGTTCCCGGGATTTGGGGTGGCCGGATTCACGTCGACCGGGACCGCGACGACCTTGCCGAAGCCGCATGAGTGACACGGATACAACCATGTCGATATATGCATCGAGCGATGCGTGCGGCGTGGCAGGCACAAACCCACAACCCAGCATCGACGAGGAAGAGATCTGAAATGCCTGACCGGACTATCACCACCGCTAGCGGATCGACCGTGACTCTCACCGACCGCGACGGCGACCTCATTGTGCTGCTCGACCACCCCGATGCCCCGGCCGACATGCGGCCGACCGAGGCGGGGCGAGTCATCGACGGTGGATTCCAGCCCGCGCCTTTCGCGGCTTGGGGACTCCGGCCGTCCGGGCTGCGTGCAATCGCCGACCTCATCGAGGGCGTGCGATGACCGACAACCATACGGCCATTCACGTCGACGCCCCGAAAGTCGTGCTGTACAGCAAGCCGGGCTGCGGCCAGTGTTTCGCTACCTCGAAAGCGCTGCTGGCTCGGGGAATCCCGTTCGTGAAACGTGATGTGAGCACCGACGAGAACGCTGCTGAACGTGTGCGGAACCTGGGCTATCAGTCCCTGCCGGTCATCGTCGCGGGCGACATGCACTGGTCCGGGTTCCAGCTCACCAAGATCGATCAGGTCGCCGCCGCGCTGCGGAACTGGACTCCGAGCGCACCTGTGGAGGAGGCCGACCATGCCTGACCGAGACGCCATCCTATTGAGAAGCGCGAAGGCTCGAATCGCCGAGCTAGACACCGTAGTTGGCCGATTGAGCCGAGAGCTCGACGTTGCCCAGGCCCGCGTCGCCGAGCTGGAGCAGCAAGCCAAGAAACGCATCCGATCCGTGCAGGTCGAATACGCCTTCGACCTGTGGATGGCCCTGGGCTGCCCCACCAACGCCTTCTACGGCTACCTCGAGCGCAACGGGATCGCCGACACGTGGGCGAATCTGCTCGCCGTCGTCCGAGACACCTTCCGTCCGAAGTGCGGCCAGCCGACCGATGGCGGCCCATGCGTCCTGAGCGAGCACGAGATCGGGCCGTGCTACTCCCGCGAGGACGTTGGCGTATCGGAGTCTGTGCCACACGCCGCCCGCATCGCCGAGCTGGAGGCGCGGCAAGAGCCGCTCGGGTACGCCGTCGCGGTCTACCCAGGTGCCAACCTTCCCCCGTTGATCGAAGACGTGCACCCGACCCTTGAGAGCGCCGAGGGAGAGGCCGCCGAGCTGCGAAAGATTGACAGTTTCACCGTCGATCGCCGCGTCTACGAGCTGCGGGAGGTGATCGACCGTGGCTGAACGTGATCCGTGGGATTTCCTGTGGCACTTGATCAATGACCGGCTGGCCCGCGAGTACCCCGTCTATGACGCCGCCGCTATCGCCGACGACATCCTCAACGCTGGCTGGCGTCCACCCGCCCGCGTCATCGAGACCGCTGAGGAGTTGGACGCGCTGCCGATCGGCACGATCGTTGTCGATGCGTTCGCGGCCTCCTGCACCCGCGTACACGACGACCCCCTCTGGAAGTGGGTTCGTGCGACGAGCGCCGTTCCCTGGGGGCGGCACTTCCACCCGCCCCGCCTGCCCGTGACCGTCCTGTGGGAGCCGGAGGTGGACCATGCCTGAACGCATCCAACGCAAACGCACTGCTGGGTGGCGGTCACCCGAAGGTGCCGTGTACGTGGGCCGCCCGACGAAGTGGGGCAACCCATTCACGCTCGGTGGCTCGAACGGGCTCGCGTGCGTGCCCGGCGCGGTCACCGGTGCCGACTGGGAGTACGAGGACCGGATCTCCGCTGCGGGGATGCGTCACGACTACTTCCATGGCGGCGACCGTGTCACCCGTTGCGAGATCAGCAATCTGACCCGCGGCGAGGCGGTCGCCCTGTACCGAGAGGTCCTCACCGGCGACGTTGTGCACCTGCGCGACGCCCGATGGATCCGGATCGGGCACCACGACCAGCCCGTCACGATCGAGGACGTCCGCGCCGAGCTGGCCGGCCGCGACCTCGTCTGCTGGTGCCCGCTCGAATATGCCAATGGCAACCGCGTGCCCTGTCACGCCGACGTGCTCCTGGAGATCGCCAACGCTGAGCCGGAGGTGAGCGGTCGTGGCTGAACCTCTTGTGAGCATGGTCGGCCCCGTCGTGGCTGGCATGTGGGGATACGTCGGCTGGCGTGCCATCGGCGAATCGATCCGCACCGAACTCGATGCCCGGGAGGTGAGCGGGCGATGAAGGTCACCGCAATCACTCTGGACGACAACGAAGTACCGGCCACGGCCACAGTCGTCCTCACCCGTGAGGAAATGCAGTTCATCGCCAAATTCACCGGGCTGCAGAGCCACCGGGCTGCGGAGGAGTGGCTCCCCGGTCATGGTGATGCCTGCGCAGGGATCTTCGTCGGTCTCACCCGGACGGTGTTCAACCCGTTCTGGGATGACGGCCTGGACGGGGCTATTGCCCGGGCGGAGGTGAGCGACCGATGAGCGCCGCGATGAAGTCCATGCGCGGGTACTTCGTGCTGGTTCGGGGTCTCGAATCGAAGAACGAGTGGGAGGCCGCCTACACCCTCGTATTCACCAACAAGAAGAAGGCAATGCGCGAGCTGGCTCGGTGCCGCCGCGACACCAACCACGAGTACCGCCTGGGCGTCGTGACGTGGGAGGCGAGCGCCTGATGCCTGAGTTGATTTCTCACCAGCGCCCTCGGGCGCGCAAGGCCCATCAGTGCATGATGTGCGCCCGCCGCATTGACCCCGGCGAGATCTACATGCGCCAGTTCGGCAGGGACGGTGGGGACGTCTGGACGTGGAAAGAGTGCCTGCACTGCACTGCCGCGACGAAAATCCTCGGACTCTGGCAACTGCGTGATGGGTACGAAGAAGGCATCGGCCCTATCGATTTCGAAGAGTACGAGCCGGACACGGCCGAGCAGTTCCGTCTGATCGCTGGCTGGCGCGCGCAATGGCGACACGAAGACGGATCGCGGTGGGACGTGCCCGAGGTGTCGAGTGACTGACTCCCACCGCCTCACCGAAGTCCGGCCCGTCGGCGGCAGCTACATCGCGTACTGCCTGTGCGGGCACCACGAGTCCCACAACGACCGCGCCAAAGCCGCCGCCACCCTCTACCTCCACGTCATCAACAGTGGCCGGCCCGAATGCCCCACACCGCATAAAACCCAGTACCCCAACCGGATCCACGCCGAAAACGCGATCTGGCACTTCGTCGCCAAACCCGGAACCGGTCGGCGCCCTGTGCGCGCCTACGAGTGCCCGTGCGGGAAGCACTGGCACACCTCCAAGCAGCCGACGCATGAAAGGAGAGTCGCCTGATGGCCACCACTGAGACCGTGCCCTATGTCGAGAGCATCGAACACCTCGACCCTGAGATCCCGTGTTCGAACGAGAAGCACGGCGAAGCGCGGCCGACCGCTAGCTGGTGGTACAACCAGCATGGATGCTTTGAAGCCTGCTACTGCGATCTGTGCGTCGAGCGGCTTCGCGCCAGGTGCGAGCAGCACCTGGGATCGGGTGGCCAGCGCTTCCTTGAATGCGACATCTGCCAAACCGGGTTTACATCGGTCGAAGATCTCTTCACGGCGGTGCCACTGTGACCGCCGCCGAACTCCCCGAGCTTCCAGAGCCGCTGTGCGGCAGCCTGGTCCACCTCTTCGGGCCGTGCGGTCCGGCGCCGAAAGCGGATTACTGGGCGAACTGGCACGACTGCTCAGAGAACTTCACCTGCGCCGCATGCCTCCAACTCGTGCAGGCCGAGTTCGAACGGAAAGCCGCAGGCAACACCGTCACGTGCCCCAAGTGCCGGCGCGAGTTCAGCACCTTCAACGACTTCGTGAAATGGCAGCAACTATG
The DNA here is from genome assembly GCF_042755705.1 of Nocardia sp. NPDC059154. Lineage (NCBI taxonomy): Bacteria > Bacillati > Actinomycetota > Actinomycetes > Mycobacteriales > Nocardiaceae > Nocardia > Nocardia sp. NPDC059154. Next base: position 149,033 of record NZ_JBHZCS010000002.1, read on the forward strand.
ACCAGCTACGACACCGTGATCGGACTCGATCTGTCGCTCACCGCGACCGGCATCGCTGTCTCTACGCCGGGGCTGGCGCCGTGGTGTGGCGTCATCGAATCCAGTGGCAAGAAGGGTGATTCATGGGCGACGCGATATAAGCGGCTCGGGGCCATCACCTACCGCATCATGCCCGTCATCCCGGAATGCGCACTCGTCGTTGTCGAAGCGCCGTCCTACGGATCGGTCACCGGATCCCAGCACGACCGGTCCGGACTGTGGTGGATGATGTACGACCTCCTCGCTGGCACCACCCGCACCGTGCTGCCAGTCGAACCAACCATCCGCGCCAAATACGCGACCGGTAAAGGCAACGCAGGCAAAGACGCCGTGCTCGCTGCCGCGGTACGCCGCTACCCGCACATCGACATCAACGACAACAACGAAGCCGACGCCGTGATCCTCATGGCCATCGGCTGCCGCATCATCGGCGCGCCGATCGACGATCCCCTGCCCGCCGCGAACCTCGCCGCGCTGGACAAGCTGTCGCTCCCGAAAGGCATCAACCATGCCGCCTGACAATCACGACTACGAAGCCGAAAACCGCGAAGCCCGCAACAACCTGACCGAAGTCGAAAAAGACGCCGTCCGTGACTCGTTCGCCCTCCTTCGCGCAGCGCAGGACGATGACGAATCCGGTGCACGTGTTATCGCGGAGAACGCCCGGCCGGTAGCGACCCTGACCTGCCTCGCCGCGCTGACGGTATCGATCGCGAAGTTCGCAGGCTTCGACATCGACGACTTCATCGAATGGGGTTTCGGCAGCATCAACGAAGTTGAGGACGCCGCATGACCAACCATCGAATGACAAGCTGGCACATCGGCAGATCATGGTCCGGCACCCAGCTCGAGGACACCTGCCCATGCCCGAAAGCCCCGTGTGGGCTCGTCGACGACATGAACGTCGACCCGGACTGCGGCCAGCACCCGTACAGCCGATCCAAGACCATCCGGCAATCGCACCCAGCCGACGAATGCCCAGGCGAGCGAATCCAGGCCCCGGCGGCATGACCAGCCAGAAAGAAGTCCGCGACCTCCTCCGGCGCGCGCAATCCGTCGGCTGGGAATACGTCGGCCGGTCCGGACGCAACCACCACCGCCTCCGATGGCCGGCCACAGGACAAGTCCTGTCTGTGCCCTCCAGTCCGAGCTTCCCCGTCTTCAACGCCGAATCAGACCTCGCCCGCATCTCCGGCCCCTTGAAACCCAGGACCGGAAAACGCAAGCACCCCAACCGAATCAAAGAGAAGAAATGAGCGAAACCAATGGCTGACCTGTTGAAGGTGGCAGTCGTCATCTGGGAAGACTCGAATTTCGACACCGATATCGACGTGTTCCTCGACGCTGACCAAGCCGTTGCATATGCGCGTGAAAAGGCCCGCAAGTACGGCCGGCACGGCGACCTCGACGAAACCCTCACACCCGCCATGGTCGAAGAGGGCTGGCTGTACCGCGGTCGCTACTCCTGCGAAGGCGACAACATCCGCGTCGTCACCCGAAAGGTCAAGGAATGAACCCGCACAGCACAAGCGAATTCGCCGCGATCCGCGACTACTACGACAACCACAGCATGGCCGACGAGATCGCCAACAACTACCTGTGGCCCGTCGACCCGACCAGCAGCAACCCCCACAGCAGCCCCCGCAACGCGCTCATCGCGGCGCACAACACAGTGCTCCTCGGCCAGGTCGGATCCGGGCTGCATGGCGTCACCACCGGCGGCGACGACCGCGACGAGATGGGCGTCTGCATCGAGCCACCCAGCATGACCATCCCGGTCACCACGAACGGCCAGGCGCTGTTCGAGCAGTACATCTACCGCAGTCAGCCCGAAGGCGTACGGTCCGGCGCCGGCGACCTCGACCTCACCGTGTACAGCCTGCGGAAGTGGTCGGCCTTGGCTGCACAGGGCAACCCGACCGTTTTGCTGCTGGCCTTCATCCCGGAGCAGGAGATCGTCATCGACAGCGACATCGGCGCCGACCTTCAATCCCGCCGGCATATGTGGCTGTCACGGGAAGTAGCGCACCGGTTCGCCGGTTACCTCGTCAGCCAGCGTGACCAGCTGCTCGGCGTCAAGTCGAAGAAGCACACCAACCGGCCAGAGCTGGTCGAACAGTACGGATTCGATTCAAAATTCGCCTACCACATGGTCCGGCTCGGTCTCCAGGGTGTGGAGTTGCTGACCACTGGCCGCATCACCCTGCCTATCCCGGAGCCCGACCGTACCTGGCTTCAAGAGCTGCGCCGCGGCGAGCACACCAAGGACGAGGCGCTCGACCGTGCCGCGCATCTGCTCGCCGAGCTCGATCACCTTGCCGTGCATGCGGACCTTCCCGAGCACCCGGACCGCGCGGCCATCAATCGGTGGCTGACCGACGCCTACCAGCAGTGGTGGGAGACCAACAACCTCTTGGGGGGATCCAATGGATGACGTCACTCCGTATCAGGCCCGCTTGTTCAAGGCCGTCCTGTTCGGCGAACGCCATGCCCGTATGCGCGCGAATCGAGCGGTAGTGCGCCTGTGGAGGTCTCGCCGCTTGTGGCAGTCCCGCGCGCTCGGCAGCGAATCCGAGCTCGGGGTGATCCGCAAGCGCCGAGACACCAACCGTGACAAGCGCTTGGCGCAGTCCCGTCTGCTCGACCACGTGTGGAGGTCCCGCCGCGGCTGGCAGGCGGAAGCACTGGAGAGCGCCCGCCGCCTGAAACTGATCGAAGACCTGTGCTTGGCGGAGCAGGCGAAGCGTCAGTCCCCAGTAGTGCCGATCAGCAGCGACATCGTGCTGTACGCCTGCGACCCATCGTTCTTCTCGAAGCCGGACGGTTGGGACGAACGGATCGCGCTGATTCAACGCGCATCCAAACGCGGCGGGCCAGAAGAACTTTCAGTGTGACCGATCAAGCCTAGGAGAATCGAATGGGCCACAGCCCGAGCGCTGACCTGTATTGGGGTTACGACCTCGGCGGCATGACAGACCACGAATCGTGGGAGTCCCTCGCCCCGCAATGGTGGCAGCAAGCCGAGAACGCCGGCGAAACCGCCGACTGGAAAGAAGAGCTCGCGCGCCGTTTGGGGTGGGAGCACATGACGATGCCAGCCGATCACCCCAATCGATCGGACCACCAAGACCTGTCATTCGTCGACTGGCGAGTCTTCGTTACCGAGTATGAACGGAACTCGGAGGCGTACCAGGTCTACGCCGCTAACCGGAATCACCGTGCCACGTTGCTTGCGAGCGTGCCCGTCGAGCTGGATCAGTACGGCTACTCCGAAGGTGATCCGACGTGGGCGGTACGCGTGAAAGCGTCCGTGCAGCGCGTCAGCGATTGGGGATCGATCCAGCTGGCGCCGCTCGAGTTAGCGCCAGAGTGGTCGGAGCATCTCGCGCGGTTCATCGAGGTTCTTGAACTGCAGGTTCCCGATGGTGGGCCTGCTTGGCACCTGAATTGCTCGTACGGATAGTTCAGCAACTCAAAGCGCGGCAACGTTATTGCGTTGTCGCGCTTTCTGGTTTGACTCCGTCGATACTCTCTGATCAACATCGGCAAGGAGTCGGCAAATGACGTTGAGCGGCGAAAGCAACGACTTCAGCGAACAGCGTGATCACCTGTTCCGCAACGTTATTCGAACGAAGACGGTCTTCTCCGATGACTTCAACTCGGAGGACGAACCTGATGAACCGGATTGCAATTAGCTGCGCCCTCGCGGTGGTGGTGGCGTGGTTTCTGGGCGCGCCGGCGCTCCTTCGCTGGCTCACCGCCGGCGGTGAAGGAATCGACGATGCGTAGCCGCTCCCAGATGCAGCACATCCACTGTGTTTCCCACGGATGCGAAATGTGGTCAGGGCCGCCACTCGTCGATTCCGACATTCGCGCCCTGATGAACGTTCATGCGTTGCAGCACTTCAACCGGCCGATCACACCCGCCGACCTCGGATTCGGCGACAACACAGGGAGCGCAGAATGAGCTTCGTCGACATCGTGACATTACTGTTGGCCATCGCGATCCTGGCGTGCAGCGGACTCACGGTCTACTACCTCCGACGCGCTGACCGAGCGCGGAACGCACCGAAAAGCATCGCCACGCCGTCGATCTCGCTGAACGCGTCCGTTGACGAAGTTGCCAAGATCGCCGCCAAGATCGAGAAGACACGGAGAGAGGCACACATTGCACGCTGACCGCACGATTTACGCCTACGACACCGAATTCGTTGAGAACGGCATGACGATCGAGCTGATCTCCATCGGCATCGTCGGCCAGGATGGGCGCGAATACTACGCGGTCAACTCGGAGGCACCCTGGGACGCCATCCGCAACGATAACTGGCTCTGCAGTCACGTCGTATCCACGCTGCCGCTGATCGGCGGCCAGCCTCTTAAGCCCTCCACGCTTACAGGCTTCCGGTGGTCCTTCGTCATCGACAAGACGTCGACCCTCGTGAAACCCAAGTGGGTGATTGCAAACGAGGTGCGCGAATTCCTGACCGGCTCAGCGCAACCTGAACTGTGGGCCGACCATTCGGCCTACGACCACGTCGCCCTCTGCCAACTCTGGGGATCCATGATCCACCTTCCCGCTGGCATACCGATGTGGACCCACGACCTTCAGCAGGCACTCGAACTCACACCCGAGTTTGTGCCGCCCGAGCAGACCGAAGGCCAACACAACGCGCTCGAAGACGCACGACACGTGATGCGCGTCCTGAAGGCGCGAGAGGTGTACCTCCACGGATGACCGAAGCGACAAGCGAACTACTCGCCGGCGCCCAGGCCGCTCTCGCAGATGCCGTGCACGCGCTCATCGGACTGCGCCCCGACACGATCGAACGTGACCACGGCCCGGAGCGCATCGTCCGCGGCAGCCTCTACACCGAACTCCTCGAAGCCCGACACGGCGAACGGATCGAGGACACGTTCATCCGGCCCGCTCCGGCATCGACCGCGCCCGGCTGGACGGACGCGATCTCGCTTGTCATCCGGATCGATCAACGCGTAGCAGTGTGGTGGCCCGAAATCCCCGCCGAGCCAGCGTCTCTCCCGCTCACAGCGCGTCGGCTGTATGCGCTTGTCGACTACAAGTGGCGGCCGCAGGACGTGGGGGAGTTGCGGCGGATGGAGCGTGAGGTCCTGGCGTGGGTAGAGCGTGCCCGCGTGCTGCTGCCGACCGAGGTGACGCACATGTGGGAGCTGCGGGCTGCCTGCCCAGCGTGTGGCGAGACGATGATCCATGCTGATGATGGGTCGGGGGAGCAGGTGCGGCGGTATGTGTTGCAGGCTGACCGGTCCTCAGCGCGCTGTATTTCGTGCGAGACAACCTGGGCGCCAGAGCATTTCGCGATGCTGGCTCAGCTGATCGGCGCCGGTCTGCCCGAAGGTGTGTTGGAGTAGGAACGCGCGAGTTGCATGCATTGCATCTAGTAGTGTAGAGTGCACTCAGCATCGAATCCCGGTGCGAAGCGGACGGATACTTCACTTCCAATGAAACCCGCCGTCCGCGACCTGACCTCGGGATACAACTTCACAGGGCGCTGGTCCGATAGAAGTGGGTTACTTCGCATGAGGAGCGCGTAGAGCGGGTTCAACTCCCGCCACCCAGCCGAAACGCTGGGTGTGGTGTACCGGGCACACGTACAACGTCACCTACTTCGCCCTTGATGTCAGCGCCTCCTGTGATGCCTCCCAAGGCAACCCGGGACGATCCGGGAGAACTTCAGAACGGGTGCTGGTCCGAAGGCGTGGGTTACTTCTTTGGATGAAACTCCCAGCTACAAACTGGGAGCCGCGGTTCGAACCCGCAAATACCTACCTCAATTTGATGTCAGCACCCTAATCTGACTGCCTCCCAACACAAGCCAGGAACCAGTTGGGAGGCATTTTTTGCGTTCGCCGCGACTCTCCTTCTCGCTAGAGACATCAATTGCTGAGGTGCGTGAGCAATGCGACATAGATCCAGAAACTGAGTGCTGGAACTGGAAACGCGCTCACGATCGGACCGGCTACGGACGAGTTCGGATCGGAAATCGAGTGTGGTCAGTACCGCGTCTTGTCCTCTACATCAAGACGGGGGAGTTACTGGATGTCGCACGACATGCGTGTGACAACCCGCCGTGCTGCAACCCAAGCCATCTGGACTGGGGCAGTCAAGCGGACAACGTCCAGGACATGATCTCTCGGGGAAAGCCGCCTGGCGCGCCCGTGCATGGAGATCAGCACGGCCAGGCGAAACTCACCGAAAAGCAGGTCTACCTGATTCGGCGGAAGCGGTCGGCTGGCTACTCGGCGAAATCCCTTGCTGATGAGTTCGCTGTGTCCAGGAGCACGGTCTATGCCATTGCGGCGCGCACGTTGTGGGCGCATCTTCCGGAAGAAGTCGAGGTAGCAGCATGAGCCGTTTCAACACCACCCGCACGCGCGCAGCGAACGTCGCGGTCGGCCCGATAAAGACAAAGGCCAGCAAGCAGATCAAAACCCACGAAGGTGGAGATGGCGCCCGCCGAGACGCCCGCAGCGAACTCTTCCTGCTCGCGGTCGCAAATATGGTGGGCGAGGCGACCACCTACGAGGACGCGCTCACGCGAGATGACCGCTACCGCACCCTGATCCGCAAGATGGCCGTCAAGGATGGCGAATGGACGCGCGGACTGCTGTGGTGGCTGCGAGGTCCTGAAGCGAACCTGCGCTCGGCATCTCTGGTCGGAGCGGCCGAGTACGTGAAAGCGCGCATCGACGCCGGAATCCACGGCGGCAACCGGGAAGTCATCCGGTCTGTGCTGCAGCGTGCCGACGAACCGGGGGAGATGCTCGCGTACTGGACCTCGAACTACGGGCGCCGACTGCCCAAGCCTGTGATCCGCGGTGTGGCTGATGCGGTGCAGCGCCTGTACAGCGAGTACGCGATGCTGAAGTACGACACTGCTAGCCACGGTTGGCGATTCGCCGATGTCATCGACCTCGTCCACCCGTTCTCGAACGACAAGCAGCAGGGCGATCTGTACGAGCATGCCCTCGACCGCCGCCACAACCGCGCCAAAGATATCCCCGCGTCGCTGCTGATGGTGCGCGACAACGCTGCCCTGCGCGCGTTGGGCCCGAAGCGGGCTGAGGAGTTCCTGTTCGGTGTCCACGACCTCCACGGCAGCGCGGCTGATGCTCTCAACGCGGCGGGCATGACGTGGGAGGCGCTGCCGTCACTGCTCGGTGGCGCGTGGACGGCGAAGCGGTGGGAGGCGATCATCCCGTCGATGGGCTACATGGCCCTCCTACGTAACCTCCGGAACTTCGACGAAGCGAAGGTGTCAAACGCGCTCGCCGCTGCGGTAGCAGCCAAGCTTGCCGACCCGGCCGAGGTTGCGAAGAGCCGTCAGTTGCCTATGCGCTATTTGTCGGCCTATAACGCGGCGCCGTCGTTGCGGTGGGCGTGGGCGCTGGAGCAGGCGCTCGATGCGTCGCTTGCGAACATCTCTGCCTTGCACGGCCGTACGTTGATCATGATCGACACCAGCGGCTCGATGGACGAGACGTTCTCGAAGGACGGCACTCTCCAACGGTGGGACGCGGCAACCGTATTCGGTCTCGCTGTCGCGCGCCGCGCCGCAAACGCTGACGTCGTGTCCTACTCGGCCGCGTTCCGCGGGTACGCGCCCGGCCCGAAGGGATACGGGTACTACGACATTCCGCTGTCGAAGACCTTTCCCACGAAGGACGGCGAATCACTGCTCAAGGCTGTCGAGCGGTGGAAGGCAGGCGGCTACTTCCTCGGCGGCGGCACCGACACGGCTGGTGCTCTGCGCGCACACTTCAACGGCCACGACCGCGTCATCATCCTGACCGATGAGCAGACGCACGCGACTGGCAACGTGGGCCGCGCACTGCCCGAGAAGACACCGCTGTACACGTGGAACCTCGCGGGCTACAAGGCAGGCCACACGGCGAGCGGACCGTACCGGCACACAATCGGCGGCCTCAGCGACGCGAGCTTCAAGCTGATTCCGCTGCTCGAAGCCGGACACGACGGTGCCTGGCCGTGGTTGCTCGGTGAGCAGGCCGCCGCGTAATGCTGTCCGGACATATCCGAAAGGACCGCCAGCGCCGCCTGGATGAGCAGGTTGGCGATGAGGTCGAGTTCAAGCTCCATGACGGTGACCCGGGGCCGAACCTTGACCAGAATCTGCTGTTCGGGACGGGAATGCCTCAGTCGTACCAGTTCTCGGAAGGCGGGGACGTCGTATGGCATTTTTCGCACCTCGATCCCGCGCCACCGCGCCGTGTTCCTGTTCCTCGGCGATGGTGGCAACTGCGGCGACGCTACACCGAGGTCCACCAGAACCCGACAGTCGTGATCGAGGCCGTGACCCTGTGGTCAGACGGCAAGCCGCTCATGCCAGTGCCGACCGAGCCACATGGCCGGCACACCATGCTGGCGGGCAGCACGTTCTATTTGACTCCGAATGGGAAGCCAACGATCTGGTGACCAGCATCTTCATCTGTTGTAGCCGCCGCACGATGGCTTGGTGCATCGCTGACAACCTCGCGCACGCGGCTTACGAGGTCCGGCTGGTGCTGCGTCGCCGTACCGGCTGGCGGTGGGTGTGTCCGACCGTGCCGCAGCCGATCTCGTGGATCTGCAACAAGCACGACCAAGCGATTATGGGGGAGTGGCCCGATGATACGGAGTAGTCGCCGCCGATACACACGCATTCAGGTCCGCTCTGTGCGCGCCATCAACGGACGCACGCAGGGCTGGGCTGTGCTTCTCACCCTGCCGGATGCGCGTATGCACGAGTACGCGTTCGTGGGTACGTGGGCCCGCGCGATGGACATTGCAGATGGCCTGGTCCGTGACTTCGCAGTGGAGGCGGCGTGAACTGGAAGTCGACCCGCCGTTCCATCAAGGGGCGCATGTGGATCCTGTACATGGGCGCACCTGGTCCTGGATGGGCTGGCTGGTGCAGATATGTTCTGCCGTCGTTCAGTGACGACGAGTACTACCGGAAGACGCTCGTTCTCCCGCTTGGCGTGCACGCGCTTGTGATCGCGCTGTGGGAGTTCCGGAACCTGCGCGGCTGCCAGTGCAGCCCGCACTGCGACCCCTACGTCAACGATCCGCTCTGGGCACGCTGGAAGCGAATCCGCACCACCTACGGACGGATCGAACGATGACGCCGACCGAAGCATTCTGGGACGGCATTTGGGACCTGGTCGCCAAGTACGACATCGCCCTCACCAACAACAGCCCGAAACCTGGCCTGCCGCACATCGCCGACTTTGGTCATGACGTGCTCGCATTGCTCGCGCTGGTTCCAGCCGATGAAACCAGGTGATCGGGTGCGGGTGCCGTTCGGCACCCGGACCGATGTGGGGATCGTCGAGTATGTCGGTCCGGCCGCAATATGCGTACTGATCGAATTCTCGGACTGCGATGAACCTGTTCGACGGTTGCATCGGGCCGATGAGATCGAGGTTTTGGACTGATGAACCTGTTCGTCGACGATGAGCGACCAGCCCCTGACGGATGGCTACTGGCGAAGACTAGTGGGGCCGCGATGGCGGTGATGAACGGACTCCGGATGGGCGGTCACCCGCTTGAGTTGCTGTCTCTCGATCACGACCTCGGCACCTCGATAGCGACGTACGAGGACGAGACAACACGGCCGATCATGCTGTGGATGTGTGAAAACAACTGGTGGCCAGCGGAACTCTACATCCACACCGCGAACCCCTGGGGCCAGGACTGGCTCGTCGGCATGGCCCGCCGATACGCACCGCCCGGAACCCTTCGCGGCTACGGCTGCAACTACTGGGGCACATGCCCAGTTGACCCGATCGAGAGGACCTCGGCGTGAACTCGTGGGAGCAGCTCAATCCAGCGAAGGTCGGTATAGCGGGGGACTGGCACGCCAACCAGCACCACGCCAAACGCGCAATCCGCTGGGCGGCCGAGCAAGGCGCTCAGGCGATCCTGCACGTCGGCGACTTCGCATTCGACATGCGACCGAACTTCTTCGCGGCCGTCCAGCGCGCACTCGAGGACACCAGACTCGTCCTCGGCTGGGTCGACGGAAATCACGATCATCATGAGCGGCTGAGCGCGCTAGTCACCGAACACGGGCGAACAGCGATCCCGTTGCGCCCGAACATCTTCTACCTGCCACGCACCTACAGGTGGACCTGGTCGGGCGTACAGTTCCTTGCACTCGGCGGCGCTCACTCGGTCGACCGGCCATGGCGTACACCTGGCCGCGAATGGTGGCCTGGCGAAACCATCAGCATCGCCGAAGCGCAACGCGCCACCGACGACGGACCAGCTGATGTCATGATCACGCACGACGTACCCGCCGGCGTCCGCATCCCCTGCATCGAAGGCAACCCTCTCGGATTCCCGGCCCGCGAAATCGAAGCCGCCGAACAACATCGGGAACTTCTCCGCCGCGTAGTCGACCAGGTGCAGCCGAAGCACCTGTTCGCCGGCCACTATCACTGCAGGCTTACAACGCCGCTCGACGATATCGCCCACGGCTACCGGACATTGGTCAACATCCTCGCGGACGACTCCGCGCCTGTGACGGACAACATGGCGGTCTTCCACCTCGAGTAGCGCAGTGCACGCTAGACAGTGCAATGCAATGCATTGTACTGTGGTGGAATGGTCAACATTCAGCAACTGATGGGGCTGGACCTTCTCGCCGACATGATCGACCGCGGGTACATCAAAGAGCGTCGCCACCCCACACTTCCGCTGCGGATCCTGAACTACAACGACTCCGCGCAGTACGAACGAGTGTGGAACGACGCCACACTGCAATGCCGCGGCCTCGTGGTCGACGACTCGGGAACCGTTGTGGCGCGGCCGTTCCGGAAGTTCTTCAACGACACCGAGTACCGAGGCGAGCACCTGCCGGACCTGGATCTCGATGCGCCAGTCGAGGTTACGGACAAAATGGACGGCTCACTCGGCGTGCTGTTCATGTACGACGATCAGCCGGTTATCGCCACTCGCGGGTCGTTTGAATCACCGCAAGCGAAGTGGGCTACCGAGTTCTTCACGCTCAACTACGCCAGTCGGTACGAGCTCCTGGATCTCGTGATCTGCGCAGACAGTACCTACCTGGTCGAGATCATCTACCCCGAGAACCGCATCGTCGTGAACTACGGCTTCAGCGACCTGGTGTTGCTCGGCCGTGTTGGCAACGCCGATGGGGTCTTCACGCCGGCTGAGCAGGTCGACTGGCCCGGCCGCAAGGTTCAGCGGTTCGAGTACGCCACCCTTCGCGAAGCTCTGGCCGCTCCGGTGCGAGACAACGCCGAAGGGTTCGTGATCCGGTACCTCAACTCGGACCTGCGCGTGAAGATCAAGTTGGACGAGTACATCCGACTGCACCGGATTGTCACGGGCCTGTCGGAGAAGGTCGTGTGGGAACACGCAGCCGCCGGACGCCCGTTCGAGGAACTGATCGCCGATCTGCCTGACGAATTCCACCAGTGGGTAGCCGATGTGTGGGACGACCTCCAAGCGCGCCATGACAACACCTGCATCGAGGCTGACCAGGCGTACGAGAAGATCTCCCGATCTGTCGGTCTCCCGCGATCGTATGCCCGCAAGGAGTTCGCACTGGCCATCGCGGATCTGCCTGACTCGATGAAGAACTTGTTGTTCCCGTGGCACCAGATCGATCAAGAGGTGTGGAAGCAGCTTCGCCCTGAAGGTGACGCTCGCATGTGGAACAGCGAGGAGGCGGCATGAGTGTCGAATTCTCCGTCCTGAGCGGACGACGTTCGCGAGCAAATTTCACGCCCTACCGAGCCACAGTCGGCGAAGGCGCGAACACTGCTGGAGCTATCCCCGCCTCCGAGCTGATCGCGGCGACCGAGGTCGTGTGGGAGTGGCTCAAATCGACGAGTGGACGCAACTGGAAGGGCTATATAGTCCGCGGCAAAGGCAACTACAACACCTTCGTCGGGTTCCGTCTGACGAAAGGCAAGGGCGACAGCGCCGTTCACCGCTTCATCAAGGTCGACCGCGCGAGCATGCTGATCATCGAAGACACGGCCCCGACCAGCGAAGGGGTCGGCCTGCGATGACTACCACACTTCTCGCCGATGTCATCGCTGCTCCACGCCGCCCGAAGGTCTATGTGCCGCGGGGCTACCCGGGCGCTGGCAAGTCCACCCTGTACTCGCGCATGCGTGCGGATAACCCTCGCTTGGCGCGCGTGTCCCGCGACGACGCCCGCGCATCTCTCTTCGGTGCTCATGGTCGACTGGATCCCGCGCAGGAAGAGATCATCACCAAAGCCGAACGCGCCCAGGCGAAAGCCTTGCTCGCCGCGGGCTACGACGTGTTCGTGGATGCAATGAACCTGCGCGCCTATTGGGCGCGCGGCTGGGCGAACTTCGCGGCATTGAATGGCGCCGACTTCGAAGTGATCAACCTGGCGGCCACGGTCGATGAATGCGTTGCGCGCGACCATGAGCGCGCAGCCGCGGGCGGGCGATCAGTGGGGGAGGAGGCCATTCGCGCGCTCGGGCGTAAGTTCCCGCGCAGCAAGTGGCCAGAGATCACGCCATCGCCAGACCTGTTCTTCTACCCGCGCGCCTACGTGCCGGACGAGAGCTTGCCGCCGGCGTGGATCTTCGACATCGACGGCACTCTCGCGCGCATGGTCACCCGCGGGCCCCACGAATACGACCGCGTGGGCGAGGATGAGCCGAACCCTCACGTGGTTGCCATAGCGCAGAAGCTGGCGCCACACGCCGCGATCCTGCAACTGACCGGTCGGCCCGAATGGTGCCGCACCGCGACAGCGAACTGGCTGCAGCGTGTAGCCGCGCCGTCGACCGAGATGCACATGCGGGCCGATGGCGACAAGCGGCCGGACTACATCGCGAAAAACGAGCTGTTCGACAAGGTTCGTGACCGGTACCGGATCCTCGGAGTCTTCGACGACCGCCTGCAGGTGTGCCGACTGTGGCACCGCCTGGGTGTCCCTTTGCTGCGCGCCGGCATCCCCGACCATGACGACTTCTGAGGTGAATCGTGGGTAAGACGACTATCGAATGGACCGAGGAGACTTGGAATCCGGTCACCGGCTGTGATCCGGTCTCGCCTGGGTGTGACAACTGCTATGCCGAGACCATCGCCAAACGGTTTGCTGGTACACCGCAGTTCCCCAACGGATTTGAAGTCACGCTCCGTCCGGAGCGGTTGAGCCAGCCGCTTCGTTGGAAGCGTCCCCGGCGTGTGTTCGTGAACTCGATGAGCGACCTGTTCCACAACAGCGTTCCCGGCGAGTACATCGCGCGCGTGTTCGCCGCCATGGCCGCCGCGCCGCAGCACACGTTCCAGATCCTCACCAAACGGCATGGCCGGATGCGCTACCTCCTCGACGACGCTGGGCAGAACTTGCTCGAATGCGCGACGGACGAGGAGACAGCCACGGCTCTCTACGATGCGCCGTGGCCGCTTCCGAATGTCTGGTTGGGTGTGAGCACCGAGAACCAGAAGTGGGCGGACATCCGGATCCCCGCGCTGCTCGACACGCCGGCTGCTGTCCGGTTCATCAGCGCTGAACCGCTGCTCGGACCGATCGACCTCCACGGCCCTCTCGATGCCTCCGGAGCGCACCGCCCGCGGCTGACCTACTGGCTCAACGGCCGACCCAGCTTCGCCGAGGACGGATCGCTCACGGTAGGGCCGCGTCTGGACTGGGTGATCGTGGGCGGCGAGTCAGGGCCGAAAGCCCGTCCGATGCACCCGGATTGGGCGCGCGACTTGCGTGATCAGTGCGTCGAGGCCGACGTGCCCTTCCTGTTTAAGCAATGGGGCGAGTGGGTGCCGAACGGCTTCTACCGCCGGGAGACGGGAACGCCTCGGCCGAATAGTCGCGAGCATGTGTTCGATACCGGTGGCCGAAACGGGTTCCTGCCGTTGATGGCTCGCGTCGGCAAGAAGGCGGCCGGGCGCACGCTCGGCGGCTACATCTGGGATCAGTTCCCCGAGCCTCGAATCAGTGAGGTGCGTTGATGGCGAAATGCACTGAGTGCAACCAGGTCCTGTCTGTGGGTGCGGTAGTGGACGTTGACCGGCTGGAGGCGCATCGCCTCTGGAAGCACCCCACTTCTACCGATATCGCGGTCGTCCAGTACGAGATCGGCGCGCTCGGCACACAGTTGCAGCTGGCGTTCGTTCGCGGCGACTGGCTGGAGGTGCGCCGAATCCTGAACACCCTGCACGAACGTGTCCTGCGCGCGATGACGTACGCGGACCTCGAAGCGACGAAAGCGGCGGCCTGAATGACGATCTGGACAGATGTCGCGGAATTCAGCCGAGCCTTCGATGTCGCGATCCTGGATTCGCCTGGCTGGCCAGCCGACGAGGATGTCGACCTCGCGCTCCGGCTGATAGCCGAGGAAGTCGCCGAACTGTGCGCTGGCCTTGAGGCTCGGGACATGGTGGCGACCGCGGACGGGATCGTCGACACCATATACGTGACAGCAGGATTGGGGCTGCGGGTCGGGTGTATTCCCCGGAAGCTGCGCCGCGTCGGGCTATTGACAGACGTTCGCCGCGCGCCATGCTGGGAAGGCTACGACGAAGTGCTGGATGCCCCTCGCCCGCGGAATCTCGCGGACTTCTGTGCGCGACTCGTCGAGGTAGCGAACGAACGCGACCTCAAACTGACTTCCGCCTACATCGCCTTGCTCATCAACGCGTGCCTAGTCCTTTCCGCGGTCCTGCAGCTGCCGTTGAAGTCGCTGTGGAAGGAAGTCCACGCCTCGAACATGCGGAAGCTGGTGGACGGCAAAGTGATCCGTGACGAAGGTGGGAAGGTGCTCAAGCCGGCCGGCTGGTCGGCGCCGGACGTTGCGGGCGTGCTCGCCAGCGGTGGATGGGAGGTCGCGGTATGAGCTTTGACTATGGTCCGCTCGACACTTACGAGATCCATTGGGCGAGTGGCCACATCGAGTACATCCAAGCGCACCAGGTGCTCCTGCCTCCGGACGAAGCGATTCTCGGGTTGTTTTCGGGCGAGACGACAACGCGTACGCGCAGCGGATGGACGTTTCACGGCGAAGTCGAAGGGCGCTGGAAACTACTGCTGTACGCGCCTGCCGACGAGATCACCTCTGTCCGGAACGTCACTCACACGCGAGATGAGGCGGCATGACCGATGACTACGTGACTGTCGACATTGGCTTGCCGTTGCCGATGGACGTGTTCGCGACCTTGTTCAAGGTGATCGACATTGCCTACCCCGGCGCGGTTGTCGACAATAACGCTGGCCATGTCGGTTACGGGCGCGAGGTGATGCGTATGCGGATTCCCGATGCCGCGCGGTACAAGAACGCGACCTCGCGCAAGAAGATTCAAGCCGCGAAGGTCCATCTGGAGTCCGAGCGTGAGGGTCTTCTCACGAGCGTGCGTGACGGCATCTCGGTATCCACGCCGGAGGAGATCAAGTACCAGGTCGGGCTGCTCGCTACTCGCATGTTCGCGGACAACCCGTCCGCGGTGAACTACCTGGAGATGGAGATGCATGTCGGTGACCCGGACACGGGGGAGCGGTTCGTGCTGACAGTTCAACGTAAGAGCGGTAAGTCACCGCACCAGTTGCGTGAAGAGGCGGAAGCAGAGGTCGCGCGCTTGCGTGAGCGCGTCGAGGAATTGGAGAACACGGTATGACCACTCTCGGTGACCGGATGAAGGCGTACGAAGCGCCGTACAACCAGAAACTCACACCGCGTTCGTGTGTGATCATCCGCGTGGACGGCAGAGCCTTCCACACGTTCACCCGCGGCATGAAGACGCCGTTCGACCACACGCTGATGGACGCCATGGTCACGGCCGCCGTCGGAACCGCGCGGGAGATGCAGGGTTTCAAGCTCGGCTACGTCCAGTCAGACGAGACGACATTCCTGCTCACCGACTTCGATAGCCACGACACCAAGGGCTGGTTCGGGTACGAGCTGAACAAGCTTGTGTCCCTGTCGGCCTCCCTGTTCACCAAGCATTTCAACCTGGCCATGCGCAACTACGCGGAACCGGCAGCGTTCGATTCGCGGGCGTTCGTGGTGCCGCGGGACGACGTGCCGAACATGTTCGTGTGGCGGCAGCAGGACTGGGAGCGGAACAGTCTGCAGATGTTGGCGCGAGCGCACTTCTCCCACAAGGAATGCCACGGCAAGAACCGTCAGCAGTTGCACGACATGCTGATGCTGGAGAAGGGCGTGAACTGGGCTGATCTGTCTGGTCAGGAGAAGAACGGTTCGATCATCTTGAAGAACAAGACGGTTCGGCATGACCGGTTCACGTACGAGACGATCGATCAGTACCTCGACGCTGTGATTCGCGACGGGGAGGCGGGAGTCTCAGCCCTCGCGGGTTGAGCGTTATCAATTTGTTATCTCAGGCGGCGGTTTTCGGGAAAGCGGCTGCTACCGTGAACTCTTGCCAGAGTTCTATCCAAAATCCGGTCGGCGTCCCGGCTGAGGGGTGTTCTGCGGCAACAACTTCAAAGTTCCCGGCTAGCTCACTGGTAGAGCGCCCGCCCAAACGCGGGATGTACCTGGTTCGATTCCAGGGCGGGGAGCAAAGCGCAGCGTAGCTAGCTGTGCTGGTGGTGACAGAGTGAGCGGCTACCTGCGTGGTCGGGCCGCGAATGTGTGCGATGTCGGGAACCTGACGGCCAAGTGGCTGATAGGGGAGGGCTTAGCGGCCTGAAACCGATGCCTCAGCGGGCAAGTCGCAGCACCGGGTACCTATCCTTACGGTCCGTGCCCCGGTCGGAGCCTAGGAAACTCCCCACCTCTCTACTTCGCCTCGGGTAACGCTGGGCTTCGGCCTCCCCCCGAGGACATTGGAAAGAGCTTGAGGGGCGCGTCTCAAGTCCGCCGCAATTGCGGTGCCCGAGTTGATCGCCGGGATAACGCGCGTGCTTTGCTGGCCTCTTCGCGGAGGGGCCGGAAGCGGGATACGGGATCACTCGCTCAGGCGAGGCCCGTAGCCTGCGAGACGGGTTCGGCAGCCATCCGGACGGTTGGTGAGCCGAACCCGCGAATGGACGTAGCTCAGTGGCAGAGCGGCGGTCTCCAAAACCGCGCGTCGGAAGTTCGATCCTTCCCGTCCGTGCGAGTGCGGTCCGTCGACAGAGAGTCGTCGGGGCAACAGTGGCATACACTCCACGCCGCACACGTTATTGCGGCACCATGGGATGCCGAGCAGGGAGGTAAGACTCCCCAGTTCGCTTCGGCGGGCGACTACATGGCGGGCGGCCCTTGGGCGGATGGGTGCCTGTAAACGACCTGCGCAGCACTAGAAACAGCAGGCGTCCGCCTCATTGCGGTGTAGAGCAGTGGTAGCTCGCCGGGCTCATAACCCGTGAGGTCGCCGGTTCGAATCCGGCCATCGCATCGACCGGTTGAGCACATGGTGTGCACGGAGGCTGTAAACCTCCCGCCTTCGGGCACAGGTGGTTCGATTCCATCCAGCCGGACCGAGCCCTTCTGTCCCAACGGGTAGAGGAGCCGCTCTCAAAAGGCGGTAGTTCCGCGTTCGAATCGCGGGAAGGGCACCTACGCGTAAGTGGCGAAAATGGGATACGCACTGGATTTAGGCTCCAGCGCCTTCGGGTTTGAGGGTTCGACTCCCTCCTTACGCACTCATGACCTCGTGCTGTGCTGGTTAGGCACCCTGACTTTCACTCAGGGCCACGTGGGTTCAATTCCCATCGAGGCCACTGTGCGCTGTTGCACTGTGCCCCATTCGATCCCGAGTTGTCTTCCCCTGATCTAGGAGTCCCGTAATGCTGCCTACTCTTTCTGCTGCCTCGTCCGCCATCGACTGGGTCGGCGTCGCTGAACTGGCCGGCAAGGTCCTTATCGCCGTGCTGACCGCCGTGATCGGCTAACCCTGCACGAACAACTAGGCCCGCCAAGGCTAGAGCGGAAGCTTCCTCACTTCGGCGGGTTCTCGGCCTGTAGCTCAGTTGTGGCAGAGCGCTCGTCTGAAAAACGAGAGGTCGCAGGTTCGACTCCTGCCAGGTTCGGCAATATGACCAGACGACTGTAGAAGCCAGTCGGTCAACAGAGAGCCGGGACGCCCTGCTGGTGGGTAGGTTCGGTCTGAGTAGAGGTCGCTCGGGAATTCGGCCTCACACCCAGTTTTAGCCCGGATGGATGTTCCGGCAACACTTTTCAGGAGCATCTATGAAGAACATCCGCGTCGAACGCTACGCGCACCCATCGATCACCAGTGACTGGTCCGGCCTCATCGAAGGCGAACGGGCAGACGGTAGCCGATGGATCTTGTTCCTCGACGAGAACGGCAGCCCAGAGCTTTTCTGGGCGCAGCGCGAGGACAACGGCGCCACAATCGGCGACCCGATCCAGTTGTAGCGAAACCCATTCCAAGCCAGGAGAAATAGGTGACCCCTTCGGTCGGTCGTATCGTTCACTACCAGTCCTTCGGCACTCCGGGCGGCGAGTATCTATCCGAACCGCTCGCTGCCCTCGTGACTGGCGTTGGAGGCCCCGCGCATACCGGCGCGGATTACGTCGACCTGTGCGTGTTCTATCCCAACGGCGCGTCGTTCAAGACCGCCGTTCGGCGTGCCGATGAACCGACGCCAGGCCACTGGAACTGGCCGCCTCGCGTCTGACAACCACTACTCCCGCCAGGAGCCCCCATGGATTTCGCCGCCATCGTCCGCCTGTTCTGCCACCAGCCGATCCGCACTCTGGAGTTGCACATGGAAGCCCCGATCGGCGTGTGGTCCTGGTGACCGCCGGCCGCTACCGGAAGCGTCCCATCGTCATTGAGGCGATGCAGTGGACCGGCGACAACGCTGACGAGCTGGCGGAGTGGGGCGCGCGCTTGTGGAAGGCGGTCGACCCCGATGGGGATTCGACGATGCTGTATATCGACGCGAACCGGACATCGGTGCCACTCGACTGCGGCGAGTGGGTTATCCGGGACAGCAAGGGCTTCTACCCATGCAAGCCGGACGTTTTCGAGCAGACCTATGAGCGTGAAATCGGCACCCCGATTCACGATGTCGTGTACAACACCGCTGGATATGTCCCTCCCCGCGCGGGTCTACCCTGGGTCATCGCTCGTTAGCGGTTCGGCGGGATTTCTTTGCGATTTGTCTGGCGCGGTGGGCGCTGCGAGTCGCTGACCTGCGGTGATCTTTTTGCGATGTATTCGCCCTGAACACCACTGAAGCCGCCCCTGTCGGAGCGGCTTCAGGCAGGATCTGCTCCGGGACTTGGAGCGAGTGTGACGTCTGACCTACCCGGCTGCTTGGACCCGGATCAGCCAGCACCGCGAGCATATCTCGCATCACCGACAGGAGCCGGGATGTCAGGCATGATGCGCTGGTCGTGTTCGCGCGCTGCTGCGTCCGCGACGGCCGGAGCCGCGAGAAGCGTGACTGGCGGCGTTCCGAGCGCCAGCAGGCCGACCCGCGCGAGTACTGGGACGACGCGGCATGTGAGCCTGCCTACTACTTCAAGCACGACGCGCCCTACATCCCGTTCGGCGGCTGGTGGGCGGCATATCTCGATGGCGAGCTACCTGCAAGGAGTGCCTGACGCAGAGTCTGGTGACCCGCTTGCTGACCAAGCGAGCGCCGGCACTCCTTCTGCTTCAGCGCTGCTGCCCGACCCAGTCGCGCAGCTTCAGAAGCAACTCGTCTGCGCTGTCTTGGTGGGCGGGACCGTAGCCAAGTGTGATCGGCGTGGATGAATCGCGGAAGTGAAGCGTCACGTCGCCGGAGAGTTTGAAGGATTCCTCAGTTCCAGTGGGGTACCCCTGGACCTGGCCATAGGTCAGTCGGTCGATGGAGTCCAGCGAGCGGTACCAGCTGCAGACCTGCGTAGGTTTGCTATACCGTCCGCGGCTCTGATCACGCTCGCGGATAGCGGTCCATTGCTGTTCCCGATACGTGACGCTGACGTGAGCGAGGCCGCCGCCGATGATCCACAGCCCGAACCACTCCGTGCTCTTTCCGTTTGGGGTGTAGCGGATGTAGCTGGCCTCGACGTCTCGATCTCCAACAAGAGCTGCGACGGCACAGACGACATCGCTGGGTGCCTCATTGGAGTGCTGCCCACTCTGCGTCGTCGCGAGCTTTGTGAGCTGGCGGTACCTGTCCATTGTGATTTCCACGTGCACAGGGTAGCCGCAATGGGTCACAAGTCCGCGAAGGTGTGACGAGGCTCAGGACGAAAACCCTTGGCGCTGAGCTAGATCCATCGAGGTGGTTTCAACCGCGAAGGAGGCGACGAGTCGTGGTCGATCAACGACCTGGCACGGTTGGTGCGTCGAAGGACCTCAACGAGTACTGGTTGGCGGGTCCAGGTCTCGCCAAGTGGGCTGACAGCCCTACTCCATGGCGGGCGCTGAGAACGCAACTCCTGCAATACATGTCGATCGAGAAGGCGAACGGGTTGGCGACCGAGTACTTCTACGAGGTCTTCCATTACTACCCAGGTTCGGCTCAACATAGGAAGCAAGGCGGCAAGTGAACGAGATTCCCGATTGCGTTGACATCGAGATCATCGAGAAGACCTCCCGTGCGAGCCGTGACGGTGCCGGCGGCGTCGTGGTCCCGAACGAGATCCGCCTCAACGGCAAGCGCGTACTCGCGCCCGCCGACGATCCAGTGATCGTGCACGGCGTCACTGTGAATGCAGAAGAGCCAGTCAAGGTGACGCTTACCCTCTTCGCCCGCGTCGTGAAGATCGGGCACGAGATCAAGCCCCAGCAGGCGATTCGCCGTTTGTGGGACAAGGATTTCAACCTGATTCACACGTTCGCCGAGGGCGAATCCTGGACCGAACTGGCGACCGACCACCCTGCCATGAAGCACATCCTCGATGCCTTCGTTGATCGTGGGGAGAACGTCCACCTCACAGTGGACGAGAACGGACAGCGGTCGTCATTGATGCTCTCCGAGCTGGTGTATCAACCTGCGACCGCGATCGCCGTCGTCGGCGCCCCAGGCGAAATCAATTCGATCACTGTCAGCTGGTCTGACTTCTCCGACCAGCGCAACAAGTCTTAACTGCGCGATACGCGTAGTGCGACCTCGTGCATCGAGGTAACGCAGTGGTAGTGGCGGTGCTGCCCAGAGAACACCTACCGCAAGAAATGGCGAAGCCCCAGTGCGCGTATCTCGCGTGCCTTTTTGACAGAGGCGCAGTAGAGGCGAGTTCGCTTGCGTAACGCAGAGGCGAATTATCACTGGGGCGTTCAGCCAAAAGCTTAACAGATTTCGCCACCACCCTCGTGCCCCATTCGGCAAGGGGCCACCCGCATCACGGCGGGGCAGGGTTTCTAGGTGGCGGGTCGCAGGCAGCCCTCGGCGCCGCGACCAGCCCGCCGCGCCGGCCCGCTACCCCGCGCCGCGGCGGGCCTCAAACAATATCCAGCAGCAACGCCCGGAGGCTTCCAATGATCGAAGATCCAATCGCGGAGGCCGTCGGACGGATAGTGGACGCGCAGCACGAAGTCAAGCGGGCGTTGGACGCGCTCGCCGCCGAAGCTACTCGCGCGCACGGACGCATCGAACAACTGAATGAGGAGTTGGGCGACGCCTGATGCCGGAGATCACTGTCTACAGCCGCCCGAACTGCCAGCCGTGCAAGGCAACCATTCGCAAGCTCGACGCGCTCGGCGCCGATTACCGGAAGGTCGACGTCACCGAGGACGACGACGCTCTCGACTACATTCGCAGTCTCGGCTACTCGCAGGCCCCGGTTGTTGTTGCGGGAGAAACCCATTGGACAGGTTACTCGCCGGACAAGCTCACCAAGGCAGTTGCCGATGGCACGGAGTTCCCATGAAATTTCGACTGAAGTTTCTCTGGTTCGAACTCCACATCGAGACACCCGAACCGGTCCAAGTCTCAGCCACCGATCTGGTCACCGCTCTCTGGTCGGCGATCTCTCAGAATCCGATGCAGCCCATCGTGCTTATCCCCGAGGACGACACGGAGGACGGATGAGCACCTTCCGCGCCCGGATCAAATCCGGTGACCTCTGGCTTGCTGTCGGGGCGGCTGTGGTCGGCGCAGAACTGATCGCGCCACCCGGTGAACTGCTATCCGAAGGTGTCGACCGCGCGATCCAACGCAGACCGGTCATGACCCGAACCGCGATCGCGGTCACCGCTCTTCACCTCGCGAATCTCCTACCCCGCCAGGTTGATCCGTTCACCATTCTCCTGAGAGTCTCAACGTCTTGCCTCAGACTTTTGCGTTCGGTCGTCTCCCACACGACCCACGCCCCGCACGCCTGATCATCACCTCAGACCACCTGCGCGGCTACACCCCACCCGCGGCTGCGGACTGGCTGTCCAAGGTGCCGTCCTGGCCCGTGTCGCTGAACGACAGCCTGGGCGATTGCACTGCGGCCGGCGCCGGACACGTCGCCCAGCAAATCAACTGGTACGGGCAGCACCAGGACGCGCCCGTCGCTGACAGTGATGTGCTCGCCATGTACGAGGCCATCTCCGGATACCGACCTGGCCAGCCGTCCACCGACGTCGGCGCCACCCTCCAGGACGCCCTGAAGTACTGGCACACAACCGGTGTCGGCGGCAACAAGATCGCCGCGTACGCGCAGATCAAGGCCACCGACTTGGCTACGATCCGCGCCTGTATCAGCCTTTTCGGTGCCGTCTACACGGGCATGAATTTCCCTGCCAGCGCGATGGATCAGTTCAACGCGGGCAAGCCGTGGACTGTGGTCCCTCGGTCCCGCGTCGAGGGCGGCCATTGCGTCCCGATCGGCGCCTACGACGCTTCGAGCTTCACCTGCGTCACGTGGGGCAAGACCCAGAAGCTCAGTGTCGACTTCTTCCAACGCTACTTCGATGAGGTCTGGACGGTTCTTGACCTGGATTGGTTGACTGCACAGGGTGTTTCACCCGCTGCGATCGACGGTGCCAGCCTCAACGCGAACTACCAGGCGCTGACCGGGCAGCCCGGCCCATTCCCGACCGTGGCGCCCAGCCCCGTACCAGCGCCCACGCCGGCTCCCTCCGATGCTGCTGACGCTGCCCTGGTGGCGGCGTTCAAGACGTGGGAAGCCGCCAAAGGCTTTGCCGCCTAACTCGTTCTGATGATTGGTGACGGCCAATGCGCCACGAAGTGCTTGGATCCAACGACCTGGTGACCTTCGACGGCCGCGGCCGTTACCGCATCACCCGCATCGAGCGTGGACGTGCGCTCATCACGTCACTCACCAACGGGCACGCCCTGATCGTGCCTGTTTCCCGGCTTGCCCAGGTGGCAGCCGTTCCCACCACCTGATCGCGGACCGGCCAGGAGCCGCCGCGCATCCTGGAGGTTCCGCCGAATGGCACGTAAGAAAACCAAGCCTGTCGAAGAAGTGCACGACGTTCAGCAGCGCCGCAAACGCGCGCTCGAACTGCGCCTGTCCGGGCTGAATCAAACTCAAATCGCTGAGGAAATGGGGCTGCACAAGTCGACCATTTCCGACTACATCCAGCACGCGCTCGCCGACATCACCCGCGAGAAGGCCGACGAATACCTGCAGATCGAGCTGTCCCGCCTCGACGCGATGTGGGTAGGCATCTGGAAAGACGCGACCCACGGCGACACCTGGAAGATCGACCGCGCCCTCGCGATCATCGACCAACGCGCCCGGCTTACCGGCAGCTACAAGGCTGCTGAACTCAAAGCCGTGGCGGACGCCAAGGGCAACGTCAGCGGGGAAGCCAAGTCGATGGTCGGCCAACTGGTCGACGTATTGCACGCCCTCCACTCGGCGCACGAGGCTGCCGACAGTGAGGCCGCTGAATCCGACGAGGCCGATGCTGCGTGAACCTGGCAGAACTGCCTATCCCCATGTCGCGCAAACAGATCGCATCCATCGTCGGATGCGAGACAGCGTCGATCACGATCTGGACCGGCGCAATCCGCTCCGGAAAGACAATCGCCTCCATCCTCGCGTTCTTCATCGCCGTCGAGTCCGCCCCGGAAGGCGCGCTCATCCTGATCATCGGGCGGACGTTGCAGACGATCGAGCGCAACATCCTCGAGGTGATGCGCAACGAGAAGCTCTACGGGCTGCTCGCCAAGGAAGTGCACCACACGCGAGGCTCGAGCACCGCGGTCATTCTGGGCCGCGTCGTGCACCTCGTCGGCGCCAACGACGAAGCGGCAGAAGCGAAAATTCGAGGCTCCACCGCGTATTTGGCGATGGTCGACGAAGCGACCCTGATTCCGGAGAACTTCTGGACACAGTTGCAGGGCCGCTTGTCTGAGCCCGGAGCCCGCTGTCTGGCGACGACGAACCCGGACAACCCGGAGCACTATTTGAAGAAGAAGTTCATGGACCGCGCGGGCGAGCCTGGGATGGACGTCAAGGTCTTCCAGTTCTACATGGACGACAACCCCCAGCTCGGTGCCGACTACATCGCACGCAAGAAGGCCGAATTCACCGGAGTGTTCTACAAGCGGTTCATCCGCGGTGAATGGGTGGCAGCCGAAGGTGCGGTGTTCGACAGTTTCGATCCCGACCTACATGTGGTCGCATGGGAGGATCTGCCGCAGATGCGGTGGATTCTCGGCATCGGAGTCGACCATGGCACAACCAATCCCACCCATGCGGTGATGATCGGCCACGGCGTTGACGACGTCCTGTACTGCATGGACGAATGGCGGTATAAGGCGTCGAACGAATCCGTGCGATGGTCCAACGTCCAGCTGTCGCAAGGTATTCGGGACTGGATCGACACCGCCCACCATCCCAGCGACGACCCCGACAACCCGCCTCGTCTGACCGGATCGGTCGTTGTCGACTCCTCAGCCGCGGACTTCCGCGTGCAGCTCAAACAAGACGGTCTCAGTTCGCTCAAAGCCAACAAGGATGTCACCTACGGGATCCGCACGATGATCGCCCTGATCGGTGCGGGCCGGCTGAAGTTCACTGACCGCTGTCCGGAGCTGCTGAAAGAGATCCCGGCATACGTTTGGGATGGGAAGGTCAGCGCCGAGGGCAAAGACCAAGTGATCAAACTGAACGATCACGGCATCGACGCCACCCGGTATCTACTTGTCACTGCCGAACGTAAATGGCGCCGGCACATCAAACTGGGTACGCTACCTGGCCGCCAGCTCCAGGACCCCGATCTGGACGCGGCATAGCAAACAGCGAAATTGGCGGGTTTGCGTCCGCAAATACACTGTGCATGAACCGAAACGAGGAGAGAACCACGTGTCCCTCGCTGACGACATGCGCGAAGCAGCACTCGAAGCAAATCAGAAGCAATTCTGCAAGACCGGTGCTTGGATCGAAACACTGGACGACCGGGACCGAGCAGCCATCGTCGAGTTTCTCGCTGCTGGCAAGCCTGTCTCCCATCTTCATGGCCTGGCCGTCCGTAACGGATGCGGCGCCGCGGAAACCCGTTTCCGGCAGCACTTCCGGCAACGCTGCTCCTGCTTCAAGTTGGAGCACGCCGCGTGAGCCTGGCAGACGCACTCGCATCTGATCCGGCTCGTGAGCCGATCAACAAGGGTTCGATCGACGTCACCAGCGACGGAGCGACAGTCAACAACGTCGTTGTCGATTCACCGATCAATGACGACTGGACAACGGTCTTCGCGCTCTTCAACCTGAACGCGGACGAGTTCGAGGTCGTCGACGACACCGTCCGCATGTCGACGTGGCAGCAGTCCAAGGCACTCGAAGACGGCAGACGCGACCTGGTGCAGCTGTACTCCTACAGCGCCCGATTCCGCCGTCGACGATCCACCGACATCTCGCCCGCCATCGTGGACATGTGGCGGCACGAGCTGGTCTCGAACCCCCTTCCCGCCGCTGAACCCGCCTCGGGCGGTGGCACTTACGTGCTTCTCGTCGCGGATCCGCAACTTGGGAAGAAGGGCACCGAGCAGGCCGTGCACAACTGGCGATTCGGAGTACGCGCACACCTAGTCGCTGCCAAAGCACTTCGAGCCGAACACGACATCACTGGGATTCACGTCGCTTTCATGGGCGATGAGACCGAAGGTGTCTGCAACAATTACGGCAACCAGCCCCACACGATCGAGTTGAACCAGTCTCGACAGCTTGAGCTGGACTTCGACCTGCGGGTATGGACGATCAAAGAGGCCGCTCGAATTGGCCTGCCCGTGACGGTGTCCTCGGTGATCAGCAATCACGGCGAATGGACTCGCAACGGCAGCAAGGAGCCCGTCACCTCGCAGGGCGACAACGCATCGACGCACATCGCTCGGCAGGTCAAGAAGCTGTTCGACGAGCTCGAAGCCCACGGCGTCGGCCCGCACATCGACTGGCACATCGGCTCTGGTGACCCCGCGGTGACGCTCAACCTCTCCGGCGTCGACTGCTACTTCTCCCACGGATACATCGAGAAGGGTCGCGGATCCTCAACCGAAGTCCGAACCCGCAACGCCATCGAGCGCCAAATCCTAGGCCGCACTGAAGAGCTCGGCACAACCTCGCTGTTCTTCACCGCGCACTATCACCACTTCTACTGCCAGGAATTCGAAGGGCGGACCCTCTTCGGCTGCCCCGCCCTCGAAGCTGAGCGGTCCTCCGAGTACATGCTCAACCAGTTCGGTGTGTGGTCACCCGCCGGCATGCTCGGCCTGCTCGTCGGTGAACACCACCAGCGAGGCTGGTCGAACCTCAACGTTTTCTAACTTCACAGCGCCGCAGCAGATTCCGCGCGCTAACCCATTCCTTGGAGGCGCCCTGTGGCGATGCCCGACTATGCGGGGGTATGGCCTCCCAAGCCGCACGACACCGCCTACGACGACTACGGCGTCTACAGCTCATGGTGGAGCGGCGACACGATCGCCCTGCAATCGATCTACAGCAACCCCAACTATTTGATCCCCGCGCCGCGGCCCTCGCAGCTGCGGGGCGGCGTGGTCGGGATGCTCAGCCGCTTGTGGTGGGGCCGCCCAGTCTTGCAGGACACCAAGCGTTTGCATGTGCCGGCCCCGGCGGATATCGCCACTACTTCGGCGGATCTGCTATTCGGGCAGCCGCCGAGCTGGCTGTTTAGCGAAGGCGACGCGAGCGACCTAGAAGGCGCTCAGGATCGGCTGAACGATCTGCTTGATGACGCGGGAACTGTCGCGACCTTCTTGGAGGCGGCTGAGATCCAGGCGGCGTTGGGTGGCGTCTTCATCCGGCTCTGGTGGGACCAAGGCGTATCGGACAAGGTCAAGTTGTCCGCTGTCGCCCCGGACAGCGCTATACCGATTTGGCGGTACGGGGATCTGCAAGAGGTCACCTTCTGGAGCATTGTCGGCAAGGACAAGTCCGGCACCTGGCGGCACCTCGAGCATCACTCACCCGGCCGCATCGAGCACGCGCTCTATGTCGGAGATGACGGGTCGATCGGTCGCCTGATGCCGCTGGACTCCCTCGACGCCACGGCCTGGGCCGCCGACCTGGTTGATGAGGAAGCCGGAATAGATACGGGCGTCGAAGGTTTGACCGCCGCCTATGTGCCGAACGTGAAGCCTGCGCGGAAGTGGCGAAACACGCCGCAGCTGAGCGCGCTGGGTCGCAGCGATTTCGAAGGTGTCGAGCCACTGTTCGACAGCCTCGACGAAGCCTGGTCGAGCTGGATGCGCGATTTGGACATTGCCAAGGGCCGCCTGTTCGTGGCTCAAGATTTGCTTGCAGACCAGGGCCCTGGCAAGGGCGCCGCTTTCGATCCGGAGCAGCATATCTTCACCGGGGTCCCGTCCGATCAGATGGAACTCAACGACGGTGTATCCAAGCAGCTCGTCCAGGCGCAGCAGTTCCAGATCCGTGTGGAGGAGCACGCGAAGACGTGCGAGAAGCTTCTCAAAGAGATCTTGCGCGCCTGCGGGTACTCGGCTGCTGATTTCGACGACTCTGACGCTGCGGCGATGACCGCGACGGAAGTGTCTGCGCGCAAGAACAAGTCGAACGAGACCCGCAATCGCAAGATCCTGTATTGGCAGGCTGCGATGCAGCCGCTGGCGACCACTGCCCTGCAGCTGGACGCCGTGGTCTACGGCCAGGGCCACAACTATGGGCTCACTGCGGATCCTGAGATGAAGTTCCCGGTGCGCGTTGACCAGGATCCTGTGTCTCTGTCGACCGCGATCTCGAATCTCCGTGCCGCTAAGGCGATTTCCACGGAGACCGCTGTGCGAATGTTCAACCCGAACTGGAGCAATGACGAGGTGGCCGACGAGGTCAAGCGGATCCAGGAAGAGAACGCCTTGGAGAACGCCGTCGTTGACACGCCTGGCGACTTCGGGACTCACCCTGATCCCCAAACCTCCAATCAGGCCGACCAGGCGGACGGGTTGTAGGAGGCGGCCTGATGCCATTGACACCTTCCTACGGTGACGGGCAGGTCGGTGCAATCACCCGCCTGTATCTCACTGCGGAGCGGGAGATATGGAAGCTCATCGCACGCACCCTTTTCGGAGAACGCTGGAACGGTCGAATGCCGTGGGCTGTGCGAATGCTGCTGAAGCTGCCTACGTTTCGCCGTGGACTTACACGCATCGTGGTCGGGCTCGGAGCGCAGGCCGCTGTGATCGTCATCGGGATACTCCTGGCGGCATTCCGACGTGGTGCGCGCGAAGCACGCGCTGATCTGCGGCCACAGCACCCCCCGGTCACGGCCATCGACGAGTCGGAAGCGCAGCGCCTCGCGGACCGGGTCATCGCGTCTCTCACCAAGGTCCATCAGCAGGTCCCCGTGTCGGCAGAGGCGATATACCGTCGCACCGTGGACGAGGTTTCCCGGCATCCGCGAGGCACCGACGACACAACCCTCGAGCAGCTTCTACGAGAAGTTCTCGCCCGCAACGCACGCCGCGGTTTCGACGGCCAAGTCGATGCGAAGGGCCGGCGTTACGAATTCGTCTCCTATGCGGAAATGGTTGTCCGATCGGCTGTCACCCACGCGGAAGTCGACGGCTACTGCGCACACGTGACCGCCAGCGGTCACGACCTGGTGATCGTGTCGGACGTGCCTGGCGCCTGCACATTGTGTAGGCCCTACGAGGGAGCCGTGCTCTCGATCAGCGGCGCCACCGCAGGCACTGTGACCTTCCGCGACAGCCTCGACCGACCAGTCAAGGTGACGGTGAAGTGCTCGCTCGCGGAGGCGCGCGCGGGCGGGCTGTTCCACCGCAATTGCCGGCACACGATCCGCGTGTGGACCGCCGACAATCCGAACCCGCCCGGCGCTGTCAAGCTGTCAGAAGCCGAACGCACCCGACGCAAGAACACGAACAGCGAACGCCGCAGGAACCGGATTCTGCAACGCATCGGATTTGCCACCCGCGCTTAAACTTCTTCGCTCGTTGTGTAATTGGCAGCACGACTGACCTTGGTTCAGTTAGTCCAGGTTCGAATCCTGGCGAGCGATCCGATTCTCAATTGAATCTCCGCCGCGTTTAGCGGCTTCACGACCCCCAGTTCCGGCCTGTGGCCCTGGGGGTTTCGTCATTTCAACGCCGTATCCGGCCAGGTTGCCGTGCGGCGTTTCTGCGTGTCCAGGAGGCACATTCATGGCTGACGAAGCCGACGCCCAGGAAACCACAACTGAACACGACGCTGAGGTCGTTTCCGATTCGACGGAAACCACTTCGGAGGGTTCGACCACGGACACCGGTGCCGATGTACAGGGCACCGAAACCGAGGCCGACACCAGCAAGACCATCGAACCCGATCCCGAGATCGCGCGCCTGAACCGCGAGGTGGACAAGCTCCGCAAGGAGGCCGCCGCCAACCGCGTCAAGGGCAACGAGAAGGCTGAAACCGCAGCTCAGGAAGCCGCGAAGAAGGCCACCACTGAACTCGTGGAGAAGCTTCGCGAAACCCTCGGTCTCGATCCGGCCGAACCCGACCCCGCTGAGCTGCTCAAGGCCGCGGAGAAGCAGGCAGCGGACTTCGCTGCCGAACGCGACTCCTACGCCGAAAAGCTGCGCAACTACGCGCGCAAGGACGCCATCTCTGACGCTGCCAAGGCTGTCGATGGCGACCTCGAACAAATTCTCGATTCCCGCAAGATCGAACGCGCAATCGAGAAGCTCGACACGACTGCCGACGATTTCGCAGCCCAGGTGGCCGAAATCGTGAAGGCCGCAGTCGATTCCAATCCGAAGCTCAAAAAGGCGCCCGCCCAGGCGGCGGCTCCCCGAAGCGGCGGAGATCTCACCGGCGGTAACGCGGCCCCCAAGCCCGGTTCGCCGAAATCCGTTGACGACCTGATCCGGGAGGCGCGCGAGCGTCGTGCCCGTGAACGGTCCTAATTCTTTGGAGCCACCTCTCCATGGCTAATACCCTTCTCACCCCCAGCATCATCGCGCGCCAGGTCCTCGCGAACCTGTACGCACAGCTGTGCATGGTCCCGACCGTGTACACCGATGTGTCGCAGGAATGGACCGGCCGCAAGATCGGCTCGACGGTCAAGATCCGCAAGCCGGCGACCTTCGTGGCCAACACTTTCGATCCGGCCTCCCCGTCGATCACCGTTCAGAACGCCACGGAAACCAGCGTGGACGTCACCCTGGACACCCACAAGGACGTGTCGTTCGCGATCACCTCCCAGGATCTGACCCTGCGCGTCGAGGACTTCGACACCCAGTTCCTCGGTCCCGCGTCGGAGGCGCTCGCCCAGGCAGTCGACCAGGCCATCATCGCCAAGATGAAGGCAGGCTTCACCCAGGTCGCCGGTACCGGTACCGGCACCGAGTGGAACAAGCCCGAGGTTCTGATCGAGGCCAAGCGACTGCTCAACCTGCAGTCGGTTCCCGCCACCGAGCGCTCCACCGTGATCGGCCCGACCGCCGAAGCTGCGTGGAACAACACCGACTGGCTGAAGTTCGTGCAGAACAGCGGTTCCACCGACGTGCTGCGTGAGGGCTACCTGGGCCGTCGCCTCATGGGCTTCGACCCGTACATGACCCAGAACATCGTGCAGCCTGCGGGCTCGCCGACCACCGGTCAGCCCACCACCGAGGTCGGCCTGGCGTACCACCGGACCTCGACTGCTTTCGCGTCGGCGACCCTGGCTCTGCCTTCGGACAACACCTGGGCGGCCATCGAGTCCTACAAGGGTCTGTCGCTGCGTCTGGTCAAGCAGTACGACATGCAGCTGAAGTCGGACGTCATCAGCTTGGACATCCTGTTCGGCGCCAAGGT
Organism: Nocardia sp. NPDC059154; assembly: GCF_042755705.1. Lineage (NCBI taxonomy): Bacteria > Bacillati > Actinomycetota > Actinomycetes > Mycobacteriales > Nocardiaceae > Nocardia > Nocardia sp. NPDC059154. Next base: position 180,275 of record NZ_JBHZCS010000002.1, read on the forward strand.
CCTCGACGCCAACCGCGGCGTCCTGCTGCGCGGCGCCCTCGCCTCCTGATCGTCACCCCGCCGGCCGGTCATCGATCGGCTGGCGGGGGAGATCGACTTGCCCCCAATTCTTTTGGAGTATCTCTGTGTCGTATTTCTACGACTATCTAGGCACTGACCAAGACCTCCTGGTCGAATCCGACGTGCCGCGACCCGACCTGATGGAGTGGGCGTACTGGCGTCAGATCACCGAGCAGGAGGCGGAGGCCAAGCGGCCCAAGCCTGTGGAGGTGGTGCCTGACGTGAACCCGGAAACGCCGCAGGAGAATTCGAGCCCACAGGCCGATGATGCCCCGGCTCCGGAGTCTGCGCCTGTACCGGCGACGAAGGCCCCAGCTAAGAAGGCTGCCTCCAAGGCGGCGAACTAGCCGATGCTCGTCTACGCCACTCCGGACGATCTGATGGACGGCTGGCTGGACGAACCGCCGGAGACCGCTGAAGCGCTACGCCTCATCCGCGCGGCATCAAGGTTGGTGCGCAAGGCAACTCGCTGCGATCTCTACCACGTGGACCCCAGTGGACTGCCCACCGACCCCGACATCATCGAGGTCATGTGTGACGCGACGTGCGCGCATGCAGCGATGTGGAAACGCGCTGGCATCGACCCCGACGCTGGCACGGCAGGTCGTCAGATCGCGATCAAGGCGCAGACCGCAGATGGTGGCGCTGTCACTTACGCGGACGGCCCGTCCGCGGCGGAGATCTCGGCGTCGCTGTCGCGCTTGTCGACCCAGGCGCTCGACATTCTCCGCGAGGCGGGCATGGCTTCTACGAGGCCGCAGACATGGTGAACTACGCGACACCCAAGTACCCGCATGGAGTCATGCTGACCGTGGTTCGCCGCGGTACCGCCAATGCCCGGAACTGGGAAGGCGATTACGCCGACGCGGCTGTCGCCCGCCATCAGATCGGGCCGTGTGACCTGAAGTGGCTCAAAATCACCGAAGACAACGAGTCGGGGGAGATCCTCACCATGCTCGGCCAGGTCACTGCACCGGTCAGCGACGACGTCCTCGCCACGGACAGGATCGAAGTCCCCGGATACACGGACGAATTCGCCATCGATGGAACGGTCACTGTCACCCCGAACGGGTTCACCGGCTGGGCGTCCGGCAAGCGATTCCGCATCGCGAAGGACGGCGCTCATGGAGTACGACAGTGATGATTTCGACCTCGAACGCATCCTGGTCGATAGCGACGAACTACGAGCATTCCTCCAAGAGGTCGCGGAGCAGGGCGCGGACCGGTGGGCACTCCGTTCGCGGTGGAGGACCGGGTTCAATGCCACCCACGTGGAAGCGGGCGTGATCCCCGACGAAGGCATTCTCACCGGAATCGTCTACGCCTCAGGCTATTACGCGCGTTTCCGTGAGCACGGTACCCGCTGGAACCGACCCGAACACGTCATGCACGACTTCATTGATGATGTGAGTGATTGATGAGCTTGCCCCCATTTCCCGAGTTCGACGAAGTGCTGAAGGCTTTGCTCGGCGACATCGCGCCCGTCGTTACTTTCGAATCGGATGAGATCCCGCCGCCCTACATCTATGTGACCAGGGTCGGGGGAGCAGCCGACGAGATCATGGACAGCCCGGTTGTCGATGTCGAGTGCATCGACAACGACCGAGCCGCGTCGAAGATCCTGAAAACTGCCGTCTTGGAACGTATCCGCTTCGCAGGCAACACCGAACCCGGCGGATTCCTGATCGACACCGCCAGCGAAAAGACCGGCGGCCAGTACATCCCGCCTTTCCGTCGCGACGCTCGCGGCGTCACCGCCACCGTGCAGCTCTCCTACCGGCGGCCCCGCGCGTAGGCGCAACTCTTCTTCCTCCCACACCACCCGGAATGCCCTGCGGCACCGGGTTTCTGGGTGTGGCTGAACCAAGGAACCCTCTTCATGACTGCTGTCACTTTCGAGCAGATCGCTGAATGGCGTCCCGAGCTGATCCGCCGGCCCAATAAGGGCTTCGCGTTGATCGGCGACGAAAACGCCACCATCCCTGCTAGTTTCACCTCCGGCGTGTCCGCCGATTTCCAGGCGCTGACTGATTTCACCTCGTTGGGCATGATCGGCAAGGACAATCCGCCGTCGTTCAAGCCGGATGTCAAGAGCTCCGATGTCGAGGCGTGGGGTGCGCTCGAGCCGCCTCGTACCGACATCCTGACCCGCAATCTGAGCGTGTCCATGACGCTCATCGAGACCCGCAAGCGGACCCTCGAACTGTATTCGGGCATTGATCTGTCGAACAACACCGCAGACGCGACCACCAACGAACTGCAGTGGAACGACCCGACATCGCCTGAAACCCGCTACAACCGAGTCATTCTCGGCATGATCGACGGCAGCGGCACCAAGGCCATCTACTACCTGCGGATTCTGCCGCGCGCCACGGTCACCGAGGTCGGCGAGCAGTCCTGGTCGCAGGAAAAGGCTCTCGAGTACAACATCACCTTGCACGCGAAGATCGATTCGACTCTCGGCTACAGCGTGAAGAACGTATTGTGCGGCCCTGGCGTCGGGCCGCTGCTGGCCAAGATGGGCTTCACCGCCACCGCCTCGGTCCCGGTCATCAGCTCCTACCTGCCTGCCGGGTCGCTTGCGACCGCTGGTGGAGAGAGCGTTGTCCTGCGCGGCCAGCACTTCACGGGCACCACGGCGGTCACGGTCGGCAGCACCAACGCGACCGACTTCACCGTCATCGACGACCTCACCCTCGCGATCAACACCCCTGCCAAGACCGCGGGCTCGCAGAACATCGTCGTCACCAACGCCACCGGCGCTTCGGCACCGTTCGCGGTCACCTACGCCTAACCGGCGTTCTTTGACAGCCGCCCCGCGCGTGTTCCTGGCCGCGCGCGGGGCAGGCCCAAACCTCCTCTGCCGCCGGGAATTCAAGCCAGGAGAACCCATGGCATTCGAACCCGTTCGCATGGTCGCGCCCGATGGCCGCGACTGCCTCGTTGGCTCCGCGACCGAGCGTGAGCAGCTGCTGAACCAGGGCTACCAAATCCCGGAACCCAAGCCGGTGCCCCGCTCGGCCGTTGAGCGTCCCGCTCCGGCCGAGAAGAAGCCCACCGCCAAGTAACCCCTTCCCGCCAGGAGACGAAACATGGCCACCGCCAGAAAGACCGCACCGCGCGCAGCCGTCAAGAAGTCGCGATTTGCGACCCTGCGTGATCAGGCCCGCAAGATCCACAAGGCCAAGTCGCCCTACGCGTTCGACGCTGTCGACCCGCCGATCCTGATCACCGCACCCGACACCGTCGAACGCGTCACCGCCATCGCGGAAATGATCGACTCCAGCGGCGACGCCAACGTGTCTGATCTGCGACGCCTAATGGCCGCGATCTGCGGTGACGCATTCGATGCGGTGTGGGCAGAGATCAAGGACGAGCCGATCGAGCTCATGTTCACCCTCGTCAACGACATGAATGCACATTTCGGTGCTGTCCCCGCTGACGGCGAGGCTGATGAACTGCCGGGGGGAGAGTAGCCCTCGTACTCCTGCTTGAGGAGTACGGGGAGGAAATCGAAGGCGACCTGTGGGAGTACGGGCACGGCTGGGACCTGCTCGACTTCTTCCGCGGTCGCCATCCCTGGCAGCAGTTGTATCGCTTTCTTCGGCAACTGCCGATCGAGTCTCGCTACCAGTCGGCGCTAGCCATGGATGACGAACTCGCCTGGCAACGCATCCAAGTAGATGATGCCGAAGGCGATGAGCCGCAGGAGATTCCGCCGATCTCCCCACGTGGCTACAGCCTCGAAGTGTTGCTCGCGCTCAAGCAGATTGACCTGCTGAAAGAGCTGATGCGCGTCATTCCCGCCAGCTTCAGCGGCAAACTCCCGCCTCCCTTCCCACCCGAGCCTCGCCCGCAAACCGCCTATCAGCGGCTCCGGAATCGCATGGACCAGATCGAAGTCCACAACGCGCTGAAAGAGCTCGGCATCTACGACTAACTACACAGGGGGCCGCCGTGGCCGAATGGGGCTCGTACACCGCCGGATCCGCGCGGCTCTTGCTTCGCCCAAAGCTTCCTGATGACTTCAAAGCCCAAGTCGCCACGCTGCTGAAGCCGATTACCCAGTCGTTTGAGGTCACTGTCCAGCCAGCGCTGGCGAAGAGCTTCAAGACCGACCTGAAATCGAAGGTCGATGCCGCGTCAGCGGGGGTAGCCGTCTCTATTGAGGCGAAACCGACTCTCACGGCGGGCTTTAAGGCCGACCTGAAGGAGAAGGTCAAGACCGCCTCCGCGGGCGTCAAGATCAATGTCCCTGTCGAGGCGTCCACGACGGGCTTCAAACGCGACGTCACCGACAAGGTGAAGGTCGCCGCCCAAGGCGTTTCGGTCAACGTACCGGTCAACCTGCGGACCGCCGGCCTGAAGACTGCCCTGCGGCAAGCGGTGAATACCGCCGCCGCTGGCGTGACGATCAAGGTCCCGGTCGATCCGGATCTGCGGGGCTTCAAAACCGCACTGCGCACGAAACTGGCTGCGGCCAGCGGCGGTATCGATGTCAAGCTCACCGCGAAGGTCGACGCCGACGTCACACACGCAACCGCGCAGCTCGAGGCTTTCCGTGCCGCCCAGCACGCCATCCCGCTCACCCTGAACGTCAATATCGACACTGCCGCTGCAACCGCGCATCTGCTGTCGCTGCGTGCCTTGGCTGGCGCGATCAACAATCAGTTCCGCGATCTCGGGACCGGCACGGGCCGCAGCCCCCAAAGACTGACCGGCAACATCTTCACTCGCCCTTTGCAGGCGGTGCGCCTGCAGATCGAAATCGACCGCTCCTCGGTCGCGCGCGCTGAAGCCGAAGTCGCCAGCGTCGCAGCTCGATTGAGCGCTGCACGCCAGAGGCAGTCCGACGCGCAGGATGCGGTCACCCTCGCGCAGCAACGCTACGACGAGGTGATGAACCGCTCGAGTTCGAGCGAATCCCGACGCACCTCAGCCAGGCAAGCGCTAACACGCGCAAACCGCGAACTGGGCCGCGCGACAGGCGATGTCCTCGACCTGATGGGGCGAGAAGCCACAGCCTCCGACAACCTCGGCCGCGCACACAGCAACCAGAACTCGACCACCCGCCTGCTGGGAGCAGCATTCCGCGGACTGCGATCGGCCATCGCCGACGGACTGTCGAACGCACTCGGCCAACTCTTCAGCTTCAGCAACCTCCTAGGCATCGCGAAGGTCGCTTTGATCGGGCTCGCTGCTGTCAGCCTCGTGCCGCTGATCGGTCAGCTCGTGCAGGCCCTCGGCGTGGTCGCGCTGCTACCTGCCGCGATCACTGGCGCTGTCAGTGTCTTCGCGACGCTGAAGGTAGCGCTCGGCGGTGTCAGTGAGGCGTTCGCAGCCGCGAAGAAGGTCTCCGACAATGCCGCCGATGATGCGGAGGCGCGGGCCAAGAAGATCGAGACCGCCCAGAAACAGCAGGCTTCGGCCGCTGACAGTGTCGAGTCTGCCGAGCGCGGGATTATCAGCGCTGAGCGTTCTGTCCGTGACGCACAAAAGAATTCGCTGCAGGCGCAGAAGGATCTCAACACCGCCCGCAAGACTGCGAAGCGGGACATCGACGACCTCAACCGGGCGTTGGCTCGCACGAAGCTGAACGAAGAGTCCGCGGCCATCAGCGTCGCTGAAGCGTACAAGAACCTCTACGACGTCTTCTCTGACACCAACTCCACCGCCATCGACAAGGCCAAGGCACAGCTTCAGGTCAAGGAAGCGCTCGCTGACCAGCAGGACGTACTCGAAAAGTCCAAGCGCACAGCAGAAGACGCCGCCGAAGCCAATCAGAAGGGCGTCGAAGGCGCAGACGCTGTCGTATCCGCCAAGGACAAGGTCACCTCAGCTGCTGAGGCTGAAGAGACCGCGCAGCAGAACTTGTCGGACGCCTACAAGACCCTGGCGAAGTCGCAGCAGTCGCTGGCCGATGCGTCGAAGGATCTCCAAACCGCGCTGACCGAACCGAGCGATTCGGTCAAGGCATTCGAGAAGGCGATGGGCAACCTGTCGCCGGCCACGCAGGACTTCGTCAACAAGATGCTCGACGTCAAGTCGGGCCTGAAGGACCTGAAGCTCGCGGTCCAGGAGAACTTCTTCGACAAGCTGGGCGACTCTGCGAAGAGCCTTGTCAACAACTGGATTCCCACCCTGAAGAGCGGTTTGGGCGGGATCGCTGAGCAGATCAACGGCGGCCTCCGCCGCGCCTTCGCCGACCTGGACACCGACGCGACCCGCTCGAAGCTGTCGACCGTCTTCGACAACGTCAAGAATTCGATCGGACCCATCCTCGACGGGATCGACAACCTGATCCAAGGCTTCCTGTCGCTCTCGGAGGTCGGCTCCGGGTTCTTCCCGGACATGTCGCAAGGCTTCCTCGGCTTCACCGAAAAGTTCCGCAAGTGGGCCGAATCCGACGAGGGCAAGGCCAAATTCAAGCAATTCATTCAAGACTCGATCGACGCGTTCAACCGATTCATGTCCCTCGGGAAGCAAGTCGTCCGGATCATCGGCTCCATCTTCAAGGGCTCCGACGACACCGGAAAGTCCTGGATGGACAGCCTGGTAGACGGCGCGAAGAAACTCGCCGACTACCTGGGCAGCCCTGAAGGCCAGCAGCGCATCAAAGACTTCTTCAATGAACTGCGCGAAACCATGAAGAAAATTGGCGAAGACGCCGACAAGGTGCTTCGCGCATTCGACTGGCTCGATCGCAAAGTCGGCCTGTTCAGCAAGATCGGCAACGGCGCCTTCGACATCAGCAAACTGCTGAGCGGCGACATCGGACCAATCTCCGACGACATCTCCGGATGGATCGGTAATCAGCTCGACGGCTTGCAGCAGAAGGTTGCCGAGAAGATCCCGACGGTCGCCAAGTGGTTCACCGACCTGAAGAGGGACTTCGGCAGCCTCGGGTCCGGTGCCTTCGACAACCTCCTGGGCGGCAATGGCATCGCCGGATCACTCGATGGCCTGAAGAACCTGCTCCCCGGTGTCATCACAGACATTCTGGGCGACAACGGTTTCGAGAAGCTCAAAGGCGGCATGTCCGGTCTGGCCACCTTCCTGACCGGCAGCGACGGACTCGACAAGATCAAGAAAGCCTTCACTGACCTGCCTGGCTTCTTCGGCGGAATCGCCGACAAGCTCGGCGTCAGCTGGTCCGGGCTGGGCGACAAGATCAAAGGCCCGCTCAACACGCTCATCGACCTTCTGAACTCGGGACTCGGCGGCGCCTGGAACGCGGTCGCCAATTTGCTTGGCTCCGACAAGAAGTGGACCGACATCCCACGGATCGGCGAAGGCGGCGACACCGGAGGCCGATCAGGCAGCCCACTCCATCGCGCCACCGGCGGCCCGATCTACGGACCAGGCGGACCCACTGAAGACAAGGTGCCGGTCATGGCATCGGCCGGCGAACACATGTGGACCGCCGCGGAGGTGCAGGCTGCGGGTGGCCATCAGGCCATGTACCGGATGCGGAAGTCGGTTCTCGCCAGCGGCGGAAAGCAGTCCACGGACGGCAACTTCGCCATCGGCGGCGACGTCACCTTCGGCTCGGACGCAGACCGTTGGATGGCCGATGTCATCCAGCAGGCATTCTCGAACGCCACGGTGACCAGCGCCCTTCGGCCTAATGAGACGGGCTTCCACCGCACTGGTCAGGCGATCGACATCGTCGGCCCGATGCAGCAGATCGCGAACTGGATTTACTCGGCCTACCCCGAGTCGACTCAGCTGATCTACGGACCTGGCCCGCTGCTCTACAACGCCCGCGGCTACCACGCAGATCCATCGAATCAGGCTGAACTGCAAGGCATCTACGCGGGTGACCTGGCCGGTCACTACTCCCATGTCCACTGGGCGAATGTCGCGCCTCTGGCGAATCTCAGCGGCGATCAGCAGAAGAGCCTGTGGGATCGCATCAAGAGCAGCGTCGGTGCCATCGTGGGCGGCGGCCGCAACCTCATGGTCGACAACCTTGTCGAGAAGCCCCTGCGGGCGATGGCGGACAGCGTCCCCACCTTCAACGGCCTTGGCGACTTCGGGAGCATCCCAAAGGAATTCGCCAACAAGATCGTCGACACCGTCCTCACCACGCTGAAGGGCAGCGTCGGCGCGGGCAGTGGCTCCGCGAACTACACCCCGTCCGCGGGCGTGGAGCAGTGGCGCAGCCTCGTCGTCAGCATTCTGAAGGCCAAGGGTCTTTCGGAGAGCTACACCGACCGGGTTCTGATGCAAATGCAGTCCGAGTCGAGCGGCAACCCGAAGGCGATCAACCTCACCGACGACAACGCCAAGAAGGGCACGCCGTCCAAGGGCTTGATGCAGGTGATCGATCCGACCTTCGCCGCCTACGCGGACCCCGGATACAACTCGGACATTTGGGATCCCGAGTCGAACATCCGCGCCGGCATCAACTGGGCGATCCACGCACACGGGTCGCTGGATCAAGGGTTCCAAGGCCATGGCTACGACCAGGGCGGCATCTGGCCCAACATGACGTTCGGCTGGAACACCACGGGCTTGCCTGAGGCGGTGCTCACCAACCCGCAGTGGAAAGCGCTGCGGGACTTCGGCCAAGGGCTCGGGATCCTCCAGAAGGACTCGACTCCCACACCGAACCCGGGTACAACCGTGGAAGGGCAGACGCTGCCCGACTCGACGCAGGTATCGAACGATCCGTTGCTCAGCGAGAGCGTCAATAGCAACGAGAAGGTCGGCCTCGACACCTGGAAGACGCTCGGCACCAAGACAAAAGAGCGCTTCCAGTCAGTGTGGGACACCGGGCTCACCGACCTCATCGACTCGAACCTCGGGGCGCTGGGGATCGACGACCCGCGCAACATCCCGCTCTACAAGCAGGCGACGTCCTACAAGGACACCTGGGACGAGTGGCAGAAGAAGAAAGCCGCCGCGGCGCAAGCATCGCAGGCGTTGACCGACTCCGGCTATTACAACGCCGGCCAAAACGTTACCGGCGCTGCGGATCAGGCGACTTCGGCCACGCCCGCTGGGCAGCAAATCAGCAATGACCAATCGACGACGATCAACATTTACCCGGCTGACGTCACCGAGGGTTATCGGAAGGCCCAGCAAATCGCTGATTTGCGTGCGCTGACCAAGACCGCACGAGGGAACTGAGTTCTATTGCGCCAGTCCGCCAAGGTGGAAATCTTTGGTGTAGACGACTCGCATCACGTCATCAATGGTCCCGGCGTGTCGACCCGCATGTATCTGGCAACAGATGTCAAGGGTATCTACGACACGCCGGTCACCACAAAGTACAAGTCGTCTGCGTACCAACGTGGATCCACGTATCAGGGCAAGAAAGTCCAGCAGCGAGACTTGACCTTCGCTGTCAATCTGAAGGGCCAAACGCCCGAGGATTGGGAAGATCTCGACTCCCGATGGCGGTCCGCCTGGGATTTCGAACCCGACCCGTGGGACCCGGCATCGACGCTCACCAAGATGAGCATCACCACCGACCGATCCGGCACCCGCTCACTGTATTTGGCGCTGTCGGAGTCGGTCGCGTTCGAATCGAAACACGATCCGCACCTTACCGTATCGTCCGTTGTTCCGATGGCTGCCACTGCGGCGCAACCATTCTGGTTCGAAGACAAATGGGAAAACGACCCTTACGACTATTTCCAGACAGGCTCCGCGGGCACCTCCGATGGGTTCGTGACTGTCTACAACCCAACCGACCAGCCCATGTATTTGAAATGGGTTGTCACGCGCGGTAAGTGGACGCTTCCGGACTTCTCTTGGACAGGCAAGCGGTACCACCGGGTGCCCGGCGGGGCGTGGCCGAACCGGAAGATCACCCTCCCGTTGTTGACCAGTGTTGAAGGCGGCGCACGCATCGACCTCGACCCGATGAAGCTGCAAATCCGCGACTATTCCGACACCAACCTCATCGGCCGCATGAACGGCATCTGGTGGATGCACAAAATCCCGCCCTACACCCCGGAAACCGAACTGCCTGTACACGTTGAGAACGCGCCAACCGGGGGAGCGCGGGTCGAAATCTACTGCCCACGCAGATGGGGCCGTGCTTGGGGGCTTCACTAGATGACTGATCTAAGCACCCTCACCCTGGAACAACAGTGTGAGGCTATTTGGGCTGCCACCACGGCACGCGAAGAGGCCGAAGCGCGATCGCGCCTCGAGCCACCGAAAGTTCGCATCTGGACTGGCGATTGGGACCTGGCTGGCGTCCTCAACACCGAGTACACAGCCGAGTTCACTTGGATCGACAACGATATCGGCACCGGCCTCACCGAGATCCCCCTCTGGGACCCGATCGCCAAGTGGATATGGCAGGTCAAGGACCGAATCGACAACGGCGAGCGCCGCAACGTCTTCATCACTGTAGACAAGGACGGCGCCCGTTGGAGCGGCGTCCTGTTCGATCACGCGATTGAAAAAAGAGAAGACGGCACAAGGGTTTTGGTCGTGCGCTGGATGCACGACCTTTTCTTCCTGTCGCACTATCTCGTGTGGTGCAATCCATTTTTGCCGGACTTCGTACAATTTCCGCGAATTTTCTTTTTGGCCGGTCCCTCGATTTTCACGCTGAAGACCGCGCTTTTTCTGAACGTAATGCGTGAACAGGCCAGCCTTTGGGAGCTTCCTGACGACCCGATGAACCAGGGCAGTTCCGCACCCAACATGAGCAACTGGTCTGTCGTCGTCAAACCGACCACGTTCCTTGACGACATGAACGCGGGAACGCTGTGGTCTGTTCCGAACTCGCGTTTCAAGTACTGGACGGAGATGAGCAAGGACATCCTCCTGGATGCCGAGCTCTCGATTATCTGCCGCCGGTTTTTGACTGACGACGACGAGCAGCCGATCGACGGTCAAACGCTGCGCAACGGGTGCCTCGTAGTCGACATCGTCGACAAGTCCGGCTACTACAGCGACACGTCCAACGGTGGCGACCCGTTCCTCGGTTTGAAACGCACCTTCGCCAAGTTCAGCGACGATTTCCTCGACGACTTCCAAGACGCCGTGGTCGACCCAGCGGTTCCCGCCTCCTATGGCGTTCCGGGGCAGAAGCTCACCGACAAGACGTGCCCGTACGTCGTGTTCCTGGAGGGCGAAGAGACCGGCATCGAGTCGTCGAAGTTCTTGTATACGCCCTCGACTGCGATTCAGATTGTTACGGGCGGTCATTCGATGCCGTTCGTCAATGAGCTGATATCGGCAGGAATTCAGACTGCGGGCGATCTCATCGCGATGATCATCGGTATCCCGCCGGTTGGTGGCGCCACTGATGCTGTGCTTCAGCCATTTTACTGGGACACCATCGCCGCCTGGAACCACGCGAAATCTCAAGCGCGCGCAACCCATTCAGGATGGGCGCGACTATATGAATACATCGCATCGTCAGGCGACCGCGCGTACACGCTCGAAGCACTTCTGTCCGTTCGCAAGGGCCTCCACGACACTCGTAGCTGGTTCAGCCACGAGGTCATGATCCGCGACGGTGCCCCTTGGTATATCGGCGACAACGGCAAAGGCCACTTCTTCATCGGTGACCGCATCGGTGCACAGGTTCTCGGTGACTTCGCAGCACAGTACGGGTTCGCCGACTACACGATCTACGTCGACCAGGTCCGCGAGCTCACCCTCGCATGGGATCGGGACTCGTTCGCTGAGTGGAAATGCACGATCGGCGAGAAGGAAAAGAACAAAGACCGGGGTGCGCGAGCTCTCGGTTTGATCAGCGACCTCTACAGCGTCGTCCGCCAGCTCGGCGTGACCGGCAAATAGCCCAGGAGCACAACCACTTTGAGTGACGAACTAGTAGAGGTTGATACCTCACCGTGGCTGCCCGAAGGCGGATTCCCAACCCTGGACAACACGAATCCAAACTGCCCGGAGGAGGCATTCCTCCACACCTACGGGGGCCTGCCTGGCATGAACGGCGCACCACTGCCGTTCCCGGTCGAGTACCTGAAGATGGTCTCGCGACGCCAATGGGACTGCGGCGCACGACCGATGGGCTCAGTCGTTCCGCCGGAACGGATCATCAAGTACCAGCGGCCTCAGACCTCGAACCCGCACTGGCTCACCAGCCCTGGCGTGTGGGTCGACATCAACGAGCCGGACCGGAACCAGCTCGACATCAAAGAGTTCGTCCAATCGCTGCCGCAGGACGCGAAGCGGCAGTTGGCCGAAGCGCTCGGCTTCGACCCACTGGCCGCGGTCCCCGAGGACGACCGCCTCGCCGAAAGCTTCGAGGCGCCAAAGCCGGAACGACGCTACGGCCGGCCGTCGCGTGATGGTGCGTCCGTCACGAATGAGCCGCTGCCGTTCGACCCAATCCACAGGACAGTCACCGAAGTACTGGCCTACCTGCGCGACGTGGATGACGAGGAACGCGGCCGCGTCCTGGACATTGAGCGCTTCCTCGGCAGCGCGCGCCGCGGCATTTTGAAGCGCTACGAGCCCCAGGGATAACCGCGATGGCCTTCAAGTACCTTCCGCTCAAACCCGGAACCTATACGGTCTCTTCGCCTTTCGGGCCTCGCGATGGCGGCTTCCACTACGGCATGGATTTCGCCGCACCACTCGGTACCCCGTTCTACGCGCCGGTCGCCGGGGTGATCGTCGAAGGTGCCGAGCGGGATGGCGTCAGCGGGTTCGGTAAGTGGGTGTGGCTCGACGCTCAGGATTCCGCCGGCGTCGACATCATCATCGGCCACGGGGATCCTGCAGTGCGCGGAGGCGACCGTGTGCACGCGGGCCAGCTGCTCGGCTACGTCAACACCCACGGTGAATCGACCGGCCCGCATGCGCACATCGAGGTGTGGACTTCGCCAGGCCGCGTCGGTGGCCAGGCTGTCGATCCCGCCCCGTACTTCACCGGCGCTGGTAGCCCTGGCGCCGAAACGCCTTCAAGGAGCCCGTCTATGGCCAAACCTGACTTCACCGAACTGGATCGGATGGGGAACTCCTCCAACAGCCGAGGCGGTGCAGGGGTCACCCTGTTCCTCCTTCACACGGAGGAAGGCAATTCCAGCGCCGAAAGCCTGGCCGCCTACCTGAACAATCCGGGCAATGACGCCAGCTACCACTACACGGTGCGTGACGGTGTCGTCTGCGACGTGGTCGACACTGACAGCGCGAGCTGGTCTGTCCTCGATGCGAACCCATACAGCATCAACCTCTGCTTTGCGGGCAGCCGCGCGAGTTGGTCTCGCGCGCAGTGGCTTACCCGCGACAACGACCTTCGCATCGCTGCCTGGATCGCAGTGCAGGACTGCCGCAAGTACGGCATCCCACTCACTGTGATCGCACCGCCTTACCGGCGCGGCGCGGGCATTTCCGACCACCGCTATGTGACCGATTGCCTTGGCGTCGGCACCCATTCGGATTGCGGCGACGGCTTCCCGTGGGACGTGTTCTCCGGCTACGTCGCCCAATACGCCGGCACTCAAGGAGACGACGACTTGTCTTTCGCCAACGAAACCATCAAGAACAAGGCCGGTCAGGACATCAACGCAGGCGAGATGATCGCCTACCTGGACCTGCACATCAACCAGATCAAGTACGCCCTCGCGCTCGTCCTGGAGCAGTTCGCCGGCAAGGGCGCCGCGGCGGCTTTCCTGGCTAACGAGAAGGACGCCCGGCCCGCAGTGACCTTCCCCGGTTGGGAACAGGGTGGCGGCCGCACCCTCTACGACCTCTCCGCCGCCACCGCCGCCAAGGCTGGTGTCGACGGTGCCGCGGACAAGCAGGCACCCAAGGCTGCCTGATTTCATTTCTCGACCAATTTCGAGGTATCTCTATGTCTTTTGACACTCTCCGTGACCTTTCCGCGGACATTCGCGGCCGTATCTACGCGGTCCTCGCGCCTGTGCAGGTTCTGCTGGTGGCGTTCGGTCTGCTGGACAACGTGAACGTTGCCTTGTGGGCTTCGGTCGTGACCGCGCTTCTGGGCTTCACCATCGCTGGCGCGAACTCGACTGCGACCTGGCGGACCTGGCTGTACGGCATCATCGGCGCCGCGCAGCCTGTGCTTATCGCCTATGGCGTCGCGACTGATTCTCAGGTCGCTGCTGTTGTGGCTGTCGTGTCCGCGGTGCTGGGTCTGGGTGTGGCTGCGGCCAAGACCCCGAGCATCGGCTAACCCCAGTGTGGGAAGCCGTCTTCGGGGCGGCTGGTGGGATTCTTGGTGCGGTCCTCGGCTATCTGGCGCCGAGGTCGCGCTCGCTGGATTCGCAGCGTGAGGACTTCAAGGTCGTACTCGCGCCCTTGAGCGAAGAGCTCAAGGACCTGCGGTCGCGCGTGAAAACCCTTGAGACACAGCATGTTGACGACGTCGCACAGCATTACAAGGACCAGCGGCGCATCGATGTTCTCGTCGACTACGTCAAGGATCTGCTGACGTTCATCCGGGAGCATGTTCCGTCGCCGCCGCCTCCGCCCATCCCGCCCGAAATCTCTAACGACATCTGAACATTGGGGGTGATCGCTGGTGACTGCTCCCAATCAGCCGGATCCCGATGGCGCTATCAACCCGGGCGCGTTCAGGGCGTTCCAGACCGCGACAGAAGCAGATGCCAAGACGGCGTCTACGTCTGGCGTTCTCGGCGCGTTCGGTGGCGCTCAATCCAAGGTCGGCACTGAGATCCGCGAGCCGATTCAGGCGGTGCAAGGTAGTGCGGATGTCGCTGTAACTACGGCCCAGGCGGCAGCGAACACTGCTGCCACGGCTGAAGCGACGGCCGCGAACGCCTATAAGGCGGCGTCGTATTGGGAGGCGGAGTTCGTATCCGCCTCTGCGGCAGTGGTTCTCGGCGTCAACGAACTGCTCATCGGTTTGTGTCAGAACGTCCCCACTGGGCTCGTGCGGAAGGCGACTGATATTCATGTCGCCCTCCTGACGCAGCCGAATGGCATGACCTTCGAGTTGCGGAAATGGAACGCAGCCGGCACCGCCGACAGCTTGGTCGCCACATACCCCCTGACTGCGGGTCAGACCCGCGCTAACTGGCAAATCGTCGGCGGGGTTGAGGCTTTCAACCGTGAACGGTTCTACGTCAACGTGACGTCGGTGACCGGTTCGGTCGCGCCTGTCGTTCTTCAGATTCTTCTGTTCGGCGTCCTGTACGACCCGGCCATTCAAACTCCATAGGGAATCCACTGTGAAAGAGTTCGAGATCATCTCCAACGGCGGCGTGATGGCCGATCACATCCAGGTGCCCGCCCCGTACGAGGCGGCCGTCGCGAGCCTGTTCGGTCCCGTCCTCGACATGGCTACCGCCAATTCGGTTGTGGCCGTGATCGATGAGGCGAAACAGAAGCTTCAGGCCGACCCAGAGAAGTATCGGGCGCTGCTGACTTCGGACGATGGACTGGGGCTGCGGCATATCCGGCAGATGCTGGACTCGATGCGCGGCCTGCTGGTGACGTTCCCGGACGCGACCGTGAGCGGACTGGTCGAGCCGTAATGTTCCTGCTCCGCCGCAATCTCCCGCTCGCGTGGGGCGGCTGGTACGACAACTTCACCAAGTACGGGGTCCAATCCGTTGTGCAGCCGTGGGTGCACCTCGGCGACGGCACACCCGGCAACTTCACTGCCGAAAACTGGCTACACATCCCGAGCAACGCGGGATCGACCAATGCCGGCGGCGAGAGCTACGAGTATCAGCCGTTCACGCCGAACTGGGGTTTCGAAACCGAAATCTGGTTCCCGGTGGAGGGTTTGGCGGCCCAAGTTTTCTCCGTGTACTTCACTGATTCATGGTCCAAGATCGGCGCGACTTTCCAAAACTGCGCGGGGATCAGGCTTATCCACCAGCCCGCCGCTGGCGGCGAGATGGTGCAGTATGCCCAGTTCGACAGCCCTTGGTCGGTAGTCGGCAACAACATACTCTGGTCGTCCCCGGTCACCTATTACGGGCAGTGGGTGACTTTGAGCATTTGGGTGGACAACGACGAATGGGTCCGGGTTTGGATCAACGGAAACTATGTTGGTTCCGCGCAGGTCAGCCCAGGTTTCACGTTCGGCCCGACCCGCAGGTGTGTCCGATTCCTGGACGCAGCCCTGTGTGATGTCTGGCTGAGATGGGTTGACCACTACGACCGGCCGTCGTCCATCCCGTCGAAGAATGTCTGGAACCAGATATTCAGCGACGACTTCAATCGGGCTGATGGCGCGGTCGGCAACGGCTGGACCCAAGTAGGCACGAACGCGGGGATTGTTTCCAACTCGTGGTCCACGACCGGCACAACCAACGGCGGCAAGGGCCTGATCCGAGACACCGGGCTCACCTCCGGGCGCGTCCGTGTCGAGGCCACGATCGGCGGAAACCTAGCGCCCAGCACCGCTTCCGACAACGGCCTCGTACTCTGCTCGAACGCGACCGGTACGCAGGGGATCGCCGCGAACATCTTCCAGAACAAGATCTACATGTCGAGGTTCACATCGGCGCTGTCCGACGACCAGCCAGCCTTCACTGATTATCGGATGATCGACTACGGCATCGCGATAAATTCCGGCGACCGTATTGCGGTGTCGGTCTACAACGGAATCGGCTGGATCGAGATCAACGGCGTTCCGAAGCTGTATATCGGCAATGTCCATGCCGACGTCCCGGCGACCAATCAGTATGCCGGACTCCGGGTGACCCGCCGATCGGGCAATGACTCCGCCTCGTGGAATGACGTTCAGATCTATTCCGGCCTCGGCTGATCAAAAGGCACACGGTGTAGCCGCGAAAACGCCCGCCGCGCACCAATTCTCATTCGCTCAAGGCGGCGCCTATGACTATCGGCCACGAACCGATCATCGAAACCCTTGTGCTGGTTCCCGGCCAGGATTTCATCCACGACATCTACCCACCTGACGGTGCGAGTATCCCGCCAGGCACGACTGTCGACCTCATCTTCTACGCCACCGGCAGCCGAGCCGTCCTCGCAACCTGGTCCGCTTCGGTATCTGCATCCGCGGCCAGCTGGACGGTCTCCTCGACGGTCGCCGACACCATCCCTCTCCCAGCGGATTTCCGCATCTACTTCCGCTACAACGACGGCGCCGACTTCTGCTGGTACCGCGGGCAAGTGGCGCGCCAGGAGTAACCATGTCCATTGCTATTGCGACGACTCGCCAGGTACTGGCTGACGCCTACAAGACCCTGTCCGGCGCATCCACGGTCTGGGTGTCACTGCACACTTCGGACCCGACCACTGTGGGCAACAATGAGGCCACCGGCGGCGGCTACGTACGCATTCAGGGCACCTGGACCTCCGGCACTGGCGGTGCTCTCACCATGGCGGAACTGAGCTTCACTGCTCCCGCCGGCACGTACACGCACGTTGGCCTGTGGTCGGCGTCGACCTCCGGAACCTTCTATGACAAGTGCGGCCTGTCCCCGAATATCACGATCAACGCAGCGGGCACGATCAAGGTCACGCCGCAGTTCGCGCTGAGCTGAGCCGATGAGCGAGTTGCCACGCCGCCCAGGCTGGCGCGCGTCATTCCCAGCCCGCGGCTCCACCTCATCCGTACTGCCCACCCGGTCCAGATCCGTTCTCACACACGACATGCTGTACGTGCCACCCCCGCTCGTCCAGTTCACCGGCGCTGGCACGTTGTCCGCGGTCGCGGTTCCTCAGGCTGTCGCGATATTCACTGGATCTGGCCTCCTCGCTGCTTTGGGAGCCGCAGTTGCTACCGCGGCATTCACGGGCGACGGAACTCTGATCGTGCCTACGAACAAAGGCGCCGGCGTCTTCGCGGGAGCTGGAAGCCTGTCTGCGACCGCTGTCGCTGTTGCAACAGCGCCTTTCACCGGTGCTGGGACGCTGTCCGCGCAGGGTATCGCTAGTGCGACAGCGGCGTTCTCCGGTGCTGGCACGCTCGTCGCGGCCGGAACCCCTTCAGCGGCAGCGCTATTCACGGGAGTTGGCACCCTGTCGGCGACTGCGACGACGTTCAAGCCGTCCGGGATGACCAAGAACGGCAACTACAACCCCGTTCCGACCAGCTACACGACCGTGCCAGCCTGGACCGCTAACACGACCACTTACCCGGGGTCGACGGTGTCCAGCGATGGCGTCGTAGCGCAGGGTTCGAAGACCGGCGCCACCCTCACGACGAGGCTGTCGATCACAAACACCGCATTCGGGACGAACACGATCACGGTGAAATTGCTGGTCAATGGGGTGACCAAGGTGACCGGAACCGCCCAAACCATCGGCAGCACCGCGACGCAGAACGTCGACCTCACCGGAACGGCCGATGTCGCGAACGGTGACATTGTCACTGTTCAGGTATTCGCTGGCACCGCCTCCCCCGTTCTCCAAGTCAACACCGGCACAGGCAGCTACGTGACGATCACCTGAGCCACAAAGAAGTCTGCCCCGACCCTTCTGGGTCGGGGCAGATTTCGTCGTCTCCAGGGTTGGGTCGGTTTTCCTACCGCAGTGCGGCTTTGGCTCCGCCGGAGAACATTGAGTCGTGGAGAACGGCAGTCGTGAGGATTGTGCCAACCGGAACGTCGAACACGATCACGCGTTCTACAGTGAATCCGGGGTTGAGGTCGTCGCCGAATGAGTTCCCGTTGTTCGGTATGGGATCGAAAGCGCTTGTCGTTGGGCCGAACTCGCGGCCTTGGTCGTCGAGGACCTTCTGGTTGTCGGCGTCGTAGGTACGCTGTGCCTTGCCGGTGTTCGTGACTTTGATGTGTACGAGGGCGAATTCGCCTTGGGCAGTCACATGGCTCATACCCGACCCCAGCTCTTTGTCTCCCTGCGTGAACTGGGTGACAACGAACTCGAACTGCCCGTCCCGCACAGCAGTTCCCGCCGGCGCGATGTTGCTCTTGGGTTTCGCCGGGGCCGACGTGGCTGCTGGAGCCGATGATGCTGCTGGTGCGCCCGCTGGCTGGACTGCTGCGGCGGTTGTGGATCCAGCTTTACTCTTGTCGCCGCTGTTGCCTGCGACGGCCAGTAGTCCGCTGCAGCCGCCGCAGGCCAGGATGAATGTCGCAAGCACTATCCAAAGCCATTTCGAGCTCTTCTTCGGCGGTGGTTGCATGGGATACGGCTGCACGGGGTAGCCGGGCTGATAGTACGGCTGTTGTGGTCCCTGCGGTGGTGGCGGGTAGGTCACGAGTTCCCCTGGCTTGTAAGCGTTTTCAGCGTTCAGCGGTGCGCGGGTATTTGCTGCTTCTTTGCAAGCGCGTGGGGGAGCCTAGCTGGTCGGGACGTCGGTGTCGCTGACAGAGCGTGCCATTTCAGTCCTGTGCGCGCAGGATCACTTTCGTGACAAGCGCATCAGCGACCTTCCGGGGAGAAAACCCCAACGCGGACAGCTACGTACGAGGCCACAGTTCAGGGTGGTCGATCAGGGCCAAAATGACATCCTCGACGCCAACCCTCTTCCTGCCCGCGCCCTTGGCGACTGCAGCAGCCGCAGCAAACACCGACTGCAATTCAGAAGAGGGGCCGACGATCTCTGTGGTCGGCTGAGGGGGGAGAGGTTCTGGTCGGCCGCCACTGGGCTGGTCGCTGCTCATGTTCCTCCTTCTAGGATTCGGTCATCAGGCGCGTCGAGGGCATGGGGTGGCGCACCTGATGACCCGCGGTTGCTTCTACCGCTTGTTCCGGCCGTCTGTGTCTTGCTTGCTGGCCTCTTCGGCGTTCGGGTCAACGTTCCAGTTGTCGTGGCTGTTTCCGTTCGGCCCGGGTTCGAGAATCTGCACTTCATCACCCCCTTTCGATTCATTTGTGGGTCACTGCCCCAGCGGTGAGACCTCTTGCTGGGGGACCGCGTCGTGGACCACAACTTGCTCCAGGTCGTACCCGTCCTCGCCCTTCAAAGCGACGGTGTACCGCTTGCGTGTATCCACGCAGATCACATCGGCCATCTTCACCAGCGCGCGCAGCTCGCTGTCGTCGAGATGGTCGATCGTCGGCACGATCAGATCGTCCGCGTCCTCGCTGTAGGTGAGGTTGAACAGATGGTTGACCAGACGGTCACCCCAGCGATCCGAATCGGCAAGGACGACAAGCGCAACGGACGTGTCGCACTCCTCGGCGATAGCGTGAATCGCCGCCTCATCGTTCTGCCAGTTCGCACCGGAGACGTCTCGGCGCAGGAACCCGATGGCCTGCCTTCTCATGGTTGCACCCCTACGAACTCGCGGTACCGGGGTTGGTGGATCGCGACTCGACCGCGGTCTGTCTGCCGCCACCTGGTCGGTCCATGCGGTGCGCTCACGACGAGACCGGTGCGAGACAGCCGCAGCAAGGCGCGATGGATCGTCGTCTCGGTCAGTTTCGTTGCGTGGCAGATCTGTCGGACTGTGAGCGTTTCGAGTGAACCCAGGGCGGACAGTGCCCCAAGCACTTTCGCTTCTGATTCGGAGAGCGCCATCGTTTTGCTCCTCGTCGTTCCTCGTCGTCCTCGTCTTGGTCGGCGGCTCAGGACCGGGACGAGGATCACCAGCCCCGAGCGCCTGTCTCGAAGTTACGAGTGGGCAATCCGCATCGGCTACGAACTTGCTCGTACTTGCTCAAACCGCTGAATACTCCCTCCAAAAGTGTGCTGTTCGAGCGATACTGGGCTCGGGTGGGCAAGGGAGCGCACACCCGTGACGGGAGGATAGGGACAATGGAACTCCGCTTTCTTGGCAAGAACGGATCGAAGTCCGGAGACTGCCCAACGCTGTATGCCACAGACCAGAGCTCGTATCTGGTCCAGGGGTGGAAGACCGGCACCCCGGAAACGATCGAGATTCCACACGTTCTACTCGGTTACGCCGAACCGGATACATATATCGGTGCAACCATGATCGACACCGGTCGTGGTACCTTCCGGCTCTCGGGTCGCCCAGTCGCCGAGCCGGACACCCTGGCGAAGTTGACACTGGCTGACTACGAGACCGCGATCGAGGTACCGCAGCTTCGGAGGACTTACTACGGTGGAACTGAGACAGAGTAGCGTCTGGCCTGAACTCTTTCGTCAGGCAACGAAGTCCGCGTTCCACATGGAAGTCCGAGACACCTACGGGGTTCCTGGCGAGATGGAAGCCGTGCGTCGGTTTCTGAATGGTGAGCCGCGGCTACCGAACGATGAGTCGTGGGCAGCATGGGACGGACTGATCCGGGAAGTTGCCGGTCGCGGAGTTGCTGTTACGAGGGTTCGTGTGGTTACTGTTCCGCACAGCGACTACCAGCGGTGGCTGCTGACCGAGACCGAGGACAACATCCAGTCGGGTGAAGACATCCGTTACCTGCCACGGCATCTCGTCGATGCGGACCTCGTGCCGGCCGATGACTGGTGGCTGTTCGATGACTCGACGGTGGCGTTCAACCTCGTCGATGAGCAAGGACGGCCAGCGGGAGCCGGCGTCACTACCGACCGTCAGATAGCGGCTGTCTGCAAGGCGGCGAAGGATCGCCTGTGGCCGCTGGCTGTACCGTTCGCTGAATACATCGATTCTGCGGTGTAGTGGCTGATTCTGTTCAGGCGCAGCGAGAAGCGCTCGGTCAGAGGCTGCGCGAGATGCGGCGCGCTGCGGGCGTCACTGGCCGAGAGCTTGCTCGCCGAGAAGGATGGCATGAGTCGAAGGTCTCGAAGATCGAGTACGGCAAGACCAAGCCATCGGAGGCTGACCTCAGGGCCTACTGTGCTCACGCGGGAGCCGAAGATCAACTTCCCGAACTCCGCGCGAGCTTGCGCAATTTGGATGGCGCATACCTTGAGTGGCGACGTCTTCTTGCTACCGGCACCAGCTCGAGGCAGCAGCATTCCGTCAAGCTCGAGAAGGCAGCCAGGCAGATTCGCAACTGGCAACCTCAAGTCATTCCTGGACTGCTTCAGACCGCTGATTACGCGGCGTCGATCTTGGCGTACGCGGTCGAGTTTTACCACCTCCCTGACGATGTCGACGCGGGCGTGGCGAAGCGTATGGAGCGTCAACAGATTCTGTACCGGGCGGGCCGCAGGTTCCACTTTCTTGTTGCAGAGCAGGCACTTCACACAACTGTTGGGAACGACGACATCATGATCGGGCAGCTTGACCGTCTGTATTCGATCATCGGGATGTCGCGAGTGAGCCTCGGGATCGTTCCGATGGATGCGGAGGCGCGTGCGGCGGTCGAGAACTTCGTGCTCTTTGACAATCGCCTGGTCAAGGTCGAGGGCGCCACTGCTGAGCTCACGATCACCCAACCTCGTGAGATCGCTTTGTACGGGCGGGCCTTCGACATTCTGGCGGCCCAGTCTGTTATGGGAGACGCTGCTCGGATGCTGATCCGGAAGGCGATTGCAGATCGTGAGGGTCGTAGTCAGTAGCGGTCGTCGGCAAACGTCGTCCTGAAGCGCGGGTCGTAGTCGTCGACGTCGTCCTCTTCGTCGTCGTACAGCCGCACCATCGCGTCATCGATGTCTGGAGCGGGGCGGTAGAGACCTGCCGCGGTTTCGATCACGCCCTGGATGTCCGGGTGCTGAAGCAGTTGCAGGGCTTGGTTGATCTCGGCGACGCTCGGGCTTGGGTCGATGCTGTGCCGGACCGCCGGCCATAGGTCGGAGGCGGCGAACTCGCTGTCGTGGCCTTCGTCAGTGAGCGCGGTGAGGACCAGGGCTGCGATTGTGACGATGCGTTCGTCATTCATATCGCCTTGTCCGCCTCTCTCGGCTGAAGAGCGCGTTTGGAACACCACTGCTGGATCTCTATCGACCCACGCCCGTTACTGGTCTTGACGGTCAGGGATACGAGTGCGATCCAGTCTCCGTCGCGGCTGCGTGCCCATGCGTGAAGGAGTCCAGCGACGCGTCCGGTGAGTTCGAGGCCGCCGGCTCGGACGCGGAGGGGGAGTTCGTTGGCGCCGAACTTGGTGCCATCGGTGGGGATTGCGGCGCCGAGGTCGATCGTCACTGGGGTAGGTGGGTGGACCTCGCGCCTCAGTGATGGCACCAGTTCATCCGGCCAGTGTTCGAACATGCGTGCGATGATAGCGCCTTGTTGACCGGTCCTGTCCAATTGCTGCACGGTTGCCGTCTTGGGGTCTGGACTGTGTCCACATCGAGACACAAGGGCAGTAAATGATCTTGGTCTGCGCCTCAAGCGTCGGGACATCGCGGGACTGGAAGTGTCAGATCCTGTGCCACAATTTCGCGGGACAGTGCGGGACACTCCGGGACGGTCCGGGACACGTCGCTCGGACGTGCCCCTCACCAGGGGGTTGGTCAAAAGCACCCCTGACGACCGCCTATACTCCCTGAAATGCGGATGTTCCTGGATATCCTCCTCGTTATCACCAGCGTGCTGCTGGTGCTGCTGGTGCTGCTGCACCGGGCCAAGGGCGGAGGTCTGTCCAGCCTCTTCGGTGGTGGTGTGCAGTCGAGCTTGTCGGGGTCCACTGTTGTCGAGAAGAACCTCGATCGCATCACGATCTTCCTCGGGTTGATCTGGCTGATCTCCATTCTCGGCATCGGCCTCGAAATCAAGTTCTCCTAACCCCAAGCTCCTGAAATCGCCCGGGCACCACATCGGTGCCCGGGCGATTCGTCGTGCGCGCAGGGTTCGTCGTGTGCGGCAGCGTCACCGCGGATGACGTTGCACGGGTGACAGATTCGCGAGGGCGGCGCTGAGGGCCCGGCGGGCGTCGGCGCGGCTGATGGGGGTGTCGTCGTCGAGGGCGGCCAGTTCGATGGTGAGGAAGTCGCGGATCAGGTCGGACATGCTCACCCCGCGATGGTCGGCCTCGGCGCGGATGCGCTGATCCATGGCGTAGGGGAGCCGGACCGTGCGCAGCACCGTGACGGGGGTGTCGGGGCCGGGGAGGTCGGGTTCGGGGGCGTCCTCGTCGAAGGTGAGGCTGTCGAGGAAGTCGCGGGCTTCGTCGGCCGTGTGCGGGTAGCCCTTGTCCGGATAGTCAGTCATGGTCCGCCTCCCATTGTTCGAACTGGGCGAGAAGCCTTCCGGTCACCGGCCGGACGCCGACGACCTGCTGGTCCCACTGCGACAGCGGACGCACCACCACCGCCAGCGGCTGCCCCGCGCCGGTGCGGCCGATGATCATGAGAGCGGGCAGCCCGCCCGTCCCGCGCACCGGTCGCGGCCAGCGCCGGCCCGGGCCGGTCAGGACCCGCATGATCTCCTCGGGTGCGATGCCGAGCCGGGCCGCGACGTCGAGGGCCCACTCGGGAATCTCATATCCCACGGCCGCATAATACGATCGTAAAACAGCTGGTCGCCACCTGTCGACCAGCCTGTCGCCGACAGCACGGGCGGGTCGGTGGCAGGAGTGTTGCCAAAGGGTGTTGCCAACTCGCATGACGCGCCGCGCCGAGATCGGCATCATGAACGAATGGACCCGGTGAAGACGGTCGCGCCGAGCCTTGCGGGGGTGCTGGACCGGAATCTGTTCTGGATGGTGTGGAACACCGTATTGGCCTGGATCCCGGTGGCTTTGGCGCTACTGGTGTTCCGCGGCGCGCGCGATGACGAACGGCAACTACCGATTTCGCCGGTGTGGTGGGGCGGATTGGTGCTGTTGCTGCTGTTCCTGCCCAATGCGCCGTATGTGGTGACCGATCTGGTGCACCTGCGCGACGACATCCGCGCGGCCGGCAACGGCCCGGTGGTGACGACGATCCTGCCGGTCTACGGCGCGTTCATCGCCTCCGGTTTCGTCGCCTACTACCTGGTGCTGGCCGAGCTGGGCCGCTTCCTGGAGGCGCGCGGGCTGGGCGCGTGGCGCACCCCGGTGACGCTCGCGATCCATTTGCTGTGCGCGGTAGGCGTTTTCCTGGGCCGCTGGGTGCGATTGAACAGCTGGGAGCCGGTGGTGCAGCCGCGCGGCACCTTCGATCGCATGATGCTGGCGCTGAGCTGGAACTGGGCGCCGGTGCTCATCGCGGCCATGTTCGTGGCAACGGCCCTGGGGCACTTCGTGACCCGGGCCGTGGTGGAGGCGGGCATCGACAGCGCCCGCCGGGGCGCCCGGCTGATCCGAACCCGGAAGTTCGCCTAGCCGAGCGCCCACGGGGAAATCAGGCGATGCCCAGCCGCTCCTGGGCCAGCACGCGGATCGCCTTCTTGTCCGGCTTGCCCAGCCCGGTCAGCGGCAGCTCCTCGATCACCACCACGTGCTTGGGCACCTGCACCGAACCCTTGCGCTGCTTGACCGCGGCCTGGATCTCGGCGGTGACCACCTCGATCGCGGCCGGATCGGCCGCGGTGGCGGGGTCGAGGACCAGCACGGCGGTCACGGCCTCGCCCCAATGTGCGTCCGGCACACCGACCACCGCGACGGTGACCACCTTCGGGTGTTCGGAGACAACGTCTTCCACCTCGCGCGGGAACACATTGAACCCGCCGGTGACGACCATGTCCTTGGAACGCCCGACGATGAACAGGAATCCGTCCTCGTCCTGGCGGGCCAGATCGCCGGTGCGCAGCCAGCCGTTCTTGAACGTATCGGCCGTGACCTCCGGCAGATTCAGGTAGCCGGCGGCGAGCAGCGGCCCGGAGACACAGATCTCGCCGACCTCACCCTGCGGAACCGGCTTGTCCTCGCCGTCGAGGAGCGCCACCCGGACCGCGACCGAGGGCCGCCCGCACGAGGTGAGCCGCTCCTTGTCGTGCTCGTCCTTGCCCAGGTAGCTGATCGCCATCGGCGCCTCGGACTGCCCGAAGTACTGGGCGAAGATCGGCCCGAAGCGATCGATGGCCTCCTGCAACCGATTCGGGTCGATGGCCGAGGCCCCGTAGTACACCGTCTCCAGCGAGGACAGGTCCCGGGTCTTGGAATCCGGGTGATCGAGCAGCGCGTACAGCATGGACGGCACCAGCATGGTCGCCGAGATCCTGTGCTCCTCGATGGCGCGCAGCACTTCTCCGGCGTCGAAGCGCGGCAGCACCACGCACTGCCCGCCCAGCAGCACGACCGGCAGGAAGAACGCCGCGCCCGCGTGCGAGAGCGGCGTGCAGATCAGGAACTTGGGCCGCTTGGGCCATTCCCACTCCGAGAGCTGGATCTGCGTCATGGTGTTCATGGTCAGCGCGGTGCCGATCACGCCCTTGGGCTTGCCGGTGGTGCCGCCGGTGTAGCTGATGGAGATGACGTCGGAGGGCAGCAGCTCCACCGCCTCCACCGGACGCGGCTCGTACTTGTCGGCGGTCGCCAGCAGGTCCACGCCGACATCGGCGAGCAGTTCGGGCACCGGGCCCAGCACCAGGATCTTGGTCAGCGTCGGCACCATGTCGACCAGTTCCCGGGCGCGCTGCACGAACGCGGGCACCGGATCCAGGATGAGCGTCGAAATGCCTGCGTCGGCAAGCACATACGCGTGATCGTCGAGGCCGCCGATGGGGTGCAGGGCGGTGCGCCGCGAGCCCACGATCTGGCCCGCGCCGATGGTGAACAGCACCTCGGGCCGGTTCAGCGCGAGCACGCCGACCGGGGTGCCGGTGGTGACGCCGTGCTCGGCGAAGGCGTCGATGTAGCGGCTCATGCCGTCGAGCACCTCACCGCCGGTGAGGACGTGGTCGCCGAGGGTGAGCACCGGGCGGTTGCGGTGCCGCTTCAGCCCGGCCACCAGGGCGTGGCCGTTGTGCACCGGCAGCCGCAGCATGGTGTCGGGATCGAGTGTGGTCATGGGATTCTCAACTCCGTCCGATGGTCACGCCGTGTGGGCCGCGTACAGGGTGACGACCACCGCGCCGCCCAGGCCCAGATTGTGCGCCAGCGCGGTGCGCGCGCCGGCGACCTGCCGCTCGCCCGCGAGTCCGCGCAGCTGCCAGCTCAATTCGGTGCACTGGGCCAGGCCGGTGGCGCCGAGCGGGTGGCCCTTGGAGATCAGGCCGCCCGACGGGTTGACCACCCAGGTGCCGCCGTAGGTGGTGGCGCCGGACTCGATCAGCGCGCCCGACTCGCCTTCCCCGCACAGCCCCAGCGCCTCGTAGGTGATGAGCTCGTTGATGGAGAAGCAGTCGTGCAGCTCGATCACATCGACGTCGGCGACGCCGATTCCGGCGCGGGAGAACACCTTCGAGGCCGCCGCGCGGGTCATGGGCGCGCCCACCACGTCGATCATGGAACCGGTGGAGAAGGAGGTGCCGTCGTCGGTGGCCAGCTCCTGGGCCAGGATCTCGATGGCCTGTCCCTCGAGGCCGTTGGCCTTGACGAACTCCTCGCTCACCACGACCGCGGCGGCCGCGCCGTCGGACATGGGCGAGCACTGCGAGCGGGTCAGCGGGCCGTGCACCGGCTTGTCGCCGAGGACCTGCTCGAGGGTGTAGGCATCCTGGAACTGCGCCAGCGGGTTCCGGGTGGAGTGCTCGTGGTTCTTGACCGCGACCGCCGCGAGCTGCTCGGGGGTGGTGCCGTAGCGCTTCATGTGCTCGATGGCGGCATTGCCGAAGAACTGGGTGGTGATCGGCGCGGCGGAGAACTCGAAGTGCTCCCTGTTCACCTTCAGGTGCGCGTCGACGGTGGTGACCTTGGGCTTGGTGGCCGGGCCGGCCATGGCCTCCTTGGTCATCTGCTCGAAGCCGACGGCCAGGGCCACATCGGTGATGCCGGCGGCCACCCACTCGCGGGCGAACATGAGCGCGGTGGAACCGGTGGCGCAGTTGTTGTTCACATTGACGATCGGGATGCCGGTCAGGCCGATGTCGTAGAGGGCGCGCTGGCCGGCGGCCGAGGGCTGGAAGACGTAGCCGACCGCGGCGCGCTGCACCTGGTCGTAGGTGACGCCCGCGTCCTTCAGCGCGCCGTTCACGGCCTCGGCGACCATCTCCGGGTAGGTCCACTCGCGGGAACCGATCTTGACGAACGGCGTCATGTTCACGCCGACGACGAAAACGCGTCGCATAGGGTTGTCCACTCCTGTTCTTCGGGAACGTAATTCGTGATGTCTAGTCGGCGCGCGGGACGCGGCCGTCGAGGTCGGTGAAGCCGTAGGCCTCGGCCAGGTCGGCGACCTTCCAGGCTTTTCCGGTGCGCGCCAGGCGATCCGGATCCGCGGCCAGGGCGACCACGGCGCGGCCGGCGAAGTGCGGGGTCTCGGCCTGGTCGAGATCGAAGGTGCCCTCGCCGGGCAGGGTGACCAGGCGGCGGCCCTGCGCATCGGCCGGAACCATTTGCAGCAGTTCGGTGTTCACGATGCCCGGCCAGATCGAGACCGCGGTCGCGCCGGTGCCGTCGAGGTCGTGCGCCATGTCGGCGGTGAGCCGGTCCACGGCGGCCTTGCCGACGCCGTAGACCGCGTTGTGCATCTGGCGGATCGCGCCGGGGGAGGACACGCTCACGATCAGGCCCTGCGACTCGATGAGCAGCGGCGCGGCGAAAACGCTTGCCACGTAATGGGATCGGACGCCGATATTGAAGCCCTCGTCCCATGCCTTCGGCGGTACCTCCCAGAACTTGCGGCCGATCCAGCGTGCCGACGCGGGGGAGTTGTAGACATTGTTGACCAGCACGTCGAGCCGGCCCTGCTCGTCGCGGACCTGCGCGAACAGTTTCTCCACGGCCGCGTCGTCGCGGTGGTCGCAGACCACCGGCACCCCGATCCCGCCCAGGGCGTCGATCTCGGCGGCGGTCCCGGCCACGGTGCCCGGCAGGTGCCCGGCCGTGACGGTGCGCCCGGTGACGTACACGGTCGCCCCGGCCGCGCCCAGCTCCAGGGCGATGCCCTTGCCGATGCCGCGGCTGGCGCCGGTCACCACCGCGACCTTTCCGGCGAGAATCTTGGGTATTTCGCTCACGACCTCTGGACATTACCTTGAAATAGGAACGTGTTCTAGAAATTGGAGGCGGAGTGGAACTGACGCATCGGACGATCGACACCGGGGAGGTCCGCATGCACGTCGCGGATCAGGGCGAGGGCTTCCCGGTCGTCTTCTGTCACGGGTTTCCGCACACCTGGTTCATGTGGCACCACCAGCTCGACGCCGTCGCCGCGGCCGGCTACCGTGCCCTCGCCCCCGACCTGCGCGGATACGGCCGCACCGAGGCGCCCGCCGACCCGGAGGCCTACACCAACGCCGCCGTCATCGGCGACCTCATGGCCCTGCTCGACGACATCGGCGCGGAGCGGGCGGTCTTCGTCGGCCTCGACTTCGGCGCGCAGCTGGTGTGGGAGCTGAGCCTGCGCGCCCCCGAGCGGGTGGCCGCCGCCATGGTCCTGAACAACCCGTTCGCCCCGCGCCCGCCGCGCGCCCCGTCGGCCTTCTGGACGAAGGCGGCCGAACGCCACTTCCTGCACCTGTCCTACTTCCAGACCCCCGGCATCGCCGACGCCGAACTCGCCGCGGACCCGCGCGGCTTCCTGGCCCGCGTCTACTACTCGCTCTCCGGCGACTACCACTACCTCGACACCTGGAAGAACCCGCCCGGCCTCGGCTACCTCGACGTCCTCCCGCAGGCGCCCGCCCTGCCCTGGCCGTGGCTCTCGGAAGCCGAATTCGACACCCTGGTCCAGGATTTCGAGCGCACCGGCTTCACCGGCGGCCTCAACTGGTACCGCAACCTTGATCGCAACTGGGAACTCACCGCCGCCTATGCCGACGCCAAGGTCGAAGTCCCCACCTTCTTCCTCTACGGCCAGAACGACCCCGACATGGAGGGCTTCAGCGGCCGCGACCCCCTGGCCACCCTGCGCGCCAACGTCCCCGACCTCCGCGAGGTCGTCGAGGTCCCGGCCGCGGGCCACCTGGTCCAGCTCGAGCGCCCCGACGCGGTCAACACCTTCCTCACCGATGCCCTGAAGAGCCTCGGCCTCCCGGCGTAACCGACTCGACCGGTGGCCCGGGACACCCTGCCCGGTCACCGGCCGATTCGAGGATCCTGCTGTTCGTGCGTCCAGTGAGGGGCGTACCGTCAGGCAGATATCGGGTGTTGTCTATCAGGAGGCCCGGTTCATGGCAGTTCGAGTTCACGCTTTCGGCAATGACGCGCTCGGCGAGCATGACGGAGTGGCCATTGCCGCGCTGATCCGCAGCGGTGAGTTGAGTGCGGCCGAAGTTGCCAAGGCGGCCCGCGAGCGAGTTGCCCAGGTGGATCCGGTGTTGCACGCGGTTGTGGTGGAGGCGGATACGCCGCTGGTCTCGGGGGATCGGGAGGCGCTGCTGTACGGCGTGCCGACCTTCGTGAAGGACAACACCGACGTGGCCGGGCTGCCGACCCAGCACGGCAGTGCGGCCTGGCGGGCCCGGCCGGCGAAGGCGCACGGACCCTTCGCGAAACAGTTCCTGGGCACCGGTCTGACCGTGCTCGGGAAGAGCACCCTGCCCGAGTTCGGGTTGAACGCCACCACCGAATTCGTCGATGCCGAACCGACCCCCAATCCGTGGGACACCGGGTTCTCCTCGGGCGCCTCGTCGGGTGGTTCGGCCGCCCTCGTCGCGGCGGGTGCGGTGCCGATCGCGCACGGTAATGACGGTGGCGGTTCCATTAGGATTCCTGCCGCCTGTTGCGGGCTGGTCGGCCTGAAGCCGACGCGTGGCCGGCACATCGACGGCCCGCAGGCTCGTTCCATGCCGATCAACCTGGTCTCCGAGGGCGTGCTCACCCGCACGGTCCGCGATACCGCCACCTATTTCGCGGCGGCCGAACGCTTCTGGCGCAATCCCGCGCTGCCGCCGATCGGGCTCGTCGAGGGGCCCGCCCAGCGGCGGCTGCGTATCGGCCTCCTCAGCGATCCCATCACCGGGGCAACCCTGGACCCGGAGATTCGCACGGTCCTCGAAGAGACCGTCGCGCTGCTGGAGGGCCTCGGCCACGAGGTGCGGCCCATCCCCTACCCGGTGGACCGGGGCTTCGCCGAGGATTTCGCCACCTACTGGGCGATGCTGGCCTTCCTGGGCAGCCACACCGGCAAACTGAGCTTCGGCTGGTCCTTCGACCCCGCCCGCCTCGATCCCTTCACCCGTGGCCTGGCCGCCCGCTTCCGCGGCTCCGCCCTGCGCTCACCCGCTGTGCTGTACCGGCTTTCGCGCCTCCGCCGCGCCTACGCGGCCTCCTTCCACGACGTCGAACTCGTGGTGTCCCCGGTGCTGGCGAGCCTCACACCCCGCCTGGGCTACCTGAGCCCCGGTCAGCCCTTCGACGAGGTGTTCCGCCGCCTGCTGGACTATGTCACCTACACACCGTTCGCGAATGTGACCGGGGCCCCGGCCCTTTCGCTCCCGATGGGCGCATCCGAGTCCGGTCTCCCCATCGGGGTGATGTTCTCCGCCCTCCACGGCGACGAACGCACCCTGCTCGAACTCGCCTACGCCCTCGAATCGGCCCACCCCTTCCGCCGCATCGAGCAGTGACGAACTAGACCGAGACCGCGCGCAACGCCTCGGGCGTCAGATCCTTCAGCGCCGGATACCCGTCCACCGCCATGATCAGATCCGCCTCCGCCAGCAGCGTCCGCAGCACGTGCACGATGCCGCCCGCGCCGCCCAGCGCCAGCCCGTAGGCGTAGGGGCGGCCGATGCCGACCGCGGACGCGCCCAGCGCCAGCGCCTTGATGATGTCCGCGCCCGAGCGCACCCCGGAATCGAACAGCACCGGCAGCCCCTCGGCGGCGGCCACCACCTCGGGCAGCATGTCCAGCGCCGGGAGCCCGCCATTGGCCTGGCGGCCACCGTGATTGGAGCAGTAGATGCCATCCACGCCCAGATCCCGGGCGCGACGCGCGTCCTCGGGGTGGCAGATGCCCTTCACGATCAGCGGCAGCTTGGTCAGCGAGCGCAGCCACGGCAGATCCGCCCAGGTCAGCGGATTGCCGAAGACCTGGATCCAGCGCAGGACGGCCGACTGCGGATCCTGCTCCGGCGATTGCGCCAGGCTCGCCCGGAACACCGGATCGGTGAAATAGTTGGCCAGGCAGTGCCCGCGCAGCTGCGGGAAATTACCGGTGGACAGATCGCGCGGCCGCCAGCCGGTCACCCAGGTGTCGAGGGTGACCACGATGCCCTTGAACCCCGCCTGCTCGGCCCGCTCCACCAGGCTGGCGGCCAGATCCCGGTCGGTGGGCGTGTAGAGCTGGAAAAAGCCGGGGGTGTCACCGAATTCGGCCGCCACGTCCTCCATCGGATCCACGCTCAGCGTGGACGCCACCATGGGGACGCCGGTGCGCGCCGCGGCCCGCGCGGTCGCCAGATCACCGTGCCCGTCCTGCGCGCACAGGCCGATCACACCCACCGGCGCCATGAAAACCGCTGCGGGCCAGGTGCTTCCGAACAGTTCCACCGACAGGTCACGCTGCTTCGCGCCCACGAACATGCGCGGAATCACGCCCCACCGATCGAACGCCGCCACATTGGCCCGCTGGGTGCGCTCGTCGCCCGCGCCGCCCGCCACATACGACCACACCGACGGCGGCAGCGCCGCCTGCGCCCGCTCGGCCAGCTCCGCGAAGCTCACCGGCAGCGCCGGCACCACCCCGCGTAACCCGTTGAAGTAGATCTCGTTCTGAAAATCACCGAATGCCACGACGCACTCTCCAGTTCCGTCTCTGCCGAAAGCGACACTGCGATTGTGCGAGACTTGGCATCGGACACGGGTGAATCGCAGGATACGAGCAGAGGGTGCCGGACCGTGCAGGATGACGTCAGATTG
The DNA here is from genome assembly GCF_042755705.1 of Nocardia sp. NPDC059154. Classification (NCBI taxonomy): domain Bacteria; kingdom Bacillati; phylum Actinomycetota; class Actinomycetes; order Mycobacteriales; family Nocardiaceae; genus Nocardia; species Nocardia sp. NPDC059154. The sequence continues at coordinate 212,918 of NZ_JBHZCS010000002.1, forward strand.
CTGACCGAGGAGGAGCTGGCGCTCATCCACGCCCTGCAGCTGCGGCCCCGCGCCTCCTGGACCGACCTGGGACGGGTGCTCGGCGCGGACCCGGTGACCGTGGCCCGCCGCTGGCAACGGCTCAGTGACCGCGGCGAGGCCTGGATCAGCGTCTCACCCGGCCCGGCGGTGTTCGATCTGCTGTGCGCCGCCTTCGTCGACATCGATTGCGCCGCAGGGCAGACCGACGCGGTGGTCGCCACCCTGGCCGTGCACCCGCACATGCTCACCCTGGAACGCGCGGGCGGCAGTAACCGCATTCTCGCCACCGTCGCCACCGGCGATTTCGGGCAGATGTCGCGCTACACCCTCGACGTGCTGCCGGCCGTCCCGCACATCGCGGCCGTGCGCACCCGCATCGTGACCCACTGGTTCGCCGAGGGCGGCAGCTGGCGCATCGACGCCCTCGCCCCCGGCCAGCGCGACCAGCTGCGCACCCCGCCCGCCCCGGCCGGGGCCGACCGCGGCCGCCGCGTCACCCCGCTGGACCGGGCCCTCATCGGCGCACTGGCCCGCGACGGCCGTGCCGCGCACAGCGTCCTCGCCGCCGGCCTCGGCACCAGCGCCTCCACCGTCAAACGCCGCATCGACGAGCTCACCCGGCTCGGACTGCTCAGCTTCCGTTGCGATTTCGCGCGCCCGCTGGGCGGCTGGCCGGTCGCGGTCACCTTCTGGGCGACCGCGCCCACCGCCGCGCTGCCCGAGATCGGCTACGGGCTCATCCGGCTCCCGCAGACCCGCAACTGCGCCGCCATCAGCGGCACCCACAATCTGGTGCTGCAGGCCGGACTGCACTCGGTCGCCGAGGTCACCCGCTTCGAAAACCAGATCGCCACACTGCATCCCGAGCTCGTCGTGACCGAACGCACCATCACCCTGCGGCACGAGAAACTACTCGGCCGCATCCTCGACCGCCACGGCCGCTCCCGTATTGTGGTGCCGCCCGACATCTGGCGGGAAACTGCACCGGCACAGGGTGATTCGCACTGAGAACCGGCAATCTATCACCGGCGCCCGGCAAGTGGACGCCAGCTGTCGGCTGAGACGTCTCAGAAGTTCGCGTTGAGGTACTCCGCCGCATGGGTCGTCCACAGCATGCCCGTGCCCGGCATATTGTGCCCGGAATACAGCACGTGCTGCCCGTCCGGCCACGGCGTCAGATACCCGATCAGCCCCCGCACCGCCGCCTCGTACCGATCCAGGTTCGCCACCGGATTCTGCATCAGGAACTCCAGCAGCTCGTGGAAGATCACCGGCGTGAGATTTCCGATCCGCGCCCCCTCGACCAGCGAGAACGGCGAAATCGCGGTATCGATGGCCCGGAGCGGCGAATCGGCGGGGGAGGCGGTGATGATGTCGCCGGGATTCGCGTACTCCCGCACATCCATCCCCAGCGGCCACGCCCCCCGCTGCCCGTGCAGCCCGTACGTCGTTGCCGGGCACAGATTCCCGACCGACTGCCCCGCCCGCCGCATCGGATTGGCGATATTCACCACGAACGCGATCTCCAACGGCGACCCGTCGACATTGGTGTAGATACCCGCGCGCACGCCCTGCAGAATCGTGCTCGCCACGATCCCACCCAGCGAATAACTCATCAGCCCACACACATTCGGCGAATCCTGCAACGCCTTGACCCCCGCCGCCACCCCCAGGCGCACCGAGGTATCCAGCGACGGCCCCCACGTATCCGGATCCGGCCCGATCGAAGCCGGCCAATCCGGCTCGAAACACCGGAACTTCCCCGTATCCAGCAGCTTGGCGACATCGTGCAGCATGCCCGCCGGCGTCCCATCGCTGTTCCGCTGCTCCCCGGTACCCCGCAGAGTAATGATGTCGATCATGTCATTCCCCTCGCGCCGAACCCTTCGGCCTCCGAGCCTCCACGCTATGACTGCGCCAGTTCGAGATCGCGAGTACAGGACTACCCGAATCCGCGCGCCCTACACGCCTCGCACCTGCGCGGACTGTCGCGGTCGCTCGCTACCTGGCTGGAGAGATCATCACCAGCGACCGGTCGCGATGGTCCGAGGTCGAGCGGCGGTTGCCGTTCCCGGTGAGCATCGTCGAATTCACCGACGATTGAGCAGCTTCTCCGGCGATCGAGGAGCGGCGCCGGGCTGCTCTTATCCGGGCGAGACCGGTGACAAGACGAAAGGGGCGGACTCTCGTTGCGAGTCCGCCCCTTTCGTTGGCCAGTGCCTGTTCAGCTCGTTAGATCTGCGGCGGCGGATTCGTCGAGGAGCCAGGTGGTGGATTCGGTGCCGATGGCGCCGGCGGCGGGGATGTCTAGGGGGGAGGCGCCGTTGAGGGCGGCGGCAACCGCGGCGGCTTTGGCCTCGCCGGAGACGATGAGCATCACGTGACGGGACTTGCGGATGGCGGGGAGGGTCAGGGTGATGCGGACCGCGGGTGGCTTGGGCGAATTGGTTTCGGCCACAACCAGTTCGTGTTCCTCGCGGGTGGCGGGGGTGTGGGGGAACAGCGAATTGATGTGGCCCTCACCGCCCATGCCCAGCAGGTGCAGGTCGAAGGCGCCGTGTTCGGCCAGGTGGGCGTGGACGGTGGCCGAGTACTCGCCGGCAGCCTCGAGCGGGTCGGGGTAGTCGCCGCTGGAGGTCTCGGTGGGGTGGACGCGGGCCGGGTCGACCGGGACGTGGTCCAGCAGGGCCCGGCGGGCCTGGAGTTCGTTGCGTTCGGCGTCGCCGGTGGGGACGAAACGCTCGTCGCCCCAGAAGACGTCGAGTTTGGACCAGTCGATGTCGCCGGGGGCCTTGCGGACCCATTCCAGCAGGGCGATACCGGTGCCACCACCGGTCAGGACCACCGAGGCGGAGCCGCGCAGACGCTGCGCCTCCACCACCTGGGCGACGAACTTCGCGGCCGCAGCCTGGACGAGTTCGTCGGTGGTGGCGAAGGTTTCGACGGCGGGCTTACTCATAGGTCACCCTTTCGATTCCGGTGAGGGCCTCGGCGTAGATGTCGTCCGCGTCGAGGTGGCGCAGTTCCTCGGCCAGGCAGTCCTTGGTCTCGCGACGGGCCAGCGCGAAACTCTGGTCGGGTTCCCCGGTCCGGGTGAGCGTCGCGGTGCGGCCGTGCTGTGGACGCGCAATGGAGATCGACACCGTGGGCCGGTGCATCTCCACCTTGAGCTCGCCGGTGCGCCGCAATACCGGGCAGTCCAGCCGCGCGGCCAGCCAGCCCGCCAGCATGTCGAGCGCCGGCTCTTCCTGCAGGCCCGAAATCGTCACGGACTCGACGGGTTCGAACGGAGCCTCGTCCAGCGCCGCCGCCAGCAGCGCCCGCCAGTAGGTGACCCGGCTCCAGGCCAGATCGGTGTCGCCGGGCGCGTAGGACTGCCGCCGGCCCTTGATGGTCTCCTGCGGATCCGAGGCGAAGGTCGCGTCGGTGATGCGGCGGGTCGCCAGGCGGCCCACCGAATCCTTGGACGGGAACTCCGGCGCGCCCCGCGGCCACCACGCCACCACGGGGGTGTCGGGCAGCAGGAACGGGATCACCACACTCGACTCGTGCGGCACCAGATCCCCTTGCAGCCGAAGCACTATCACCTCGGCCGCCCCGGCGTCCCCGCCGACGCGGATCTGCGCATCCAGCCGGGTCGGAGCCATGCGGTCACCGCGCGCCAGCACGATCACCCGGCACGGGTGCTCCCGGCTGGCGTCGTTGGCGGCGTCGATGGCGTCCTCGGCCTCGGAGCTGTCCAGCGTGCACACCACCAGGGTGAGTACCCGCCCCATGGTCACCACGCCATTGGATTCCCGCAGCTGCACAAGACGTTTCGACACCTCGCGGGTGTCGGTGTCGGGCATGTCGATGATCACGGCCGCCGCCATTCCCGCCCGCTGCGCGCGAGCATCTCGTCGGCGGATTCCGGGCCCCAGCCGCCCGCCTCGTACGGGTCGGGCTTGCCGGTCTCGGCCCAGTGCACGAGCGCGGGATCGAGGATGCGCCAGGACAATTCGACCTCCTCGTTGACCGGGAACAGCGACGGCACCCCGAGCAGCACGTCCAGGATGAGCCGCTCGTAGGCCTCGGGGGAGTCCTCGGTGAAGGCCTCGCCGTAGCTGAAGTCCATGTTCACGTCGCGCACCTCCATCGACGACCCGGGCACCTTGGACCCGAATCGCATGGTGATGCCCTCATCCGGCTGCACCCGGATGACCAGCGCGTTCTGGCCGAGCTCCTCGGTCATGGTCTGGTCGAACGGCAGGTGCGGTGCCCGCTTGAACACCACCGCGATCTCGGTGACGCGGCGGCCCAGCCGTTTTCCGGTGCGCAGATAGAACGGCACGCCCGCCCACCGGCGGGTCTCCACGGCCAGGGTGATGGCCGCGTAGGTCTCGGTGCGGGAGTTGGGGTCGAAACCCTCCTCCTGCAGCAGGCCCACCACCGGCTCACTGCCCTGCCAGCCCGCGGTGTACTGGCCGCGCGCCGTCGTCTCGTCGAGCGGCTCGACGAGTTTCGTCGCCGAGAGCACCTTGATCTTCTCGATCTGCAGCTGCTTGGGCTGGAAGCTCACGGGCTCTTCCATGGCCGTCAGCGCCAGCAGCTGCAGCAGGTGGTTCTGGATGACGTCGCGGGCCGCGCCGATGCCGTCGTAGTAGCCGGCGCGACCACCCAGGCCGATGTCCTCGGCCATGGTGATCTGCACATGGTCCACGTAGTTGGCGTTCCAGATGGGATCCCACAGCTGGTTGGCGAAGCGCAGCGCCAGAATGTTCTGCACCGTCTCCTTGCCCAGGTAGTGGTCGATGCGGAACACCGACCGCTCCGGGAACACCGTGTTCACCAGGGCATTGAGCTCCTGGGCGCTCTTCAGGTCGTGCCCGAAGGGCTTCTCGATCACCACCCGCCGCCACGGATCGGGCTGTCCCGCAGGCGAATCCGAGGGCTTGGCCAGTCCGTTCTTCGACAGCTGTTCGAGCACGATCGGGAAGTCACTGGGCGGGATCGACAGGTAGAAGGCGGTATTGCCGCCCGTCCCGCGATCCCGGTCCAGATCCTTGAGGGTGGTGGCCAGCTTGTGGAAGGCCGCGTCGTCCTCGAACGTGCCGCGAACGAAACGCAGACCCGCCTTCAGCTGCTGCCACACCTCCTCCCGGAAGGGAGTGCGCGCCGAGGAGGACACCGACTCGTGAACCAGGTTCGCGAAGTCCTCATCGGTCCAGTCCCGGCGCGCGAAGCCGACCAGCGAGAAGCCCGGGGGCAGCAGCCCCCGGTTCGCCAGGTCATAGATGGCCGGCAGCACTTTGCGGCGCGACAGGTCGCCGGTTGCGCCGAATATCACCACGTTGCACGGTCCAGCGATGCGCGGAACCCGGCTGTCGCGTGAATCGCGCAGCGGGTTCGGCGTCGCGACCGTCGTCGCCGCGCCTGCCACCGTCAGTTTCCTCCCGCGACCTGCAGTTTTTCGGTGGTGGCCGCGAGCAGTTCCTGCCAGGAGGCGACGAACTTGTCGACGCCCTCGGTCTCGAGCACACCGAACACGTCGTCCAGGTCGACACCGACCGCGACCAGCTGATCGAAGATCGCCTGCGCCTCGGCCGCCTTGCCGACGGCCGCCTTCGGCACGATCTCGGCGTGGTCGGCGACTGCCTCGAGTGTCTTCTCCGGGAGCGTGTTCACCGTGTCGGGGGCGACCAGGTCGGTGACGTACATGGTGTCCGGGTATTCCGGGTTCTTCACACCGGTCGAGGCCCACAGCGCGCGCTGCTTGTTGCCGCCCGCCGACGCCAGCTTGGCGTAGACGTCGGTGTGCTTGCCGCCGTCGAACACATCCTGGTAGGCCGCATAGGCCAACTGCGCGTTGGCGATTCCGGCCTTGCCGCGCAATGCCAGCGCCTCCGGGGTGCCGATGGCTTCCAGACGCTTGTCGATCTCGGTGTCCACGCGGGAGACGAAGAACGAGGCGACGGACTGGATCTTGGCGATGTCGTGCCCGGCGGTCGCGGCATTGCGCAGACCGTCGAGGTAGGCGCCCATCACCGAGATGTAGCGCTGCACCGAGAAGATCAGCGTCACGTTCACGCTGATGCCCTCGGAGATCACCCGGGTGATGGCCGGGAGACCGGCCTCGGTGGCAGGAATCTTGATGAACAGGTTGGGCCGGTCCACGATCTTCCACAGCTCGATGGCCTGGGCCACCGTGCCGTCGGTGTCGAAGGCCAGGCGCGGGTCGACCTCGATCGAAACCCGGCCGTCGACGCCGTTGCTCGCGGCGAAGACCTCGGCGAACACGTCGCAGGCGGCCCGCACATCATCGGTGGTGATGGTGCGGATGGCCGAATCCACATCGGCCCCGCGGGCGGCGAGCTCGGTGACCTGCTCGTCGTAGGCGTGGCCCTTGGAGAGCGCGCCCTGGAAAATGGTCGGGTTGGTGGTGACACCGACGACATTGCGAGAGTCGATCAGGCCCTGGAGGTTTCCGGACTTGATGCGATCACGCGACAGGTCGTCCAGCCACACCGAAACCCCGGCGGCCGACAGGGCCGCGGTGTTCGCGTTCTGGGTCATGAGGACTATCCCTTCACCTTGGCAAGCGAGCGGGTGGCAGCGGCGGCGACGGCATCGGCGGTGATGCCGAACTCGCGGAACAACGTCTTGTAGTCGGCCGAGGCACCGAAGTGCTCGATGGACACGTTCTCACCGGCGTCACCGGTGAAACGGTGCCACGGCATCGCGATACCGGCCTCCACCGAGACGCGGGCCCGCACCGACGGCGGGAGGACCTCGTCGCGGTAGGACTGCTCCTGCGCGTCGAACCACTCCACACACGGCATGGACACCACGCGGGTGCCGACGCCCTGTGCCTCGAGCGTAGCGCGCGCCTCGACGGCGAGCTGCAGTTCCGAACCGGTGGCGATCAGGATTACCTGCGGTGCGGCGGTGGAGGATTCGGCCAGGATGTAGCCGCCCTTGCGGACGCCCTCGTAGCTGGTGCCCTCCTGGATCGGCAGGTCCTGGCGGGTCAGGGCCAGCGCGGACGGGCCGTCCTGGTGCGGCGGCTCGGAGACCAGGAAGTGCGAATGCCGTTCGGCGCTATCGCGTTCCAGGATGGTGCGCCAGGCGTAGGTGGTCTCGTTGGCGTCGCCGGGGCGGACCACGTTCAGGCCCGGGATGGCGCGCAGCGCGGCGAGGTGCTCGATCGGCTGGTGGGTCGGGCCGTCCTCGCCGAGGCCGATGGAGTCGTGGGTCCACACGTAGGTGACCGGGGTGCGCATGAGCGCGCCCAGGCGCACGGCCGGGCGCATGTAGTCGGAGAACACCAGGAAGGTGCCACCGTACGGACGGGTCGGTCCGTGCAGCGCGATGCCGTTCAGGATCGAGCCCATCGCGTGCTCACGCACACCGAAGTGCAGGGTGCGGCCGTACGGGTTGGCCTTCCACGCACCGGTGGAGATGGACTCCGGGCCGAACGACGGCACACCCGGCATGGTGGTGTTGTTGGACTCGGCCAGGTCGGCCGAACCGCCCCACAGCTCCGGCAGCACCGGCGCCAGCGCGGCGAGCACCTTGCCGGAAGCCTTGCGGGTGGCCATGCCCTTCGGGTCCGCCTCGTAGGTCGGCAGGGTCTCGGCCCAGCCCTCGGGCAGACGGCGCTCCTGCAGGCGGTCGAACAGCGCCTTGTTCTCCGGGTTGGCGGCGGCCCAGGCGTCGTACTGCTCCTGCCAGACGGCACGCACGGCCTTGGCGCGGTCGGCGACATTGCCGCGCGAGTGCGCGATGACCGCGCCGTCCACGTCGAAGCTCTTCTCCGGGTCGAAGCCCAGGATCTTCTTGGTGGCCGCGACCTCCTCGGCGCCCAGCGCGGCGCCGTGCGAGGAGCCGGTGTTCATCTTGTTCGGGGCCGGGTAGCCGATGATGGTGCGCAGCAGAATGATCGACGGCTTGTCGGTCACGGCCTGCGCCGCGGCGATGGCCGCCTCGATGCCGGTCACGTCCTCGCCGCCCTCGACGGTCTGCACGTGCCAGCCGTAGGCGCGGTAGCGCGCGGCGGTGTCCTCGGTGAAGGCGATGCGGGTGTCGTCCTCGATGGAGATCTTGTTGTCGTCGTAGAAGACGATCAGGTTGCCCAGCTGCTGGGTGCCCGCCAGCGAGGACGCCTCGGAGGTGACGCCCTCCTCCATGTCACCGTCGGAGGCCACCACGTAGATGAAGTGGTCGAACGGCGACTTGCCCTGTGCCGCTTCGGGATCGAACAGCCCGCGCTCGCGCCGCGCCGCCATCGCCATGCCGACCGCCGACGCCAGGCCCTGGCCCAGCGGGCCGGTGGTGATCTCGACATGGTCGGTGTGGCGGTACTCCGGGTGACCCGGGGTCAGTGAACCCCACTTGCGCAGGTGCTCGAGGTCGGTCAGCTCGAGACCCATGCCCGCCAGGTACAGCTGGATGTACAGGGTGAGGCTGGAGTGACCGCAGGAGAGCACGAAACGGTCGCGGCCCGCCCAGGCCGGATCACTCGGATCCAGCCGCATCACACGCTGGAACAGCGTGTAGGCCAGCGGGGCCAGGCTCATCGCGGTGCCCGGATGGCCGTTGCCGGTGTTCTGGACCGCATCGGCGGCGAGGACCCGCGCCGTATCGACGGCTCTGGTATCCAGATCGGTCCAGTCGGTGGGGTGGTTCGGCTGAGTGAGCGCGCGGATGTCGTCTGTGACTGACACGACCGAGGTTCTCCTGACCTTCTCGTCAAACGATGCGGTTGTGGGCGGCGGGGGATTCGCTGCGTTCGATCCGGGTGCGACGCGGCCGCACCGATCTACAACCACCCTAAAGGGCGGCGTTTCGTGGTCATACGGGAACCCGCAATCACTGCCCGCCGCGTCTCTGGTTCGTGGCGTTTCCCGGACCTGTTCGTGACTGCCCGGTGTACGCATCGCGAACCGGTCTCGGGCCGCGCCGGGGTGGACCTGGTCGGGAGCATGGTCGCCGTGGGTCTACCATGCTCTGTAGTAGTGGCCGCGCCGCACTGGGCTGTGTCTGGAGATCGGCAGAGCGCGCTGCTAGTTCCAGACCGGATCGGATAATGCACGGCGTGCGAGGAGAAACAGTGGGGATTGGGCAACAGCCGGGTGGCGCTCACGGCTCCTCCGGGGCGGTGCTCGCCGACCGTGTCACGGGCAGCGGCCCGCTGTCGGCGGCGGCCAGGCGGGTGCTCGCCTACATCGCGCTGACCAAGCCCCGGGTCATCGAATTGCTGCTCGTCGCAACGATTCCCACCATGCTGCTGGCCGACCGCGGCCACGTCGACATCCGGCTCATCCTGGTCACCCTGTTCGGCGGCTGGATGGGCGCGGCCAGCGCCAACACCCTCAACTGCGTCGCCGACGCCGACATCGACAAGGTGATGAAGCGGACCTCCAAGCGTCCGCTGGCCCGCGAGGCCGTACCCACCCGCAATGCCTTCGTCTTCGGCGTCACCCTCGGCCTGGCCTCCTTCGCCTGGCTGTGGTGGCAGGCCAATCTGCTCTCGGGCGCGCTGGTCGTGGCGACCATCCTGTTCTACGTCTTCGTCTACACCCTCGGCCTCAAGCGCCGGACCTCGCAGAACGTGGTGTGGGGCGGGGCCGCCGGCTGCATGCCCGCCCTGGTCGGCTGGTCCGCGGTGACCGGAAACATCGGCTGGCCCGCCATCGTGCTGTTCCTGGTGATCTTCTTCTGGACGCCGCCGCACACCTGGGCGCTCGCCATGCGGTACAAGGAGGACTACAAGGCCGCGGGCGTGCCGATGCTCCCGGTCGTCGCCACCGAGCAGACGGTCACCAAGCAGATCGTCATCTACACCTGGCTGACCGTCCTGGCCACCCTCGCCCTGGTCCCCGCCGCCGGTGTGATCTACGCCGCCGTCGCGCTGGTGGCCGGCGCCTGGTTCCTGCTCATGGCCCACCAGCTGTACTCCGGTGTGCGCAAGGGCGAATCGGTCAAGCCCCTGCGACTGTTCCTGCAGTCCAACAACTATCTGGCCGTCGTGTTCTGCGGCCTGGCCGTCGACTCGGTGCTCGGCTGGCACACCATCGGCCACACCCTCTTCGGCTGATCCCGACGCGCGTGTCGATCCGGCTCCCGGCCGTTCGATGACAGGGTAGGGGCGGAACCGCCGCCCACTCACCCGAGAGGACCGCGTCATGCCGAAACTTCGCGTCCACAATTTCGCCGTCTCCCTGGACGGTTTCGCCGCCGGACCCGAGCAGGGCCCCGACGCCCCGCTGGGGATCGGCGGTGAACGCCTGCACGACTGGGTCTTCCGGACCCGATACGGCCGCGAGATGATCGGCGAGAGCGGCGGCGACCTCGGCGCCGACAACGATCTCCTCGCCGCGGGAGACCGCGGTATCGGGGCCACCATCATGGGCCGCAACATGTTCGGCCCGATCCGCGGCGACTGGCCCGACCACTCCTGGACCGGCTGGTGGGGCGACAATCCGCCATATCACCACGACACCTTCGTCATGACCCATCACCCCCGCCCTGCGCTTCCGATGCAGGGCGGCACCACCTTCCACTTCGTCTCCGACACCCCCGAAGCCGTCCTGAAGCAGGCTTGCGAGGCGGCCGGAGGTCAGGATGTCCGCCTGGGCGGCGGCGCGGGCACAATACGCCAGTTCCTGGCGGCGGGCCTGATCGACGAACTGCACGTGGTGCAGGTCCCGATCCTGCTCGGGTCCGGCGAACGGCTGTTCCAGGACCTCGGCACCCTGCCCGGTTACCGCCTGTCGGACCTGATCAGTACCAGGGCCGTCACCCACCTCTGGTTCACCAGGCAATAGGCGCGGGCGCGCAGGGCCTGTTCGCGCACCGGCTCATTCACTCGCGGTGCCGGGGCGGGGGAGCGGACCGCGCAGGATCGCCGCCGCCTCGGTGCCGACGGCTCGTCGCAGTTGCTCGGTCGGCATGTCGTCGAGTCCGGCGGCATTGCGCAGGAACGGTTCGAACAGCTGCCAGCCGAGCATGAACGCGGCCACATTCGCGACGGCCATGGCGGCGTCCCGGTCGTCGGCGTGCTGCGTCCGAGCCTGATCGATCAGGGATTCGATGACAGGGAACCGGCTCTGCATCTGCCCGACCGGGTAGCCGTCGAGGATCGCACGGGCCAGCACACTCCAGTGCCGGCGCAGGCGCGGGTCGTCCGGTGAGAGCGCGCCCGCCGCGGCCAGTGCCGCGGTTTCGGCGGCCAGGTGATCGAGCACGGCCGTCACCACTTTGTCCTTGGCGCCGAGGTGGCGGAAGACCAATCCGTGGTTGACCCCGGCCCGGTCGGCGATATCGCGGATGGAGGTCGCGGCCGGGCCGCGCTCGGCGAACAGGTCGGCGGCGTGGGTGAGCACGGCCGAGACGACGGCGTCGCGCCCGAGCGGTCCGCCTTCGTCCGAGGAAGTCCTTGCGGCGGGTGTAGTCATGCGACTACAGTAGCGCACATCAGGTGTAGTCAATTGACTACAGTCCATTCGATCAGCGAAGGAAGACCGTCATGACTGTGATCGCCGACAAAGACCCCGCCGCCGATTTCGCGCCCCGAACCGTTCAGCTCCCTGGATATCCGGTGTGGTCGGGCCCGTTCACCCACCTCGCCGCCGAACGCGACCGGCTGGCCGGGCTGCGCTGGCAGAGTTTCGACGTCCGCCCGGTGGGTGCCACGCTGGGCGCCGAGATCTCCGGCGTCGATCTGACCCGCGAGCAACCGGACGCGGTGATCGCCGAGGTGCGGCGGGCGCTGCACGAGTACAAGGTGCTGTTCTTCCGTGACCAGCCGCTCACCCCGCAGCAGCACGTGGCCTTCGCGCGCCGCTTCGGCGAGCTCGAGGTCCACCCCTTCATCCCCTCCAACACCAGCTGCCCCGAGCTCGTCCGCTTCGAGAAGAGCGCTCAGGTCAGCGGATTCGAGAATGCCTGGCATCACGACGTCACCTGGCGCGAGCAGCCCTCGATGGGCGCTGTCCTGCACGCGATCTCGGTTCCCGCGATCGGCGGCGACACCCTGTTCGCCGACATGTACGCCGCCTACGACGCACTCGACGCCGAGACCCGCGCACGCATCGAAACCCTCGACGCCGTCCACGATTTCACTCGCGCCTTCGGCCACACGCTCAACGACGAACAGCGGGAGAAGATGCGCGCGGAGCATCCGGCGGTCCGCCACCCCGTGGTCTGCACACACGCGGTCACCGGTCGCAAACACCTCTACGTCAACCGCGTTTTCGCCGACCACATCCACGGCCTCGACCTCGACGAGAGCCGCGCCCTCATCGATCGCCTGTGCCGCACCGCCGACGCCCCCGAACACCAGGTCCGCCTGCACTGGGAGCCCCACACGGTCGCCTTCTGGGACAACCGTGCCGTCCAGCACTACGCCGCCAGCGACTACTGGCCGCAGGTGCGGATCATGGAGCGCGCCTCCATCATCGGCCCACGCCCCAGCCGCTGACCGCCGAGGTCGCCCGCCGGAGGGTGCGACGGGCGACCGTACGGATGGCCTCCCGGACGACTCGCTGAGCATGTAACCGATAGCAGCCCTTCGCTTTTCGCGTCGACCATCCCACCTGGCCCTGGGCACTGGGAGTCGCCCGAAGTCCAGTAGCAGCCCGCGGAGACAGGCACGCCCGAGGGGTGGCCGGCGCCGGTGTGGCGAGGGGAGCGGCGGATAATCGATTGATCCGATTCGGAATTCGCTGGAACACTGACTTGGCTCGACTCCTGGAACGTCGGCTTCACCGAATTACGAGGGAGGGTTCGGCATGTCTCGGCCGGTTCGAATTCTGGTGTGTGGCGGCGGGATCGCGGGGAACGCGGTCGCGTTGCAGCTGTTGCGGGGCGGGACGGCCGTCACCGTCGTGGAGCGGGCGCCGGTCCCGCGCCCGGGTGGGCAGGCCGTCGACCTGCGCGGGCCCAGCCGCAAGGTGGCCGAGCGGATGGGGCTGATGCCCGGGATCCGCAAGCGGCAGCTCGACGAGCGGGGGATGGTGTTCGTCGACGAGGCGGGCCGGCAGCGCTCCCGGATGCCGGCGGAGATGTTCGGCGGCGAGGGGCCCGTCGCCGATATCGAGATCGCCCGCGGCGAGCTCAATCAGGTGCTGCTCGACGAGATCGCCGGTCTGCCTGCGGAATCCGGGGTACTCGACTATCGATACGGGGAATGGGTCGAGGAGCTGGAGCAGGACGGCGACCGGGTGAAGGTCCGGTTCGCCTCCGGCGCGACGGACGAGTTCGATGTGGTGATCGGCGCGGACGGACTGCATTCGGCCCTGCGGGAACGGGTGTTCGGCCCGGAGGAGCGGTACTCCGAGTATCTCGGGGCCTACATCGCCTTCTTCACCATTCGGACGCCGCCGGGCACCGGTCTGGAAACCGGTTGGGTCGGGTTGCTGCCCGTGCCGGGCAGCATGGTCGCACTGCGGCCCGATCCGGATCCGGCGACCTCGATGGCCATCTTCTCCACCCGGGTACCCGCCGATCCCGCACTGCGCGGGGATATCACGATGCAGCAGTACCTGATTCGCGAACGGCTGACCGGTCACGGCTGGGTGATTCCGGCGATTCTGGACGCCATGCCCGCGGCGCCCGACTTCTACTTCGACGAGGTGGCCCGGGTCCGGATGCCGCGCTGGTCGCAGGGCCGGGTGGTGCTGCTCGGCGACGCCGCCTACTGCGGATCGCCGATGACCGGTATGGGCACCGCGCTCGCACTGATCGGCGCGTACCTGCTCGCGGGTGAACTCCTCAGCGCGCCTGCGGATTTCGAGCGGGCCTTCGAGCGATACGAGCAGACCCTGCGGCCGCTGGTGACCGAGGTGCAGAAGGGCACCGAGAAATCGGTGCGGCTCCGCCATCCCGAAACCCGCCGCGGCGTAGCGATCATGCAGATCCTGATGCGGGTGCTGGTGTCGCGACCGTTGCACCCGGTGCGCGCCCTGCTCACCCATCTGATCGGCAAGCAGGGCGAATATCCGCTACCGGACTATGCCTGAGCCCGTCAGCTCTCGTCGAGGACCTCGCGCAGTCGGTCGGCGAAGGCCTCCGGCTGCCCCGGGTAGCCGCCGTCGGGACCGGTGAATCCGCCGTGGTGACTGGGGAACACGATCGGGCTGCTGCCCAGGATGGCCGCGGTGGCCTCGGCGGTGCGGCCGGTGAAGACGCCCTTGGACTCCTCGCCCACGGCGATCAGCACCCGCGTGCTCGCCGCCTGCAGCGCCGCGACATCGGGGGCATAGTCGGTCACCGCCCAGGAGGCTTCCGACAGCAGCGGGTCGTCGCGGGTGCCGTCGTCGATGGTGGGCATGCCGAACATGGCCGGATCGGCCGGCGGCTGGGCGAAGTAGGCGTCGGTGAGCTCGCCCTGCCATGAGGTCCAGGCGATGAACGCCGCCATGCCCGCGAAGGATCCCTTGGCCTGGTAGGCGTCGCGGACCGCGGCGCGGGCGCGCTCGGCGGCCGCCGCGTCGGGCAGCACCGGGATCATCGGCGGCTCGTGCGCCACCAGTGTGGCCACATCGTCCGGATGTGCGGTGACCAGGGCCAGCGCGGTGACCGCGCCGCCACTGCTGGCGAACAGGTCCACCGGGCCCACGCCGAGCGCGGTGATCAGCGCGTGCACATCCTCGGCCTGGACGGTCGGCGAATTGTCGGTGCGCCCGTCCTTGCGGACGCTGCGGCCGAGCCCGCGCGGGTCGTAGGTGATCACGGTCCGCTCCGGGAAATACGAAGCCAGCGTGGCGAATCCGTCGGCGGTCATGGGCTGGCCGATCATCATGAGCGGCCGGTGCGCGCTCGCGGACGGCGCGGGTCCCAGCAGGTCGTAGGCGAGATCGGCTTCGGGTGTTTCGAGGATGTGTTCGGTCATATCGGTAGGGACGGTACCGCGTGGCGGAATTCATCGGTGGCTCCGCGGCGGTGTGTCACGATGGCGGAGTACAGCCGGGCCGACGAATGAGCGGTGATGATGGCGCACGGAATTCGGAACACGATGACAGCGCTCGGGCTCTGCGGAGTGCTCCTGTCGGCGACCGCGTGTGGCGGTTCGGCCACGAAGCCCCCGGCGACCACCGCACCCCCGGCGGGCACCACCATGACCCTCGACGGCGCCGTCTACGGTCAGCCGATCGTGGCCGGAGACACGGTCTTCGCTGCCACCGAGAACGATTCGGTCTACGCGATCGCCAACGGCGACGTCCGGTGGCGCACCCACCTCGCCGACCCGATCGCGGGTTCGGACCTCCCGTGCGGTGACATCGACCCGGTCGGCATCACCGGCCGGCCGGCGTACGACGATGCGACACACCGCCTTTACGTCGTCGCCGAATCCGCGGGCGCGCACAAGACCCTCTACGGCCTCGATTCCGGCACCGGCGCGGTCACCCTCCGCGTTCCCGTCGACCCGCCATTCAGCGATCCGCCCGCCACGCTGCAACGTCCCGCCCTGACGGTGCGCGGCGGCCGGGTCTACGCCGCCTTCGGCGGTAACTACGGCGACTGCGGCACTTATACGGGAGCGGTTGCCGCCGTGGATGTTTCGACCAGCACGGTCGAGTGGTACCGGGCCTCGACGACCGGCCGGGGCGGCATCTGGGCGCCCGGCGCGGCGGCCGAAGCCGATGGGCTCCTGTACTACTCGGTCGGCAATGGCGACGCCGAACCGGGAGACGCCTACGACGACACCGACTCGGTCATCGGCCTGACCCCCGACCTGCGCCGGACCGACTTCTTCGCCCCCGCTGGCTGGGCCCAGGACAATGCCGCCGACCACGATCTGGGCAGCATGAACCCGGTGCTGGTCCAGGGCCGCCTGGTCATGGCCGGGAAATCCGGCGACGGCTACGTTCTCGATCCCGCACACCTGGGCGGAATCTCCTCGGCCGCACCGGCTTTCACCGGGTGCCGCGCCTTCGGCCCGGCCGCGGCCGCGGGTGATGTGGCCTACCTGCCGTGTGCCAACGGCACCATGGCGATTCGCGTGACCGCCCCGGGCGCTGCCACGGTGCTGTGGCGCACCACCGCTCCCGCGAACGGCCCGCCGGTGGTCGCCGCCGGGCGCGTCTGGGCGACCGATTGGCACGCCGGCATGCTCTACGCCCTCGACCCGGCCACCGGAAAGGTGCTCGCCCAGTACGGAACCGGGCCGGTTCCGCACTTCGCCACCCCCGCGGTCGGGAACGGCGTGCTCATCCTCGGCACCACGGCCGGCGTGGAGACCTTCCGGCTTCCGTAGCCCCGCACCGGATTCCGGCGCAGGGAGCGGTCAGTTGCAGGGCTGCAACGGGAAACAGGCGGGCGCGATGGTCGTCGACGGCAGCGTCGGGTCCACCGAGTGCGTCGAGGTGGTCGCCTGGACGACCGTGGAGTGCGGCGACTGCTGTTTGCTGGGCGACGGCGTGGTCCGGCCCGTGCAGGCGATGGCGACGACCAGGATGATCACCGCCAGCACCAGGCCGCCGATGATCGGCAGATCCTTGCGCCGCTTCTTCCCGGTCCCGCTCGTGGCCTGCCGCTCGTTCCACAGCGGGAACCTCTCGCGCTCCTGCGACGGACCGGAAGGACCGGGCTGCGGCCAGGACTGGGGGCCCGGCCCGAAACCCGGCGGCGCGGGTTGACGCGGCTGCGGCGGTTGCCCGAACTGCGGCGCACCGGGCGGCGCGGGCAGGGGCTGGGTCGGCGCGGACTGCGTCGGCCGCCCGGCCGGGGCCGCGCCCGGGATCGGTGTCGGAGGCGGTGGCGTGCCCCGGCTCGGCGCCTTCGGCTCGGACCTGCCCGCCAGCGCGCGGTAGGCCCGCTCGGCCGCAGTCGCCGAGGTGGCACCCGCGAACGCGGCCGCGGCGGCACTGCCTCCGCCGGTGCGGCGCGCCGGATCCTGCTGTACGACAGGACGATCACCGCCGCTCGCAGATTCGGCAGCGGGTCCCGGCTCGGCCGGGCCGCTCCCGCCCGTGCCCTCGCCGGAATGGACGGGCACCGACGGGACCGACGGCACCATCACCTCGGTCGGCCGGTTCGCGAACGGCAGGGGAGCGTCGCGTGCCGAGTCCGGCACCGGGAATCCCTCCGACACCAGGTCGGAATAGGTTGCGGCGGCGGCGAACCCGAGCGACCCCAGCGCCTGCCCGACCTGTCCCGCATCCCACGACGCCCTGGCGCCCTCGGCCAGCGTGGTGAAATAGGCCCGCAGCGACGACGGCCCGTCGCCGATCAGCACGTCGATACCGGCGGGCAGCGCGCCCTTCTCCAGCTTCACGCGACTGCCCAGCTGCGGCACCAGCAGCACCAGCCCGCTGACCGGTACATGCTCGCGTCCCGGTGCGGAGCGCAATTGCCCGGCGAGGTCCACGGTCTGGCGGCGCACCCGCTCCAGCGGATCGGCGTCCCCGTCGATGGGTGCGGGCTTGCCGTCCACGGTCCACGGCTGATCCTGCGCGCACGCCAGGGTTCCGGTCACCCGCTCGGTGAAACCGTGCACGCCGACCACCACGCAGGTCTGCGGCGTCCACACCACCACATCGGCGTCCTGGCACTGCACGACCGCGATACCGGGCACGGCGTGCGGCCCGCTCCAGGATTTGAGCCAGTTCACCACGGTGCGTTCGGTGCTCGACAGCCGCGACGGATCGTCGTTACGGACCTTCACCAACATCCCAGAACCACCTCTGACCGATGCGCCTCTACCTGCCGGCCGCCCGAACCCTCGCCGCGACCACCTTACGGGGTCGCGGCACCCTCGTGTGGCCGAAAATGTACGGTCTCAGCGAATCGTCTTGCGCGGCAGCATGATCATTCTGCACGGTCGGCCCGGGACTCGGGATCCCAGGGGCTTTCGCCCCGATACGCCCGGAATGCGAACTCCGGCAGTTACCGATCGGTAGGCGTGCTACGGGATCCGACATATCCGTCGGGGCGGACGAGCACCCAACTGCCGTCGGCCGCATCGTAGGCCCGCCGCGCGTCCCCCGCGGCGTCGGTGAATTCACCATTGCCGGAGGCGGATTCCGACCGGACCACGCGCACGGTCCGCAGGTCCGTCGCGGGGGATCCGGCCTGATCGGCGGTCGTGTCCGGGCCGAACAGCAACAGCGTGGCGTGGGGACCGCGGAACAGGTCGAACAACCGCACGGTCTTTCCGTTGGCATCGACCAGGGGTGCGTCGGGGGCGCGATCGCCGGCCCGGAGCCCTGCCGCGTCGTCGCCGGTGTCCCGGTAGCTGATGTCGAGCTGGTGGGTGCCGTTCACGGATTGTCGTGTCCCGTGACCTGCCTGATTGCTCAGGCAGGGTCGGCCCGCAACCGCGGTTTCGGGTCTTCCCGTGGCGGTACCACTGCCCGGCGAGCCGGGTCTGACACGGTTTCCATCGGGCATGTTTACCGTCCCGCCGCAACTCTGCGTGGACGCCAACTTCGCCAGGTTTCTGGCGGCGTTGAGATCACGATCGAGCACGAGTCCGCATCGACCGCAGACGAATATCCGCTCGGACAGGGTCAGTTTGGCTTTCACGAACCCACACGACGAGCAGGTCTTGGAACTGGGATAGAACCGATCCGCCACCACCAGTGTGCCGCCGTGGCGGCGGGTCTTATAGCCCAGCTGGCGCCGCAGCTCACCGAACCCAGCGTCGGCGATGTGCTTGGCAAGACGCCGATTCTTCAGCATGCCAGCCACATTGAGGTCTTCCACGACGACGACCCCGCAACGGGAGGCCAGCGCGGTCGTGAGTTTGTGCACACCGTCGCGACGCATCGCCGCAACCCGATGTTCGAGCCGGGCAGCTTTGGCGTTGGCCTTCAGCCACCGCTTCGACGGCGCCACCCCGCGCTGATGGTCGGGCCCGCGGCGACGGGCACACGCGCGGGCCAGGCGACATCGGTGCCGTTGCGCTCGCTGATAGTGCCGCGAATTCGCGACCCTGCCCTCTGCATCGGTAACACCGGGCACCTCCTGTGAGGTAACTGCAAGGCACTTCAGCCCCAAGTCCACTCCGACCCGGGCATCGGGGTGGACCGGTTGCCGGTCGGAGTGCACCAGACGCACGGTGAACGACACCCACCAGCGTCCCCTGGAGTACGAGATCGTCATCGACCCCAGCCGCGCGGTCTCGTTCGCCAAGCGCAGCCCCAGTTTCCGGGTCGATTCGCCGGTGCGGACGGACCCAATACGGGGAATCTTCACGCGACGGTACCCGTCGTCGAGACCGTAGGAGCCGGTGGTGACGGTAAACGATTGCCGTGCATGCTTCTTCTTGTGACGGGGCAAGCCCATCGGCGGCCCGGATCGGGTGCCCCGCTTGGACTTGCGGTGGTTTGCGAACGCGTCGGCCAGCTGCGCCAGCCCGGATGCGTAGGCTTCCTTGCTGTTCTCACGCCACCACGGCGCGACACGCTCCTTCTCCGCGTTCCAAGCCTTGCGCAAACCATAAGCAGACAGGTCGATCCACGGAGTCAACTCGTCGTCGGGGATGCCGTAGGAGGCCTCCGCGCGGCGCTGGTTCCAATTGGCGAGAACCTTGCGAATGCCCCAGTTGTAGGCGAAACGTGCTGCGCCACAATGCGACCGCAACGCCTCCTCTTGGTCGAACGTCGGCTCCAATACGAAGCGGTAGGCCGACACCGTCGTCCCCGCAGTCTCACTGGACGGCATAGGCGCGGACCCGGATTCGCTCACGTGTTCGAGGTTAGGCAAACTGGCCGCGACACGGTAACCCAAACAGAGGACACGCCAATGACATTCACAAATTCACATAGGAAACGGCATCGAACAACACCAAACGACACAGACTGCCAGAGGGCTCGAGATTCTCCTGGTGGTCCATCACCTCGACGGTTTCGCCCCCGGCCTGCGCCTACCTGGCTCCGCCGACGCCAGCCTAGCGATGATGGTCATGGCGGCCACCGGCCTGTTGTAGGCGGTGGAGGAGGGCGGCCTGGCGCTCACCGACGAGCAGGCCGTGGACGCCCTCACCCGATTCGTTAATCGCGGCCTCACCGGCCGCGATCTCGACTGACGAAAACCTCAGGGCACCAACACGATCGAACCGGTGGTCCGGCGTCCCTCCAGATCCCGGTGCGCCTGCTCGGCCTGCGCCAGCGGATAGCTGCCGCCGACCCGGATGTGCAGCGTGCCGTCGGCGATGGCGTTCATGATGTCGCCTGCGCGCCACAGCAATTCGGCCCGATCCCGGGTGTAGTGCGCCAGCGTGGGACGGGTCACGAACAGCGAGCCCAGCGGATTGAGCCGCTGCAGATCGAACGGCGGCACCGGCCCGCTGGCCGCGCCGAACAGCGCCACCATGCCGCGAATCCGGGTGGCGGCCAGGCTGGACTCGAAGGTGGAGGCGCCCACGCCGTCGTAGGTCGCGGCGACGCCCGCCCCGTCGGTCAGCTCCCGCGCCCGCGCCGCGATGTCCTCGTCATAGCGCAGCACCTCGGCCGCCCCGGCGTCCCGCGACAGCTTCTCCTTGTCGTCGGTCGACACCGTGGTGATCACCCGGACCCCGCGCGCCGCCAGCAGCTGCGTCAGGATCAGCCCGACACCACCGGCTCCGGCATGCACCAGCACGCTCTCGCCCGGCTCGGGCTTGTAGATGGACTCGATCAGATAGTGCGCCGTCATACCCTGCAACAGCGCCGACGCCGCCACCGGCGCGTCCACGCCGTCCGGCACCGGAATCGCCACGGCCGCAGGCACGACCACCCGCTCGGCGTAACTGGCCGGCGCGGCCGCCCACGCCACCCGATCCCCGACCCGGAACTCGGTGACGCCGGGCCCGACCGCGGTGACCACACCGCTGCCCTCGGATCCCGGAATGTAGGGCACCGCCTGCGGGTACCGCCCGGTCCGAATGTAGGTGTCGATGAAGTTGATTCCGCTCGCCTGCGTCCGCACCAGCAACTGCCCGGGCCCGGCCTGCGGGTCCGGCACCTCCACGTACCGCAGGACTTCGGGACCGCCGTGCTCGGAAACCTGGATGGCGCGCATGGAGTCAGTCTTACATCGCCGCCGCCACGCGGCGCGCGGCGGCTCACGGAGTGTGAGATGTGCGGCGGTTCATGGACGCTGAATTACCCGTGGGTAAACTGCAGCGCATGAGCGCTACCACCGCCCCGGCATCCGAGAAGCTGTCGCCGTCCGTCGTGGATTCTGTGAAGGGATTCGTCGCCGAGCATGGCGGTTCCGCGACCGCGGTGCTGCAGCCCATCGGCCGCGTCGGCGTCCGCATCACCCTGGTCGGCGCCGACGGCGTCCTGGGTGACCGCGTCGTCGGGTCCATGGCGGCCGCCAAGTCCCTCGTGGAGACCGTGAACGGCCTGTCCGAGACCGAGGAGTGGGACCGCGAGCTCATCTCCAAGGTCACCCCGGCGAAGGGCCACTGGGCCAAGATGGCAGGCTGGGTCGCACACCAGAAGCGATTCCCCAAGGCGCGCAACGAGAAGTGACCGCGCCCGCAGCCGGCGGGGGCGGAAAGGACCGGATCGACGTGTCAGGGCGCGTGACCAAGCAAGCGCAACTGCGTTCGGCGCTCACCACCCTGTGCGCGAATCTGCGTCCCGGTGAAATGCTGCCCAGCGAACGCCAGTTGTGCGACGACTACCGGGTCAGCCGCATGACCGTGCGCGAGGTACTGGGTCAGCTCGAATCCGAAGGCGTCATCACGCGCGTCCCCGGCAAGGGCACCTTCGTGGCCGAGCGGGTGGCCCGTTCCCGGCTGCACATGGCCTCGTTCACCGACGACATGCGCCGGCTGGGCCGCACCCCGAGCACGGTGGTGCTGCACACCGATCATGCGGTGCCGCCCCCGGCCTCGGCGACGGCGCTGGGGCTGACCGCGAATACCAAGGCGTACCACCTGGTTCGGCTGCGGCTGGCCGACGGGCTACCCATGTCCATCGACGACGGCTGGTACCGCGCCGATCTGCTGCCGGAACTGCTGGATCACGAACTGACGCAGTCGCTCTACGCGCTGTTCTCCCGCGAGTACGACTGCCCGATCGACCGGGCCGAGCAGAGCGTGCGCGCGGTGGCCGCCGACGAGCGGCACGCGGGCTGGCTGGGCACCGAAACCGGTTCGCCGCTACTGGCTTTCGACCGGATCTCGTATTCGCGCGACCGGGCCGTGGAGCACGCGCAGTCCTGGTACCGGGCCGATCGGTACCAGGTCTACATGACCGTCTCGGCCGAGGACAGCTGACCGGCCTACCGGCAAGGAATGAGCCGCCGCCCGATCGGGCAGCGGCTCAATTCTTTTCCGGTCTGGCGGAGTTCTTCCCTTCTCACATGGAGAACAGCACCGAGCCCGCGGTGACCGGGCCGGTGAGCGCGTTCCGCGCCGATCCCGGGCTGCTGTCCATGACCACCACCGGCACGGCCGCGCTCAGGCCGAGGCGGCGAACGGCGTTGGGGGAGAAGGAGATCAGCGGATCACCCGCGGTGACCCGATCGCCCTCGGCGGCCTTCACCTCGAAGAGGTCCGGCTTGCCGACGGTGTCGATGCCGACGTGCAGCAGCACGCCGGCGCCGTCGTCGGTGACGATGACCGCGGCGTGCGGGTGCAGCTTCACGAGCGATCCGGTGACGGGGGCGACCACGGTGGTGGCGGCATCGGTGTCGAGGGGTTCGATGGCCACGCCCGCGCCCACCATCTCGGCCGAGAAGACCGGATCGGGGACCTCGGACAGGGGCATGGCGCGGCCGTCGAGCGGCGCGAGAATCTCGGTGCTCATGGCGGTCAGATCAAGTCGTTGATGTCTTCGGCCAGGGCGTCGGCGCTCGGCCCGACCACGACCTGAACCGCGTCACCCATCTTGACGACGCCGTGCGCGCCCGCGGCCTTCAGCGCCTTCTCGTCGACCAGGTTCGCATCCTTCACTTCGCAGCGCAGGCGGGTGATGCAGCCCTCCACCTCGACGATGTTGCCCGCGCCACCCAGTCCGGCGATGATCTGATCCACTTTCGACATTTTTCCTCCGTGCGTGTCGAGTAGACAAAGCTGGTTATAACCAGTATATGTCTGGTTATAACCAGTGACGCTAGCTGATCGTGAACAGTACGCGTGACTCCATTCACAGACTGAGGACCATCCATGGCCGATGCCGTCGAGAGCTCCCGCAAGAAGCTCGATCTATCCGGACTGCAGAAGCTCGGCCGCAGCTTGATGCTGCCGATCGCCACGCTACCCGCTGCCGGACTGTTGCTCCGGCTAGGACAGGACGACATGCTCGGCCGGTTCTCGCCGATGCGGTCCGCCGCCGCCGTACTCGCCGGTGCGGGCGGCACCCTCATCGACAACCTGCCGCTGCTGTTCGCGGTCGGCATCGCCATCGGCTGGGCGAAGAAGGCCGACGGTTCCACCGCGCTCGCGGCGGTGGTCGGCTACCTCGCCTTCACCGGTGTCCTCAAGGCCATGTCACCGGTGGTGCTGGACGGTAGCTGCGGCCCGGTCCTGGGCTGGCTGTTCCGGGCGGCGCACTGGAACTGCCCGGTCGTGGACGTCGCAAAGGCCCCGGCCGCACAGCTCGTCAACTTCGGCGTCCTCGGCGGCATCGTGATGGGCCTGACCGCGGCCACGCTGTGGCAGCGCTTCCACCGCACCCAGCTGCCCGACTACCTGGGCTTCTTCTCCGGCCGCCGACTGGTGCCGATCCTGACCGCATGCGCGGCCGTCGTGATCGGCGTGCTCATGTCGTTCATCTACCCCGCCTTCAACTCCGCGCTGACCTGGCTGGGCACCACCGTCGCCGACAACTCGGTCGCGGGCGGCGGCATCTTCGGCTTCGCCAACCGCATGCTGCTGCCGCTGGGCCTGCACCACATCATCAACTCGGTGGTCTGGTTCGTCATCGGCGACTACCACGGCGCGCACGGCGACATCCCGCGCTTCCTGGCCGGCGACCCCTCGGCCGGCACCTTCATGACCGGCTTCTTCCCGATCATGATGTTCGGCCTGCCCGCCGCGGCCATCGCCATCTGGCGCCACGCCCGCCCCGAGCACCGCAAGATGATCGGCGGCATCATGCTGTCCACCGGTCTGACCGCGTTCCTGACCGGCATCACCGAGCCGCTGGAGTTCTCGTTCATCTTCGTGGCCTGGCCGCTGCTGGTGATCCACGCCTTCTTCACCGGCACCTCGCTGGCGCTCACCAATGCGCTCGGGATCCACGACGGGTTCACCTTCTCGGCCGGTGCCATCGACTATCTGCTGAACTTCGGCAAGGCCACCCATCCGCTGCTGCTGATTCCGATCGGACTCGGCTACGCGGCCCTGTACTACGTCACCTTCAGCTTCATCATCAAGCGCTGGAACCTGCCGACACCCGGCCGGGAACCGGACGAGTCCGAGTTCGAGAAGGAGAACATCGCAGCATGATCACCCGCACCGCCGTAGTCGCGTCCGAGACCGGACTGCACGCCCGTCCTGCTGCCCTGTTCGCCAAGGCCGCCGGGGAAGCCGGTGTCCCCGTCCAGATCTCGGTCGGCGACAAGGACCCCGTCGCCGCCAACAGCCTGCTGCAGGTGATGACCCTGGGCGTCAAGCAGGGCGACACCGTCACCCTGCACGCCGAGGACGGCGCCGATGCGGCCCTCGATACGCTGGTCGCGATGCTGGAGACAGATCTTGACGCGTGAGGTGCGCGGTGTCGCCGCCGCTCCCGGGATCGCCGTCGGATCGGTGAAGTGGCTGGCGCCCGCGCCGGTCACCAGCCGGGACGACGCGCCCGGGAGTGACATCGAGGCCGAAATCGCCCGCGCGGAGGCCGCTTTCGAGACGGTCGCCGGCCGGTATTCCGCGCAGGCCCTCGACGCGCAGGGCCCGGCGGCGGACATCCTGTTCATGACCTCGGCGCTGGCCGCGGATCCGGCACTGCTGGATCAGGTGCGCGCCGAGATCCGGGGCGGGACGCCGACCGCGCACTCGGTGACCGAGGCGGTGGCGCATTTCGGCGCGCAGCTGGCCGCACTCGGCGGCATGATGGCCGAACGGGCCTCGGATCTGCGCGATGTGGGCCAGCGGGTGGTGGCCGAGTTGCTCGGGGTGGATCCGCCCGGGATCCCGGACAGTGCAACGCCTTTCGTGCTCGCCGCACAGGATCTGGCGCCCGCCGATACCGCGACGCTGGACCCGGAGCGGGTCATCGGGCTGCTCACGGTGGCGGGCGGGCCGACCTCGCACACCGCCATTCTGGCCAAGGCGCTGGGTATTCCGGCCGTGGTCGCCGCACCGGACGCGGCCGGGATCGCCGAGGACACCGAAGTCGTGCTCGACGGCACGGCCGGCGTGGTCGAGGTCGAGCCGACCGCGGCGCGTCGCGAGGAAGTGCTCGCGCTGCGCGCCCGGCAGGCGGCCGCGCCGACCGGTCCCGGCCGGACCGCCGACGGGCAGGCCGTACCGCTGCTGGCCAATGTCGGCTCCGCGGCCGATGCGCGGCTGGCGGTCGAACTCGGCGCCGAGGGTGTCGGCCTGTTCCGGACCGAATTCCTGTTCCTGGACCGCAAGTCGGCCCCGACGGTGGCCGAGCAGACCGAGCAATACGCCGAGATCTTCCGAGTCATGGGCGACCGGCCCGTCACGGTCCGCACCCTCGATGCCGGATCCGACAAGCCGCTGCCGTTCCTCGACCTGCCGGATGAGGAGAACCCGGCGCTGGGCGTGCGCGGTCTGCGATTGAGCACTGTCGATGAGGGGACGCTGCTCGACCAGCTCACGGCCATCGACACCGCGGCCAGGCAGACCGGCACGCCGGTACAGGTGATGGCGCCGATGGTCGCCACCGCGGAGGAGGCGGGGTACTTCGCCGCCCGCGCCCGCGACGCCGGGATCGGCACCTGCGGCATCATGGTCGAAATCCCCGCCGCCGCACTGTGTTCGGAGCAGCTCGGCGCGGAGGTGGACTTCTTCTCCATCGGCACCAACGACCTGTCGCAGTACCTGTTCGGCGCGGACCGCATGGCATCGTCGCTGGCGGCGCTGCACAATCCGTGGCAGCCCGCGCTGGCCGCGACCGTCGCCATGACGGTGACCGGGGCACGCAAGCGCGGCGTCAAGGTCGGCGTCTGCGGCGAATCCGCGTCGAATCCCGAATTCGCCTGTGTGCTGGTGGGTCTCGGCGTCGAGACCCTGTCCATGGCGCCCCGATCGATCGCGGGCGTCCGGGCCCAGCTCGGCGAGGTCACCCTGGAGCAGTGCAGAGCGGCGGCGGCAGCGGTGCTGTCGGCCCGCACCGCCGACGACGCGCACCAGGCCGCGCGCCGGGCATTGGGGCGAGATACGTGACGACCACCCTGCGCGGCCGGGTCGTCACCCTCACCGAGGCGGGCGAGCTCGCCGACGGGGTGGTGTCGTTCGACGGGGCACGCCTCGACTATGTGGGCCCGGCAACGGGATTCGGCGGTGACCTGCCGGACCTACCGGACGAGCCGCCGATCATCCTGCCGGGGCTGATCGACGTGCACTGTCACGGCGGCGGCGGATTCGGCTTCCCGGAAACCGATCCCGGGGGCGTGGCCGCTGCCGCGAACTTCCATCGCCGCCGCGGCACCACCACGCTGGTCGCCTCCCTCGTCTCCGCCACCGAGGCCGAACTGCGCGACCGCATCGACGTGCTCGGCAAGGCCATCGACGACGGCCTGCTGGCGGGCATCCACCTCGAAGGCCCGTTCATCAGCGAGCATCGGCGCGGCGCCCACGATCCCGATCGGATCATCGCCGGTGATCCGGCGTTGCTGGAGCGGCTCCTCGACTACGCGGGCGGCCGCGTCGTGTCGGTGACCGTGGCCCCGGAGACGGCGAACTTCGACGCCCTCGCGGACGTGCTCGCCGACGCGAATGTGATTCTCTCCCTGGGACACACCGTCGCCGATTACGAGCAGTCCGTGCACGCCATGCGCCGCGGCCGGCGGGTGTCCATCACCCACCTGTTCAATGCCATGCCCGAGCTGGCGCACCGCGACGCCAACTTCCTCACCGCCGCCATGGCCGCGGCGGGACGCGGGGATGTGGTGGCCGAGGTCATCGGCGACGGCGTGCACCTGGCCGACGGCACCGTGCGCATGGTCTTCGACACCATCGGCCCCGACAATCTGGCCCTCATCACCGACGCCATGGCCGCCGCCGGGCAACCCGACGGGCGCTACCAGCTCGGCAGCCTGGACGTCGTGGTGCGGGCAGGCATCTCGCGCATCTACGACCCGGACGGGGAGGGCGCCATCGCCGGCGGCACCGCCACCGCCGTGGAAGTGCTGCGCCGCACCGTCTTCCACGCGGGCGTCGAGCTCACCGCGGCGGCCACCGCCGCGTGCGCCACCCCGGCCCGCCTGCTCGGCATGGCCGACGACCTCGGCGCGCTGGCTCCGGGCATGCGCGCCGACGTCCTGGTCGCCGACCACCACCTCAACCCCGTGACCGTGTACAAGGATGGAGCGCTATGGAACTCGTGATCACCGACAACGCGGCCGAGGCCGGTGTGCTGGCCGGCCGCATCATGGCCGACCACGTGCGCCGCGGCGCCCGCGCCATCGGGCTGGCCACGGGCTCCTCACCGCTGGGCGCCTACCGGGAGCTCATCCGGCAGTATCGCGAGGAGGGCCTCAGTTTCGCGGGCGTGCAGGCGTTCCTGCTCGACGAGTACATCGGCCTGCCGCCGGGACATCCGCAGTCCTACCGGCGATTCATCCGTGACGAGTTCACCGCGCACGTCGACTTCGCCGACACCGACGTCCACAGCCCCGACGGCAATGCCGCCGACATCCCGGCGGCTGCGGCCGCCTACGAACGCGCCATCGCCGAGAACGGGCCCATCGCCGTGCAGATCCTGGGCATCGGCGCGAACGGGCACATCGGCTTCAACGAGCCGGGCTCCTCGCTGCGCTCGCGCACCCGGGTCAAGACCCTGACCCCGACGACCCGCGAGGACAATGCCCGCTTCTTCGACGACGACCTGGCGCAGGTGCCCACCCACGTCCTCACCCAGGGCCTCGGAACCATCGGCGACGCCGGCCATCTGCTCATGATCGCCACCGGCGCGGGCAAGGCCGAGGCGGTCGCCGCCGCGGTGGAGGGCCCGCTCTCCGCGTTCTGCCCGGCGTCGATCCTGCAGATGCACCCGCACGTCACGGTCATCGTGGACGCGGACGCGGCGGCGCGCCTGAAGGCCGCCGACTACTACCGGTTCGCGGTGGCGAACAAGCCCTCCTGGCAGAGCTTCTGAACCCTACGCGCCCTGTTGCATGGCGGTGAACGGGGCCATGTCGAAGTAGTCGCGCCAGGCGGCGATCCGGCCGTCGCGGACCTCGAACACCCCGGTCACCGGCAACTCGATGTGGTTGTCGCCGAGGGTGAATCGGTCGGTGCGCTCGTTGAGCACGACAGTGCCGGTGACCGCCTGGTGGTGGATGGTGAAGTCGATGCCGCCGAACGCGCCGATGAAGCCGCGCAGGAACTCCAGGATCGCGGCCTTGCCGACGAACGGCTGCATCGGAATGTTGTGGTAGACGGCATCCTCGGTGAAGAACTCGGCGATGGATTCCGGTGTGCCGGTACGCCATTCGGCGCACAGCGCGGTGACGACCTCGGCGGGGGTCAGGGTCGTGTGGTCGATGGTCACTGCGGTGGGAGACCTTTCGTGCGGGTGACCTGAACTGCAGGGGTCAAATTTCCCGGCGGCCCCGACGGTGTCAAGGGTGGTCTCGCAGTGAGACTTTCACCCGTCCGCGTCTCGGTGTTTCAGGACGTCAGCGCTCCACCCAGGATCGCGGTCACCATGGCGTGCACGGCCTCGGTCTCGGGCCGGGCCGCGGTGCGGTCGGCGAAGAGCAGGTGTCCCGATCCGATCAGCGTGCGAGCGAGCAGATCGGTGTCGCAGGTGGCCGCGAGGCGGCCGGTGTCGACCTCGGCGGCGAGGTATCCGGCGATCAGCTCGGTGGCCTCGGTCAGGACGGGGACACCGACCGGCCGGCGCTGCCGCAGCCGGGCGCGCAGCTCGTCCCGATAGGTGACCAGGCTGACGATCGCCACCGCCACCGTCTCGAACACGGCGGTCAGCGCCTCGGTGAGATTGCCCGGCACCGTGGCCTGCCCGGCCCGGTCGCGCAGTGCGGCGCCGAGCCGCTCCACCCGGACGATCCGGTCCTCGACCAGCTCGGCGAGGAACCCGTCGAAGTCGGCGAAATGCCGGTGCAGCACGCCTTTCGCGCACCCGGCCTCGGCGGTGACGGACCGGCTCGTCAGCCCGCTCGGCCCGTCCCGCAACAGAATCCGCTCGGCCGCGTCGAACAACTGCTCCCGTGCATCCCGAATGGCCACCCCGGTGGGCACCCCGCACTCCTTCACGTCGGCCGGACCCAATCCATTTGCGGAGTGGGCAAGTGCCCACTTAAAGTGGGCGCATGGTCACTCTACCGCCCTCGGGCCCCGAACCCGCAGACCAGAGCCCCCATCGAGCCCGGCACATCGCGGAGTCTTTCGGTATCGACGCCGCCCGCTATGACCGCACCCGCCCGGCGTATCCCGCCGCCATGATCGAGCGCATCCTCGCGGCAAGCCCCGGCAAGGACGTCCTCGACGTCGGCTGCGGAACCGGTATTGCGACCAGGCAGTTCCGCGATGCCGGATGCGCGGTGCTCGGCGTCGAACCCGATGCCCGCATGGCCGATTTCGCTCGCGAAACCGGCGTCGACGTGGAGGTCGGCACCTTCGAGGAGTGGGATCCGGCCGGCCGCACCTTCGACGCGGTGATCGCCGGAACCGCTTGGCACTGGGTCGATCCGGTGCGGGGCACGGCCCGGGCGGCGCAGGTTCTGCGTCCCGGCGGCCGGCTCGCCGCCTTCTGGCCCCTCGCCCAGCTGCCGCCCGACGCGGCGGCGGCCTTCGCCGCGGTCTATCGCCGCCTGCTGCCGGACACACCCGTCGCGCGGGTCGCGGACCGCCCCGCCCTCGAGATCTACCAGCCGATACTCGACACGGTGGCCAGGGGAATCCGCGAATCCGGAGCCTTCACCGACCCCGAGCAGTGGCAGTTCGAGTGGCGCCGCACCTACACCCGCGACGAATGGCTCGACCAGATCCCCACCCACGGCACCCTCACCCAGGCCCCACCAGACACCCTCACCGCCGTCCTCGACGGCATCGGCACGGCGATCGACGCCCTCGGCGGCACCTTCACCGCCTCCTACGCCACGGTCGTCGTGACAGCCGCACTGCGACCCGGCCGATCCGCCCCGGTCGCACCGAGCTGATCCGGAAAAGCCTGCGGGTTCGTGATCGAGCAGCTCGACGCAGTCCGGTCACTCGCTCGGCTGTGCACCGCGACCCCTGCTGCCTGCGTCCGGGAGCGTCCGCATTGCCGGGTCCCTGCTCGCCGTGCCCGTTCGCGTGCAGCCGTTGCGGTGGCCGTCCGGCGTGCGATCAGGTGATCCGGGATAGCTTGTGCGGGTTGGTGATCGAGTAGATCGTCTGGATCCGGGTACCGGCCGGGTCCAGGTCGACGACGACGGCCGCCAGGGGGCTCTCGTCGGAGAACACCAGGACGCAGGGGTCTTCGGCCACCCAGCGGTAGCGAATGGCTAGGTGCCCGGCGGGGAGGTCGGCGGCCACGGCCATGAAGACCGCGGCGACCCGGTCGCGGCCGTGGACGGGTTCCAGGCTCTGGGCCCGGCCCGCGCCGCCGCTGTCGGTCCACAGGGTGACATCGGGGGCGAGGACCTCGAGCATGGTGGCGAGGTCACCGCGCAGGGTGGCCTCGGCCAGTCGCTCGCTCAGCCCGGCCTGGAAGTGCTGGTCGCGCCGGCGAGGCCGGCGCTCGTGGATGTGCTTGCGGGCGCGGGAGGCGAGCTGGCGGACCGCGGTGGGGGAGCGGTCGAGCATGGCCGCGATCTCGGGGTGGCCGAAGCCGAACACATCGTGCAGGACGAAGACCGCGCGCTCCAGCGGGGACAGGGTTTCCAGGACCACGAGGACCGCCATGGACAGCGATTCCTTGCGTTCCACGACGCCGGACACCTCGTCCTCGGCGGTGACCAGCGGTTCGGGAAGCCAAGGGCCGACATAGGTTTCGCGTCGTTTGCCGATCTCGGTGCGCCGCGCCAGGGCGTGATTGGCGACCACCCGGACCAGGTAGGCGCGGGCATTGTCGACCGGTGCCGCGGTGGGGTCACGGTGCCGTGCCGCCCACGCCAGCCATGCCTCCTGCAGCACGTCTTCGGTATCGGCGACGCTGCCGAGCATGTTGTATCCGACCGCGAACAGCAGTTCGCGGTAGTCGAGAAAGCGCGCGGTGACCTCGTCGGAGGCCGCGTGCGGTGGCTGTGCCGTCATGATTCGTCTCCCTTCTCTCGCCACCGAAGAGCCGGGCGGCCCGGAAACTGTGACATGGTGGCCCGGATCGTGTTCCGCGTCACCGAAACCCGCGCCCATGTCACTGTTCGCGGTCACCGCGCCTCTGTGTTGTCGTCCGGGGAGGGTCCCCGGGGCCGAGGAGACCGACCATGACCACCACACCCTCCGGCGCGGACCGCGCCCTGTTCATCCGGGCCGGCGAGGCCGAACAGCTGCCGGGCCTGGGCGTGCACCTGTATGCCGACCACGATATGACCGGCGGAAAGCTCAGCGCCAACCGCGCGGTCCTGCCCGCCGGCACCGACGGCCCGCCGCCGCACTTCCACACCACGTCCGCAGAACTGTTCTTCCTGCTGGGCGGCACGCTGCGGGTGCTGGCCGGGGAGGAGATCCTCACCATGGGCGAGGGGGATTTCCTATTGGTTCCGCCCGCCATGGTGCACGCCTGGGGCGCCCCCGCCGATTCGGCGGCCGATGTGTTGATCGTGTTCACGCCCGGCATCGAACGCTTCGAATACTTCCGGATGGGTGAGCGGCTCCGCCGCGGCGACGGAGATCCGCTCGAAATCCTCCGCACCCAGGAGCGTTTCGACAATCACTTCGTCGACAGCCCGCTCTGGCGCGAATCCCGGATCGACCCGGCGGCGGGTGAACCATGGCCGCAGCGCCGATAATGAACCGGTGACCGAGCGTGCAGCGAGCCGGACGGCGGTCCTGGTCTGCCAGGGCCGCGCCGTGGCGGACGGGCGAATGGGCGTCGGGCGGTTCTCCGACCCGGTCGCGGTCGAATTATTGGTCGACGGCGAACGCGAACTGGTCGATCTCGTGCGCGCGGGCGCGGTGCCGAAGGGGTTCGGCGCGCGGATGGAGTACGAATTGCTCTCCGCCACTTCGGAAGTGCTGGCGGCCCGCACGGTCGCCATCGACGAGGCGGTGCGGGAGAGTGCGCATCCGCAGCTGGTGATTCTGGGCGCGGGGCTGGACGCGCGCGCCTGGCGCATGCCCGAACTGGCGGGAGTCGCCGTGTTCGAGGTGGATCATCCGGCGTCCCAGACCGAGAAGCAGGAACGGCTCGGGGAGCGGAAAGCCCTGGCGGACGTCCGTTTCGTCCCGGTCGATTTCGGTAGGGACTCCCTCGGGGCCGCCCTCACCACGGCCGGCCACGACGAGACCCGGCCCACCACCTGGATCTGGGAGGGCGTCGTTCCCTACCTGACGCCCGCCGAGGTCGCCGAGACCGTCACCGAGGTGGCAAAGCGCAGTGCGCCCGGCAGCCGTCTGATCATCACCTACCCGACCCCCAATCGGGCGCACCACTACGGCCGCAAGGCCATGGAGCTGTTGCTGTCCGTCTCCGGCCGCACCAATCCCATGGCCGGTGAACCGCAGCGTTCGAGCTGGACCCCCGAGGCGATGGCCGCAGTGCTCGCCGAGCGCGGCTTCTCCGTCACCGCCGACCGCGACCTGCAATCGGTCGCGGTCGAGGCGGGAATCGAGGGCAAACGCACTTCGGTCCGCGCCGGCGGTCACCTCGTCATCGCCGATCGGCGCTGACCCTCGTCAGTTCAGCGTGACGACCCAGGAGCCGTTGCAGCCGCGGTTGGTGTCGCGGTTCGGGTCGTAGTTCCACACCGTCTGCAGGTCCGAGTCCTTCTGAATGTTGAAATCACCCGTCGGCGACTGTACCGGCTCACCGTTGTACAGCAGCAGGCTCAGGTCGTTCGGGTAGATCGTCCAGGACCCGTTGTAGCCCGCCGGGTAGTTCATGGTCACCGTGGTGGTGCGGCCGGCGTGGTTCTGCACCACGATGCACGAATTCGGATGATTGGACTGAGCCTGGGCCGGCGCCGCGGCCAGTACGATGGCCGCCACCCCGACCGCGGGAGCGGCCACCGGTGCCGCTGCCTTCGCCACCAGACCACGTCCGCCGTTGGGAACGTTCCACATGATGCCTGACCTCCGTCTGAATTCCACCGCCCGAATGGCTGATTGGATGAGACGAAGTTATCCACCGCACCCAGCGGGCCTCTTATGAAATCCTTGTCGCCGCGACCCGGCGGTTGTCGTCCCCTTCCATCGGATCGGCAGCGATCAGAACCAGCCGTTCCCGCACCGCGGGCACCGAGATATCGGCGAGCCCGATCGCGATCTCGCGAGTCTGTTCGTCACAATCCGTGAGGCATAGCCACATGCTCGTTCTGAGCTGAGCCGCAACGTGATTCGCGGGCAGGCCGAGCGCGCCGACCTGCTTCCGGTGTCGGTGGGCGTGGATATCGTGTTGTGACGGCGCTGATTTCGGTGCCGCCACGCGAGCAGGGGGCACGCGAATGCTGGTCATCAACGGCGATGGAAGCCGAGTTCCGGGGACCGAGAAGGAAGTGCCGGACTGGCTGCGGATCTGGAACGGCGACTACAGGATCGGCGACTACAGGATCGGCGGCATCGCCATCTCGGGGTGCTACATCCCCGACCGGCGCCCCGGCCACTCCGGCAACGCCACCGAGGCCGACCTGGTGATCATCACACCCCAGCTGTGCGTGGTGATCCAGGTCGAGGGCCTCACCGAACCGGTCGACGGCCAGATGACGTGCCCGGCCGCCCTGCTGCGCGCCCTCAACCTTGCCGATGCCGTCTCCTTCGCGGATCTTGCCGCCGAGGGCTTTGCCTGCGCCGCACCATCACCGAGCCCGGCCGCCGGGGCGCGATCCGCACGGCCCGCGCCGACCCTGGCGGGCAATCCGTGGCTGGACCTGGCCGATGACCCGGGAGCATCGTTCCGCGCGTCGCGAGGTACGGGCCGGTGGCGCCGTCGTTTCCTCCGCCGACCCGCCACCGGCGGCGAGTCGTAACCCGAGCCCTCGGCGCGGTGCTGATGCTCGAGCGCCGGCCATTGGCGCTACCAGGTGATCGCCTGGGGGCCATCGACCCATCGGCTGTTCTGGTGAACCGGGACTTCGCTCGTCATACGGGGATTGTTCGACGGGGCCGCAGGGGTGTGCGGTCGCGGAATGCTTCTATTGCCGCGGCGACTTCGAATGGTGTTGTGGCGTGGGCGATGTCGTCTCGGTAGAGCACCCGCTCGGCGACGGCGTCCAGGTCGAATCCCCAGACCATCGACATGAGGGGATTGACCAGGACCCGCTCGCAATCCCGCAGTCGATGCAGTGCCAGTGTGTCGGACAGCGAGAGCGCACCCATCCGTCGAAGTATTCAGCACTTCCGCCGTCCGTGCCCGATCTCGCGGGCGGATCAGCCGACCGTCATCCCCGAATTCGACTGTGCGACTCCGCTGCTCATCCATGAGCTCGCCGATCTCGCCTCCGAGGCCCAGATCTTGATGGGTGCCGCACTTCATTTCGTCGACGGGCTGGCTCCCGGTGTCGCGTATGCGGATTCGATGAATGGGCGGACGAAGTCCAGGAACTGCTCGGGGGCGGAGGAGAAGGGCAGGTGGCCGGTGGGGAGGACCTGGAGCTCGGAGCCGGGGATCAGGGCGTGGGCTTTCCTGCCGTAGCGGAGCGGGAGGACCGGGTCGCGGCGGCCCCATACGATCAGGGTCGGTGCCGCGATTTCGGTTGCGCGGCCGGTGAGGTCGTAGCGGGGATCGTTGAAGCTGTGCCACAGGGCGGAGTAGGTGGTGCGGCCGATCTCGGTGCCTGCAACGCGGATCGCGCGCTCTACGACGGCGTCGTCGTGCGGGGTCACGGGTTTCATGTAGTTGCGGATGCTGTGCGGGAGCCAGCGGCGGGCCACCAGAGCGGAGCCGTAGAGGTTGCAGTAGGCCCGGGTCAGCGGCGTCTGCCGGACGAAGCCGCCGGTGTTGACGAGGACGAGCCCGGCGACGCGCGCCGGTTGTTCCAGCGCCAGGCAGGCTGCGGCGAATCCGCCGATCGAACTGCCGATGAACACGGCGGGATCCAGCTCGAGTGCCGTGACCACCTCGGCGAGCGTGTCGGCGATCCCGGCGGCGGTGATGGTCGAATTCGGTTCGGATGCACCGTGTCCCGGCCAATCGATGGCGATCACCCGATGCTCCGTGGCCAATGCCGGGAGGATCGGATCGAAGTCGTGGTGGTCGTGCAGGGTGGCGTGCAGCAGGACCACGGTGGGCCCCGTGCCGATGTCTTCGTAGGCCAGTCGTCCGGCCGACGTGCGCATGATGTGCATACGCAACAACCCTTCATTCGATTGTGGTGACCGGCCGGTCGTTCACTGACCAGTCGGTCGGTCAAGTATGATGTGACCATACAATCGGTCCGGAACACACGCAAGAGGGACGCCGAATCGCCTGTCGCGCAACGCAGGGCGAGCCGGCACCGCCCCCCGGTGAGGGTTGAATCTGATGAATCTGCGGGAGGATTCCGCCGCGCGCACCCGCGCCGCGCTCGTCGACAGCGGCCTGCTGCTGGCCGAGCGGCTGGGACTCGGCGGTGTCAGTGTGAACGTCCTGGTGGCCGAGCTCGGCGTCTCGAAAGGCACGTTCTTCCATCATTTCGGCACCCGCGCCAACTACCTGCTGGCCCTGCATCGCGAATTCCACGAGCGCCTGCAGGCCGTAATCGACTCCGCCACCTCCGGTCTCGCCCCGGGCCGGGACCGTCTCCTGGCCGGATCCACCGCCTACCTCGACGCCTGCCTGCGCGACCGCGGCGTCAAGGCCCTGCTCCTCGAAGCCCGAGCCGAACCTCTGATCGTGGACGAGGTGACGGCTCGCAACACCGACAACGCCGCGCTGATCGAACCCGATTTCGAGGTCTTGGGCTGGCCGCACCCGGAGGCAGCCGCCCGGTTGTGGGTCGGCTTGGTCGCCGAAGCCGCCCTGCTGGAATTGCAGGCCGGCCATGAGCAGGGTTCGGTGCGAAACGCCCTGTGGCAGTTCCTCCCCGCCTGAGACCCGCCCGGCCCCGTTTTCACCCCCCACGGTGGTCCACCCTGCACGAGCCAAACTCTTTGCGATCCTGAGTGTGGCTCTGGCGCTGTGCGGCGTGCGGCCGATCGGCTCCGGGCTCAGTCGGCTGCGCAGAGCGCGGTGTCGAACGCCTTCTGGAGGGCAGCGGTGACGGTGGGATCCGAGGGCCGGAGATTGGCGATGAGGGTGACCGCGCGGCCGTCCGGGCTGACGGCGTTGAAGGTTCGGAAGCCAGGGATGGAACCGCCGTGTCCCCACACCTGGATGCCACACGGTGCGGGGGCGGTGGTCAATCCGAGGCCGTACGAGTAACCCGGGCGGTTGGTCAGCGGTTTCGGATCGGCCCGCATGGCGGCCACCTGGGCCGGGGGCAGCAGGTTCCCGGTGAGGAGCGCACCGAAGAACCGATTCGCATCGGAGCCGGTGGAGATCAGCGCACCGGCGCTGCCCGCCCACGACGGATCGAAACGGGTGACGTCGGTCGGCTTCCCGTCGACCGCCTCGTAGCCCTGCGGGTGGGGACTGCGGAGGTCGGTGTCGCCGGCGGCCGGGAAGTAGGTGTCGCGCAGCCCCAGCCGGTCGATGACGCGGTGCGTGACTTCCTCGCCCACCGGGTGCCCGGTCACGCGTTCCACGATCATGCCGACGACGAGGTAATTGGTATTGCTGTATTCGGCTTTCGCGCCCGGCTCGAAGTCCGCGGGCAGGGTCATGGCGCGACGGACCAGGTCCGCCGTGTCGAAGCGCTTGGTCAGCAGATCGGGCGAATCACCTTGCAGCTCGGGCAGTTCCAGATACTCGGGCAGACCGCTGGTGTGCTGCATGAGATTCCGGACCGTGATCCGGTTGCCGTCGATGCCCGCACCCTGAACGACGCCGGGCAGGTAACGCTCGACAGGCGCGTCCACATCCACCGCACCCTCCGCGACGAGCTGCATCATGACGGTCGCGACGAACGCCTTGGTATTGCTGCCGACTCGCACATGCGCGCTCCGCGGAAAGGCCGCGCCGGTAGCGACGTCACCGACACCCGAGGTCGCACTCCACTCCCGGTCGTGCTCGGTCACGACCACCTGTACCCCGGGAACCCCCGCCACCACGGCCGCGTCCAGGGCGCGCCCGACCTCCGCACGCGCATCGGCCGACAACGGCCCTCCCGGCTGTCGCGCCGCATCATCACCGCAGGCCCCCACCGCGCAGACCACTGCGGCGACTGCGACCGCAGCGGCAATCCGGCGAACGAGCCTCATATGCTCCCCTTCTGGCGTGGTGGCCACGAGCGCTCGGCCGGAACGCGCTGCTGCGCCGCCGGATTCGCAATTCGCGGAGGTCGATAACCGGATGGTAGCCCCGAGCCGTGATCCGGGCATCATCCGCAGCGCTCACCCGAGCTCATCCCCGAGGCGTAGCGCTGGTCAGGGAAAACCCGCTGTCCCGTCCTGCGGGAGCGAGATCACCGTCAGAGCCGGTAATGAGAGGCGACGGCGTCTTGGCCGGTGTAGTTCGGGCCCGCGTGGACATCGGCGCCGGCGTAGGTGAATTCCCACCGGGGGAGGGCCCGGCCGTTGCGGGTGAGGCGGTGACTTCGCGCCGTGTAGGTGAATCCGTTTTGACGCAAGGCGGTTGTCACACGTCTACCGAGTGGGGCGCCGCCGGTGTCACGGATCGAGGTGGCGTCGAAGTTCGCGGCGAACAGGCCGTCGGAGGTGAGCCAGGAGGACATGCGGGTGAGAGCACTGAGTTTGTCGCCCACATAGTGCAGGGCGTGGACGCTGGTGATCAGATCCACGGGTTCGTCGGGATGCCAGGTCAATATCGAACCGGTGACGAGGTCGATGCCCGCTCGCGGCGGCCCACCGAAATAGTCCACCAGGTCGAGCCCGA
Organism: Nocardia sp. NPDC059154; assembly: GCF_042755705.1. Classification (NCBI taxonomy): domain Bacteria; kingdom Bacillati; phylum Actinomycetota; class Actinomycetes; order Mycobacteriales; family Nocardiaceae; genus Nocardia; species Nocardia sp. NPDC059154. The sequence goes on from NZ_JBHZCS010000002.1 coordinate 251,065, forward strand.
TGATCCGGGCGTGACCGGACAGCGTTTCGTCCGCCTCGAACAGGGCGTGGGCGCGGCCGCATCCGACATCCAGCCAGCGCTGGGGTGCGGGACGGGCCGCCAGCCAGGCAACGGGGTCGAAGCCGAGTTCGCGACGGTAGGCGGGCAGTCGGCGGTCGCGGTTCATGGCGGAGTTCGCCACTACCGCAGTCTGTTCCAGGTGGGCGTCGTCGAGTAGCTCGGGCACACAGGACATGCTGCCGGGTGCGGTCGACGGCGGTGCGGAGCCGCCGACCGATTCAGGCGGCGGCCTTGTCCGCGGGCGCCGGAGCCGAGGTGGGGAGGGGTTCGCGGGTGCGCATGGCGGCCCAGAGGGCGGCGGTGGCGGCGGTGCAGGCGGCGGCGCCGCCGACGTGGACGGCGACCAGGGCGGCGGGCACGTGGGTGAAGTACTGGACGATGCCGACCAGGGCCTGGGAGCACACCAGGGCGATCACCAGGATGAGGCGGTTGCGGATGGTCTTGTTCATGCCGACCGCGGCCAGGCCGCAGGCGAGGCCGACGAGCAGGGCCAGGTAGGCGACCAGGAGTTCGGCGTGCAGATGGACCAGCGTGACGATCTCGACCTGCAGGCGTTCGACCGGCTTCTCGACGCTCTTGTCGCCCGCGTGCGGACCCGCGCCGGTGACCAGGGTGCCCGCGATCAGCGTTCCGGTGAGGGCCAGACCGGACAGGGCGGTCAGCAGCCGCAGCGGCTTGGGAACCTGAACCGTGTCGATACCGTCGTCGGGTTCCCCGACCTTGGCCCACAGCAGCGTCGCCAGCCACACTATCAGCATGGACGCCAGCAGGTGCACCGCGACCGTCCACCACAGCAGCCCGGTGCGCACGGTGATACCGCCGATCACGGCCTGCAGCACGGTGCCGCCGGGCATCAGCCACGCGTACACCTGGACTTCGCGCCGACGCCGCGCCCGGGTGACCGCGAGCACGATGGCCGCCGCGGCCAGCGACACCACGAAAGTGAGCATGCGGTTGCTGAATTCGACCACCTGGTGCAGCACCGGCACCTCGGCCACCGCGGTCGGCACGAAGCTGCCGGGAAAGCACTGCGGCCAGGTGGGGCAGCCCAGGCCCGACGCGGTGACGCGGACGACCGCGCCGGTCACCGAGATTCCGGCCTGGGACAGGATAACCAGGAAGGCGAGGAGTCGCTGCACCCGCAGGGAAGGCATCGGGAACAGGTCGGCAAGTCGCTGGAAGGCGCGAGACAGCACGCACCGATGGTAGCGGGGCCGCATTTCGCCCCGTCACCGGCCCTACTACAACGTGTCGTTAAACACCCGGGCGGGCGCGAACTTTCGAGGTGACCGCCGCCCGGACAGCCTCAATCGAACTTGAAGAACCGGGTGGCCAGCCACCCCGCGAGCCCGCCCCAGCCGGCCAGCACCGCGAGCCCGTACCAGTCGATGCTGGTGCGCATCGCCTGCTCCAGGCACTCCGACAGCGCCCCGGACGGAATGATCCGCGCGATCAGGCTCACCGCGTGCGGCAGGTCGTCGGACATGAACACCAGGCTCGCGGTCCCGAGCATGACGAACCACAGAATGTTGGCGAGCGCCAGCACCACCTCGGCCTTGAGCGTCCCGCCCAGCAGCAGGCCCAGCGCCGCGAAGGTCGCCGTCCCGAGCGCGATCACCACCGCGCCCAGCAGCAGCCCGGTCAGCGACGGCCGCCAGCCGAGCGCGAACCCGATGGCCCCCAGCAGGATCGACTGCAGCACCACCACGATCAGCACCGCCGAGCACTTGCCCGCGACAATGCCCCACCGCGGCAGCGGCGTCGCCCCGAGCCGCTTCAAAGCCCCGTACCGCCGATCGAAGCCGACGGCGATGGCCTGCCCGGTGAACGCGGTCGACATGATCGCCACCATCATCACCGCGGGCACCACCCGGTCCACCCGGTGCTCGCCGAGCCCGCTCATCGGCAGCAGGGTCAGCCCGATCAGCAGCGTGATCGGAATGAACATGGTCAGCAGCAGCTGTTCCCCGTTGCGCAGCAACAGGATCAGCTCCATGCGCGTCTGCGCCGCCAGCATCTTGGCGCGTGTGGTCGGCTGCGGCGCGGGGGAGAAGGTGCCCGCCGCGAATCGGTTCACGGTCTCGGTCATCCGCGGAGCTCCCGCCCGGTCAGTTCGAGGAACACGTCTTCCAGCCGGCGCTGGTCGATGCGAATGTCGGTGGGCAGCACGTCGATTCGCGCGCACCACGCGGTCATGGTGGCGAGCACCTGCGGGGTGATGTCGCCCTGCAGCAGGTACGACCCCGGCGCGGTCTCGCGCGGGGTGAACCCTTCCGGCAGTGCGGCTTCCAGCAGCGACAGGTCCAGTTTGGGCGGCGCGGTGAACGCCAGCCGGCCCTCGGCTCCGTGCGAGGTGACCTCGGCGGGCGTGCCCTGCGCGACGACCTGCCCGTGGTCGATGATCACCAGCTGATCGGCCAGCTGCTCGGCCTCGTCCATCATGTGCGTGGTCAGCAGCACGCTGACCCCGTCGCGGCGCAGCGCGTCGATGAGCTCCCACACCAGATGCCGTGCCTGCGCGTCCAATCCGGCGGTCGGCTCGTCGAGGAACACGATCTCCGGCCGCCCGACCAGCGCGCACGCCAGCGCGAGCCGCTGCTGCTGCCCGCCCGAGAGCCGCCGATACGGCGTCCGCCGAGCGTCTTTCAGTCCGAGCGTGTCCAGCAGCCAGGCCGGGTCCAGCGGGTTCGCCGAATAGGAGGCGACGAGATCGAGCATCTCCCCGGCCTTGGACCCCGGATACGCGCCGCCGCCCTGCAGCATCACGCCGATGCGCGGTCGGAGCTGATCGGAGTCGGCGATCGGGTCCAGGCCCAGCACCCGCACGGTCCCGGCGTCGGGAGTCACGAAGCCTTCGCACATCTCGGTGGTGGTGGTCTTGCCGGCGCCATTGGGTCCGAGCAGGGCCAGCACCTGTGCGCGTTCGATATCGAAGCTGATGCCGTCGACCGCGGTGGTCTCGCCGTAGCGTTTCACGACGCCGTCGACGCGTACGGCGGGTCCGGAAGCTGCGGTCACGATGAGACACCGTAAGGCGTGGGCTGCTGTGACCGAGCCGACACCCCCGGCTGATTGCGCCACGGCAGCACATTTCGGGTGAGGAAGATCAGCGACAGGCCCACGATCACGGTGGCGATGGCGGATTCGACGATCTGGAAGACGTAGAAGTCCGCGCCGCGCGGCATGACCATCACCGACACCACGACCGACAGCACCACCGCCGGCACCCGGAACGCGGGCCGGTTGGCCCACGCGGCGAGGGGCACGATCGCCCACAGCAGGTACCAGGGTTGCACCACCGGGAACAGCAGCACGATCGCGCCGAGTGAAACACCCAGCGCGCCGATCGCATTCAAGCGCCCGGTCCAGGCGGCGATGAGCATGCGGATGGTCACGAAGGCCGCCACGAGCTCCGCGATGGGTCGGGTGATGTCGAGCAGGGCGGTGGTGTGATCGCCGAGCCCGAGCAGCACGCCGCCGAATCCGGTGATGATTCCGACGGCGGTCGGCAGCGACAGGTAACTGCGCACGGAGGTGGCGGTGCCGACGGTATTGACCCAGCCGAATCCGAGTCCGCTGGCATAGCTGACCGAAAGTGTCGTGACCACGGCGATGACACCGAGTACACCGCCGGCGACCAGTACCGGTTTGAGCCCGCCTCCCCACCGCCGCGCCAGCGCCATGCCCACGAATCCGAGGCTCACCAGGGAGATGATCTTCACCGACGAGGACAGCGTGATCAGCACGGCACCGAAAACCAGCAGCGCCCAAGCCCTTTGATTGAACTGCGGGCAATCGTCGATGGCGCGCAGGCAGAATTCCATTCCCGCCAGCATCAGCCCGAGCATGAGCGCGTCATTGTGCACGCCGCCGACCAGGTGGAACAGCACCAGCGGGTTGGCCGCGCCCAGCCACAGCGCGCTCACCCCCGCGATTCCGCAGCGTCGCGACAGTCGCGGCAGCGCCCATACCATCAATGCCACGCCCGCCAATGCCAGCAGCCGATGCATCCACACCCCGAGAAGGATGTTGTCGCCGGTGATCTGCGCGATGCCGCGTCCCATCCACAGGAACAGCGGCCCGTAGGGCGCGGAGGTGTCCCGCCAGATAGTGGGGACATTGTTGGTGAGCACATTGTTGAGCCCGAGCCCGGCCACCGGGCCGACCGAATACGGGTCCATGCCCCGGGCCGCGATTTCGCTCTGTGCCAGGTACGAATAGACGTCGTTGCTGAACATGGGCGGTGCGACGCTGAGCGGAATGATCCACAGCAGCAGCGTCCGATCCATCTGCGAGCGGCTGAGCCGGTGGCGTGGATCCCCGCCCCACCCGCCGACGGCGAAGCGGCCCAGCAGCAGCCACGCCATGATCACCAGGATGGTGCCGATCATGCACATGGCCAGCGTCGAGGTGCCGGCCCGTGCGAAGAATCCGAGCACCCGCATGCCGGAGATCGGATTCTGGTGCACCGGTTGGGCTCCGACACCCAGCGCGGACACCGCCATGATCACGGCCCCGGTCGCGCCGAGCAGCCGGATCCGCATCAATTGCAGGGTTTCGCGCCGGTCCAGGCCGGGCCGGTCGGCGTCGACGCCGTGCAGGACGGCGACGGTGTGATCGGCGGCGGGAACGTCCAGGCCCAGGGCCCGGCGTCCGATATCGATGACTCTGCGCCGCGCGCCTTCCACTACCGCCACAGCTGCGAAGCCTAGTCCGGAGCCGCGGGTCGGACGCCGATCGCATGGCCGTAGCGCGGGTTCGCCCGATGTGCTCGCGAGTTGCCGATCGGCACCCACACTTGCCATTGATACCCCGGGGGGTATAGTCGTGACATACCCCAGGGGGTATGGAAGGAAGTCAGATGCGAAGTACCACAGTCGGCGTCGCCGACACTTCTCCGATCACGACCGCCCCCGGCGGTCTGCTGGGCCGCCTCGGGGCCCGCATGGCCGATCACGCCCGCTGGGTGTTCGGCTTCTGGCTGATCCTGTCGGTCGCCCTCGGTGCGGCCGCGCCCACGGTGTTCGACTCGCTCGCGGGGGCGGGCTGGCAGGCCAATGGATCAGAGTCCGTGCGTGTCCGCGAACTCGCGCAAGAGCACTTCGGTGGCAACTCGGCCGCGGCGGTGCAGGTGGTGATCCATTCGGACACCGCGACCATGGACGGTCCGCAGGCGCAACGCCTGGTGGGGGATCTCACCGGAATCCTGCAGGCCGACAGCCGATTCGGCGCGATCGTCGCACCCGTGCCGGGACAGTCGGTCAGCCGCGACGGCCACACCGGCATCCTGCTGGCGGGCGCGAATGCGAACACCGACGAGATGGTCGCCGCGGTCACCGACGTCGGCCCGAAACTGCAGGCCCTCTCATCCAACGGCTTCGAGATCTATCCGACCGGCGCCTCGGCGCTCTGGAGCGACTTCAACAAGGCCAATCACGAGGCCATGATGAAGGCCGAGATGTTCTCGTGGCCGGTCACATTGGCGATCATGGTGCTGGCCTTCGGCTCGCTGGTGGCGGCCGGACTGCCGCTGCTGCTGACGCTCACCGGCCTCGTCGCCTCGGCGGGCGGTCTGGTGTTGCTGAACCATGTCACGCCGATCTCGGTGTGGGCCATGAATTTCGCCATGATGTTCGCGCTGGCGCTGGGTATCGACTACGCGTTGTTCCTGGTCTCCCGCTTCCGCGACGCCATTCGCGGTGACACGCCACCGCGCACCGCCGTCGCCGTCACCATGGCGACCGCCGGCAAGGCGGTGCTGCTCTCGGGCCTGACCGTGCTGGTGAGCCTGTCGGCCGTGCTCGTGGTGCCCGCGCCCGCGGTGCGGACCATGGCGGTCGGCATCATGTTCGCGGTCTCGTTCGTGCTGCTGGCGACGCTGACCCTGCTGCCCGCCGTGCTCGGCGCGCTCGGCCGGCGCGTGAACGCGGGCTCGCTGCCGTACGTGGCCCGGCAGCAGCATCGTTCGCCGGTCTTCGCGAAGTGGGGACAACTGCTGCACCGCCACCCGTGGCCGTTCGCCATCGGCTCCCTGCTGGTGCTGGTCGCGCTCGCGATTCCGGTGACGAGCCTGAAGGTGGCCATGCCGTCCATCCAGGTGGTGCCCGCGGACGCGTCCGTGCGACAGGGCTACGAGCTGGTCCAGCGCGAATTCGGCCCGGGTGCGCCCGGCATGCTGCAAATCGTGGCCCCCGCCTCCGACGGCGCGGACGTGCAGCGAATCGCGGCCTCGGACAATCGGATTGCGATGGTCACCCCGCCGCAACCCGCCGCCGACGACAGCGGCCTGGTCCTGCTCCAGGCGACCCCGACGGTCGACCCCTCGGATCCGGCCATGGGCGATATCGTCCATTCGCTGCGCGCCGCGCTCCCCGCGGGTGCGCTGGTCGGCGGCGCGGTCGCCGAGAACCTGGACCTCCAGCAGGCCCTGAACGACTACCTGCCCCTGGTGGTCGGCATCATCCTGGTGCTGGGCTTCCTGCTCCTGCTGGTCGCCCTGCGCGCCCCGCTGATCGCCCTGCTCGGGGCAGGTGTGAGCCTGCTGTCGACCGCGGCGGCGTTCGGTGTGGCGAAACTGGTCTTCCAGGACGGCCACGGCGCGGGCCTGCTCGGTTTCACGCCGCAGGGCTTCCTGGACGGCTGGGGTCCGGTGTTCTTCTTCGCCATGATCTTCGCCATCGCCATGGACTACACGGTCTTCCTGCTGGCCACGGCGAAGGAGCACTACGAGCGCTCGGGTGATCCGGAGGTGGCCCACATCGACGGCATCGCCCACTCGGGCCGGGTGATCGCGGCCGCGGCGGCGGTCATGGTGGCGGTGTTCTTCACCTTCGCCCTGGCCGATCCGCTGCCGCCGAAGGAGATGGGCATCATTCTCGGTGTCGCCGTCCTGCTGGACGCCGTGCTGATCCGCCTGATCCTGCTGCCGGTGCTGCTGCGCCTGACCGGGCACGCCGCCTGGTGGTCGCCGCGCTGGCTGCGCAGGGTGCTGCCGGACATCAGCTTCGCGCACTGACGGGTGGGGTCGTGGGAAAGGGTGAGCCCTCTCTCATGACCCTCCCATACCCCTAGGGGTATACTGAAGTCATCGGACTCAGGGAAGGAAACCCCCCTAATGATCGGCGACGAAGACAGCATCGCACTGGTCCTCAACCGGCTGCGCCGCGCGCACGGACAGCTTGCGGGCGTCATCTCCATGATCGAGCAGGGCCGCGACTGCAAGGACGTGGTCACCCAGCTCGCCGCGGTCTCTCGCGCTCTCGACCGCGCCGGATTCAAGATCGTCGCCACCGGTCTGCGGGACTGCCTGACCGGGGAGCGGGCCGAGAACTCCGAGCCGATGACAGTCGAGGAACTGGAAAAACTCTTCCTGGCGCTGGCCTGAAGCTCTTCCGGGCGATCCCTGCCGAGCGATCGCCCAGCGCCGGGAGCGAAAGGAATTCAAGATGATCGCGATCCGCCACTGGTCCATCGACCGCATCGTGCCGGGCCTGGCCGGCACCGTGGTGCTGCTCAGCCTTGCGCTGGTGCTCGCGTTCTCGCCCTGGTGGCTGCTGCTGACCGCCTTGGTGGCGGCCAACCTGGTGCTCTTCGGGGTCGTCGGCTGGTGTCCGATGACCTTGCTCCTGCAACGCCTGGGCGTGCCCCGAACCGGCAGCCCCGCAACGGAAAGGAATTCGTGATGACTCTCGCCCTCTCGGCCACTCTGCGCACCGATTTCGCCGACGCGGTGCAACGTACCCGGAAGGCCCTGTCCGAGCAGGGCTTCGGCGTGCTCACCGAGATCGACGTGACCGCGACCATGAAGCAGAAGCTGGACGCGGACATGGAGGACTACCTCATCCTGGGCGCGTGCAATCCGTCGCTGGCGCACACCGCGCTCGGTGTGGACCGTCAGATCGGCCTGCTGCTGCCGTGCAATGTGGTTGTGCGCGCGGATCGTTCGGACGCCGGCACTATGATCGTGGAGGCCATGAATCCGGAGGTGATGGTGCAGGTCGCGGGCGATCCGGCGCTGCAAGAGGTCGCCGACTGCGCCACGGAGATGCTGAGCGCGGCCATCGCGGCGCTCGGTTGATCCACTGCCCGAACACGATTCGCGCTGCCCCTGTCGGACCCCGCTCATACTCTGGATGAATGGTGTCCGATTCGAAACGGCGGATCGAGGTGGCTGCGGCCGGGCTGCTCGCCCGGCACGGCTATCACGGATTCGGGCTGAAGAAGTTGAGCGAGGCGGCGGGGCTGCCGTATGGGTCGATCTACCACCACTTCCCGGGTGGCAAGGAGGAGATCGCGGTCTCGGCCATCACCGGCACGGGCGTGCTGGTGGGGCGCATGATCCGGCAGGCCCCGGGCGATGTGTTCGGCACCGCGGCAACGCTGTTCGACTTCATGGCCACCAAACTGGCCGAGACCGACTGGGCCGCGGGCTGCCCGGTCGGGACCCCCGCCCTGGACGGCGGCAGTGATGTCGACGCCGTGCGCGCCGCGTGCGTGTCGGCCTTCGAGGCGATGACACACGGTTTCGCCGAACTGCTCACCGAGCTGGGCCTGGCGCCGGGGGAGGCGCGTGATCTGGCCACCACGGTGGTCGCGGCCTACGAGGGCGCGACCATCCTGGCCCGGGTGCGCCGCACCGATGAGCCGCTGCACACGGTTTCGGTGGCCATGGCCCGGTTGATCCGGCTGAGTCTCGCGGAAGTCGCTGCTGCCGAGGCGAATTCATCCTAGGGGGGTTGACTGGAAAGAACGTTCTAGCGACGATCGATCCATGAAGCGACTCGTGCTCGACGGCCCGCACGCACTGCGTTGGGAAGACGCCGCCGAACCCACCCTCGATGCCCCTGATCAGGCCCTGGTCCGCCCCATCGCCGTGGCCACCTGCGATATCGACCCCGCGATCCTGCAGGGCCGGTTCCCCCTGGCGGGCCCCTACCCCTTCGGCCACGAGGGGGTGGCGGAGGTGGTGGCCGTCGGCGACGACGTCACCACCGTCCGCCCTGGCGACAGGGTGGTGGTCCCGTTCCAGATCTCCTGTGGCGCCTGCGATTCCTGCCGCCGCGGCCATACCGGCAACTGCACTACCCACCCGTTCATGTCCAGCTACGGCCTCGGCCCGATGGGCGGGCTGAGCTGGGGCGGGCTGTGGTCGGACCTGGTCGCCGTCCCGCACGCCGACGCCATGCTGGTCCCGTTGCCCGCCGGAGTGGATCCGGCGGCGGTCGCCAGTGCCAGCGACAATATCGCCGACGCCTACCGATCGGTCGCCCCGCAACTCGCCGCCCGCCCCGGCGCCGAAGTTCTGGTCCTGAGCGGTCCGGCCGCACCGTCCATCGGCCTGTATGCGGCCGGTCTTGCGGTGGCGCTCGGCTGCGCCCGGGCCGTCTACCTCGACACCGACCTCGAAAGGCTCGCCATCGCAGCCGAACTCGGCGCGGAGCCCGTCGAGGGCAGGCCGACCGACCGGGTCGGCCGGTTCCCGGTCACCGTCGAAGCCGCGGGCGGCTCCACAGCCCTGGTGGCCGCCATCCGTGCCACGGCCAATGATGGCTTCTGTACCAGCGTCAGCGTCCAGACCCAGGATGTCGCCCTGCCCATGCTCGAAATGTATTCGCGCTGCTGCACTTTCCACACCGGCCGGGCGCACGCCCGCCCGTCCATCCCGCACATTCTCGACCTGGTGGCGGCCGGGCGTTTCGATCCGAGTGCGGTGACCACCCGCACCGTGGCCTGGGAGGATTCGATCGACGCGCTGCTCGAGGCGCCGGTCAAACTCGTCGCTACGCGCTGAAGCCGGATACCGAGAGTGGTAGTCGCGCCAGCGTTTCCGGGTCGGCGAGCACGTCGATCCGGACGATGCACTCGCCCTCGACGGTGAACGCCATGACCGCCGGTGGTTCGTCGCGGCCGGCCACCAGTGCTCCCGGCCGCCCGTCGACCAGGACCATCGCCGAGAAGTCGGCGCGCGCCGCGAACCCGGCCGCCAGCCGCGCCACGATCGGCGCGCCCCGCGCGGTGACCGGCACCGGCCCCGGCGCGGCGGTCCGGTCCGCGGACACCGTCATGTCGGCGGCCAGGACCGCCAGCACCGCGGCGTTGTCTCCGGCCCGGACCGCTGCCAGGAACGCCCGCACGACACGGCGTTCCCGCAGCGCGCCCGGCCGGAGCTCGTCGGAGCCGTCGATCACCCGATGCCGGGCGCGGCTGGCCAGCAGCCGGGCCGCGTTCGGGGACCGCTGCAGGATGTCGGCGACCTCGTAGAACGGCACCGCGAACATGTCGTGCAGGACGAAGGCGACCTGTTCGGCCGGTGGCAGCCGCCGCAACAGCACCAGGACCGCCCGTTCCAGTTCGTCGGTCAGTACTGCCTGTTCCTCGGGCTCACCGGCGGTCGCCACGGAGGGGAGCGGTCCGGGCACGACGTCGCCCAGCGGGCGTTCGGGGTTGGTCCGGCGGGCGCGCAGCCGGTCCAGACAGATCCGGGACAGCGTGGTGGTCAGCCAGCCGTCCAGATTCCGGATGCCGTCGATGTCGGTGCAGTGCAACCGCATCCACGTCTCCTGGACCGCGTCCTCGGTCTCGCTGGACGCGCCGAGCAGCCGGAATGCCAGCGCGTTCAGTCTGGCGCGCCGCTGTTCGAAACGTTCTACCGGGAATCCCGAGTCGCTGTCCGACATATTTCGCGCTCGCCGAACGTCACGGTGTCATGACTACACAAACCATCGTCACACGAAAAGCTCTCGACCGCTCGGTGCTCTATTGGACCGCCACCGTGCTGGTCGCGGCGGAACTGGTGGTCGGCGGCTGGTGGGACATCACCCGCTACTCGCAGGCCCGCGACACCATCGTGCACCTGGGCTATCCGACCTACTTCCTGGTCCTGCTGGGCGTCTGGAAGCTGCTCGGCGCGCTCGCGCTCCTGATGCCGGGATTTCCCCTGGTCAAGGAGTGGGCCTACGCGGGCGTCGTCTTCGTCGACAGCGGCGGCATCGTCTCGCACCTGACGGTCGGCTATGCCCGCGGCGAGGTGGCCGTGCTCGCGCTGCTGCTCGTGCTCACGGTCGTCTCGTGGGCGACGCGCCCGGCCGGGCGGAAGGTCCGGGACCAGCTGATAGGTTTCCGGCGGAATCTCCCGTAGAACACCGCGTTCCCGTTCGACCCGATCGATCCGAAAGCGAGTGCTCGATGCAGGTGGCGATCGCCCTGTTCACCCGTGACCTGCGGGTGCACGACAATCCGGTGCTGGCGGCGGCCGCCGCGGGCGGGGCGGTGGTGCCGCTGTTCGTGCTGGACCCCGGGATCATCGAGCGAAACCCGGTCGCGCCCAACCGGCTCCGCTTCCTGACGGCGGCGCTCGCGGACCTCGACGCCGAATTGCGCGGGCTCGGCACACCATTGGTGATCCGCCGGGGCCCGGTCGCCGACGAGGTGGCCCGGGTGATCGCCGAAACCGGCGCGACGAGTGTGCAGGTGGCCGCCGATGTCAGCCGGTACAGCCGAAACCGTGAGCGGGAGTTGCGCGTTCGCGCGGGCGAGTCGGGGTGCCGGCTGGTGGCCCATCCCGCATCGGTGACCGTGGTCGACCCGTCGGAGCTGCGTCCGGCCACCGGCCGCGACCATTTCGCGGTCTTCACACCGTATTTCCGTCGCTGGCTCGACACCCCGCTGCGGCCGCAGGCCCCGCGGCCACGACAACTCGCGGGCCCGGACATCGGCGGCGAGCCGGTGCCCACCTATGCGGATCTGTGCGCCGAGCCGACCTCCCCGCACCTGTCGGTGGGTGGCGAGCGCACCGGCCGGAAACTGTTGCGCGACTGGCTCTCCGGGCCAGTGGACCACTACCACACCGACAGTGACATGCTGGCCGGCGCCACCTCCGGCCTGTCGCCCTACCTCCACTTCGGCTGTCTGTCCCCGGTCGAGGTGGTCCGCCGCACCGATCTCGCCACCCCCGGCGGCGAGGCCTTCGCCCGTCAGCTGGCCTGGCGCGATTTCCACCACCAGATCCTCGCGGCCCGGCCGGACCTCGCCCACACCGACTTCCGCCCGCGCCCCACTTCCCCGCGCGACGACCCGCACGCCTTCGCGGCCTGGCGGGACGGACGCACCGGCTACCCGGTCATCGACGCGGCCATGCGGCAGCTGCTGGCCGAGGGCTGGATGCCCGGTCGCGCCAGGCTGCTGGTCGCGAGCTTCCTCACCAAGTCGCTGGGCGTGGACTGGCGCCTCGGCGCGGCGCACTTCCTGACCTGGCTGGTCGACGGCGATATCGCCAACAATCAGATGAACTGGCAGTGGGCCGCGGGCACGGGCACCGACACCCGCCCGAACCGGGTCCTCAACCCCATCCGCCAGGCCGAGCGGTTCGATCCCGACGGCGAGTACGTCCGTCGCTGGCTCCCCGAGCTCGCGCATCTTCCCGGTGCGCGCATCCACAAGCCTTGGCGTGCAACACCTCCCGTGCCCGGCTACCCGGCTCCGCTGGTGGAGTTCAACGGCATGTGATCGCCGGCCCGATTCGCGGCACGGCAACGATGCGGCAATCTTGACTGTCCGATTTCGGTAGAGTGCATCGGTGGCCTCCGGTCATGCTCGGTCTCGACACTGCGAACGGAGCGATCATGGGTCGGAATTCGGTCGCCAGCCAGTTGGTCTACGCCCTCGTCGTCGCCGGGGTCCAACGGGTGTACGGACTGGTGGGGGATAGTTTGAACCCCTTCGTCGACGCGGTGCGCCGGACCGAGGGCATCGACTGGGTGCATTGCCACAACGAGGAGAGCGCCGCCTTCGCGGCCGGCGCGGAATCGGTGCTCACCGGCCGGCTCGCGGTCTGCGCGGCCAGTTGCGGACCCGGCAACACCCACCTGATCCAGGGGCTCTACGACGCACATCGCAATGGCGCCTCGGTGCTGGCTATCGCCTCGCACATTCCCAGCCGTGAGATCGGCACCGGCTTCTTCCAGGAAACCCACCCCGAGCGACTCTTCGTGGAGTGCAGCCACTTCTGTGAGATGGTCGGCACCCCCGAGCAGATGCCGCGGCTCGCCTACATCGCCATGCAGACCGCACTCGGCCGGCACGGCGTCTCGGTGCTGGTGGTCCCCGGTGACGTGCTCAGCGCGGAGGCCGAGAACCGCGGCTGGCAGTCGGATCTGGTGTCCGAAGCGCCGACCGTGGTCCCGCCCGCCGCCCAGGTGGACCGCCTCGCGGAGGCGCTCAATGACGCCGACACGGTGGCCCTGTTCGCGGGCGCGGGCGTGCGCGGCGCACACGCCCAGGTCATGAGCCTGGCCGAGCGACTGCACGCCCCGATCGGCCACGCGCTCGGCGGCAAGGAGTGGATCCAGTTCGACAACCCGTACGACGTCGGCATGAGCGGCCTGCTCGGCTACGGCGCCGCCTATGAGGCGACCAACGAAGCCGACCTGCTCTTGTTGCTCGGCACCGACTTCCCCTACGACACCTTCCTGCCGCAGAACGGCCGGATCGCCCAGATCGACCGCGACCCGTCCCGCATCGGGCGCCGCGCCGCGGTCGATATCGCCGTCAATGGCGATGTGGCCGCCACCATCGACGCCGTGCTGCCGCTGCTGCACCAGAATCCGAGCCGCGCCTTCCTCGACGACATGCTCCGCCGGCACGCCTCCGCGCTGGAGAACGTGGTGGACGCCTACACCCGCGATATCGACCACCACACGCCCATCCACCCCGAGTATGTCGCCTCGCTCATCGACGAAATCGCCGACGACGACGCGGTTTTCACCGTCGACACCGGCATGTGCAATGTCTGGGCGGCGCGGTACATCACCCCGAACGGCCGCCGCCGCATCATCGGCTCGTGGCGGCACGGCACCATGGCCAACGCCGTCCCGCACGCCATCGGCGCCCAGACGGCCTACCCGGGCCGGCAGGTGATCTCGCTGTCGGGAGACGGCGGTCTGGCCATGCTCATGGGTGAGCTGCTCACCGTCTGGCGGCACCGGCTGCCGGTGAAGATCGTGGTGTTCAACAATTCCACGCTCGGCATGGTGAAGCTGGAGATGCTCGTCGACGGCATGCCCGACTTCGGCACCGATCAGGAGCCGGTGAACTACGCCGATATCGCGGCGGCCGTGGGCATTCCGTCGCTGCGGGCGACCGACCCGGCCGAGGCGCGGGCCGTGCTGGCCAAGGCGTTCGCCGAGCCCGGGCCGATGCTGGTGGACGTGGTCACCGACCCCAACGCCCTGTCCCTCCCGCCCCGCATCGACGCCGCGCAGGTCAAGGGTTTCGCCCTGGCCGCGGGCAAGATCGTGCTGGCCGGCGGCGTCGGCCGCATGCTCGACATGGCCCGCAGCAACCTGCGCAATATCCCGCGCCTGTAGCGGGTCGCGAATTCCGCTGCTGGACCCCGGCGGAAACCGTCCGGCCTGCTTCTGGAAGAAATAGGGGCATGGCTGTTCGACCGATCCTCATCGCCGGTGACCCCAGACTGTCCACCCCGGCCGTGCCCGTCACCGAATTCGACGCGGAGCTGGCCGCTTTCGTCGAGGACCTGTTCGAGACGAACACCGCGGCCCGGGGCGCGGGCCTGGCGGCCAATCAGATCGGCGATCCCCGTGCGGTTTTCGTGTACGACCTCATGACCGCCGACGGCCGCCGGCGCGGGTACGTCATCAATCCGAGCATCGAGACTTCCGAAATCCCGGAGACCATGCCCCACCCCGATGATGACTCCGAGGGCTGCCTCTCGGTGCCCGGCGAGTGGTTCCCGACCGGGCGTGCCGACTGGGCCGAGGTATCGGGCGTCGACGTCCACAACCAGCCGGTCATCGTCTCCGGCACCGGCTACCTGGCCCGCTGCCTGCAGCACGAGACCGACCACCTGCTCGGCCATCTGTACCTGGACCGCCTCATCGGCCGCAATCAGCGCGCCGCCAAGAAGATGATCAAGGCGAATGGCTGGACCGAAGCGGGCCGCTCCTGGCTGCCCGGCCAGGACGCCGACCCGTTCCACGACTAGGTCCCGGTATCCCTACCGGGTGAATGCATCGGCCTCGACACCCAGGGGCGATCCCGGTGATCGCCGACAGCGCGAATCCGGCCAGGGCGGCGAGGAATACGCGCGCGGCCGAGGGCGCGGGCCGGATGGCCGGCGAGGGTGAGCAGGGCAGCGCAGGCGACGACGTAGCGACTCACCACCCAGGCGATCAGGGTGAAATTGGCGAGGCCGATCCGCCGGGCCGCGAGGACCATTCGGCCGCGCCGAATCGAACCCTATTGCGCCGCAGGAGTAAATAGGGGCTCGCGGTCGGGGGGTCCCGTCACTACGGTCGGGCGGGCAATCGAAACCCGGGACCATGGGGGTGCGCATGCCGTTGCTGGCCATCGATCAGGCGGCGGCCGCGAATCAGGCTGCGCCGCAGCGGCACTCGATTCCCCTGGATGTCGTGTGGCCGGTAGCGGTGCTGGGCCCGCTGGCCGGGGCGTATTGGCTCCACCTGGCGATCGTGGCACCGCGGATGGCGCTGCACCTGGTCGATCTCGATGCCTATCGGATTGCGGCGGACCGGGTGGTGCACGGTGTCTCTTTACGACACACCACTGC
Organism: Nocardia sp. NPDC059154; assembly: GCF_042755705.1. Lineage (NCBI taxonomy): Bacteria > Bacillati > Actinomycetota > Actinomycetes > Mycobacteriales > Nocardiaceae > Nocardia > Nocardia sp. NPDC059154. Next base: position 266,711 of record NZ_JBHZCS010000002.1, read on the forward strand.
ACGGCCATACGCGCGGGGTTTGGGAGTTCGTCTACACCCCGTTCGCGGCGCTGATGTTCGTGCCCCTGGCGGCACTGCACGGAGCGGCGTTCACCTGGGTCGGCGGGCTCGCGAATTTGCTCATGCTCACCGGATCGGTGTGGTCAGCCCTGTCGGTGCTGGGCTATCGCCGCGACCGTCGCATGCTGATCGTGGGACCGACCGCTGCCGGGCTGCTGCTGTTGTGCGAGCCGATCCGCGAGACCATGGCGTTCGGCCAGGTCAACATGTTGCTGCTGCTCCTCGTCCTGGCCGATATGGCCTTGCCCGATTCGTCACGCGCGAAAGGCGTACTGACCAGCACCGTCGTCTCCCCGTACAGCTGGATCCACCACTGGGTCTGGCTCGCGCCCCTGCTGATCTACCTGGCCCACCTGGCGAATCGCCACCGCTCCGTCCCCACCGTCGCGGGCCTGCTCGCCGTCTTCCTCGTCTGTTCGGGCGGTATGTTCATCCTGTTCGGCGTCCACCGCGAGAGTGTCTTCGACTTCCCGAACCGGGGCCCTTTCGCCCTCTTCGAGCACAATGCCTTCATCTGGCTTGCCCTGGTCCTTTTCGCTCTCACCGCCGTCGCTCTCCGGCGAAATACTCCGGCGGAGAGCGATGGGTCGGCATAGAGGTCGGCTGATGTCGTTCAGCGCGTGACGGATTCGCGTGCTTCCATCGCCGCGCCGGTCAGCTCGATCGAGCGCACCCGGTCGTCGACGTTCTGGGCGTGATGCGCCGTGATGAGTTCGTCGGCCTGGATGCCGGCCGCGAAATCCTCCAGGTACGCCACGACGTCGGCGGGTGTGCCGACGGCCGTGTACGTGGTCATCCTGGCCAGGTGACGGCCATTGGGCGAGGCCAGGAAGGCGTCGATCTCCTCGTCGGAGAAGTCCATGCCCGCCGCGCCGCGCTTGATGAACGCGCGGGTGCGCGCCCGGTAGGAGATGGTCTTCTGCTCCTCGGCCTGCGCGCGATCCTCGGCCGCGAACACATTGACCCCGGCCATGACATACGGCTCGGCCAGTTGCTCGGAGGGCCGGAACCGGTCGCGGTATTCGCGGACGGCCTCGTGCAGCGAGTCGGGCGCGAAGTGCGAGGCGAAGGCGTAGGGCAGGCCCAGGTGCGCGGCCAGCTGCGCGCCGAACAGCGACGACCCCAGAATGTAGAGCGGCACAACGCCTTCCGCGCGCGGCACCGCCTGAATGCCCGGAATCCGCGAGTTCCCGGTCAGGTACCCCTGCAACTCCAGCACGTCCTGCGGGAAGGTGTCCGCCGAGGACGGGTTACGCCGCAGCGCCCGCATGGTTTCCTGATCGCTGCCCGGCGCGCGACCCAGCCCCAGGTCGATGCGACCCGGGTACAGCGATTCGAGGGTGCCGAACTGCTCGGCGATCACCAGCGGCGAGTGGTTCGGCAGCATGATTCCGCCCGCGCCGAGCCGGATGGTCTCGGTATGCCCGGCCACGTGGCCGATGAGCACGCTGGTCGCGCTGGACGCGATCGACTTCATATTGTGGTGCTCGGCATACCAGACCCGCCGGTACCCGCTGCGTTCCGCCGCCTGCGCCAGCGCGACGCTGTTCCGGAAGCTGTCACGCGCGGTCTGACCGAGCGCGATCACCGCCAGGTCGAGGAGGGACAGTGCGAAGGGCATGCTGGCACCGGCTTTCGTGGATGTCGTTGTCTGGACGGCAGGCGCTGTAGCACCCGCACCCAGTGATAATTCGATTGGCATCGAACTTATGCCCGCGCCTCCTCGAGCGGCCATCGGGCGACCGGTCGGCTACCGGAATTTCTCCACGTGCTCCGCGGCCCAGTCCCGGACATCCCGTGCCGGCCGCCCGGTGAGGTCGGCCACCGTCGTCGTGACCAGATCCGAGCGTGGCCGGAATTCGGCCATCGACAGCAGTGATTCGATCAGCCGTGCCGGCAGTCCGGCCCCGGTCATCGACTCCCGCGCCACCTCCAGCGGCAGCGCCTCGAACCGCAGCGAACGACCCAGTACCTCGCCGATCGCCGCGACCTGATCCGCCCGCCCGACCACCCGCGGCCCGGTCACCAGGTATTTCCGCCAGGTGTGCGAGTGGTCGGTGAGCAGTCGCGCCGCCACGGCCGCGATATCGCCCTCGTGCACCACCGCGCTCGGCGCGACCTCGGTCCCGCGCACCACGTCACCGGCGCGAATTTGCCCCGACCAGCCCAGCGCGTTGGAAGCGAGGGTGTCCGCGCGCAGCACGGTCCACGGCAGCCCCGAGGCCTCGATGAGCGCCTCCATCTCGGCATGCAACTGCGGAATCAGATCCGATTGCGGCCCCTGGTCGTTCACCGTCGTGGACGACAGATAGACGACGCGCTGGGCATGCCCGGCGAGCACCTTCAGCACCTGCGCCGCGCCCTCCGTCCCATGGAACGGCCACACCAGGAACACCGAGTCGACCCCGTCCGCGGCCGCGGCCAGCGATTCCGGCTCGGCCAGGTCCCCGCCCACCACCTCGACTCCCGGCGGCAGGGCGGCGGTCTCCGGATCGCGAGCCAGCGCTCGCGTCCGGACCCCTGCCGCGACCAGTTGGGCAACTACCTGCCGGCCGACGTTTCCCGTCGCACCCACCACGAGCACACTGTTCACGTCTTCGGAAACCCACCATGACCGGGCCGAATTTCCGAAATGCCGGGATATATATGGTGGCTCGGATCACACCCGACCCCATCGCCCCAGGTCGCGAAGATCAGGTCAGGTGACCCTTACTGGAACAAGGGATGGAATTCCGTCACACTGATGTTGTGAAAACCGTGGGTTTGCGGAACGCGGAACAGGCCGGGCACCAAAACGACGGTGCCCGGTCCGTTGTCGTGCCCGTGCCGGCGGGTGAGGGTCATACCCGGGAAGCCGTCATCAAGCTGCTGCTGGAGGAGGGCCCGATCACCGCGACCGCCATCGGCGAACGCCTGGGCCTGAGCCCGGCGGGCGTGCGCCGGCACCTGGACGCGCTCATCGAATCGGGCGAGGCCCGCGCGATGCGGTCGGCGCCGTGGCAGCAGAAGGGGCGTGGTCGTCCCGCCAAGCAGTTCCAGTTGACGGCCACCGGCCGTGGCCGCCTGGGGCATGCCTACGATGACCTCGCCGGAGCCGCCATGCGGCAGCTGCGGGAGATCGGCGGAGAGCAGGCCATCACCGAGTTCGCGCGCCAGCGGGTGGCGACCATCGTGTCCGGGGTCGGCGCGCTCGCCGAGCACACCCCGGCCGAGACCGAGGCCAAGGCGGAGGAGATCGCGGACGCGTTCACCGACGCCGGATTCGCGGCCTCGACCCGGAAGGTCGGTGCGGGCGTGCAGATCTGCCAGCACCACTGCCCGGTCTCGCATGTCGCCGAGGAGTTCCCGGAGCTGTGCGCGGCCGAGCTCGAGGCCTTCCGGGAGATTCTCGGTACGCACGTGCAGCGCCTGGCGACCATCGCCAATGGCGACTGCGCCTGCACCACGCACGTCCCGCTCGTCGCAGTGCCCCCCATATCGAATACCGCCCAAAAGAATTCCGCATCGACCCCCGTTGCACAGCCCGCAACGACTTCTACAGATGACTCCGGAAGGAGTGCCGAATGACGACGACCACCGACCAGGTGCAGCCGCTGTCCCAGGAAGAGACCATCGCGTCCCTGGGCACGTACGAGTACGGCTGGGCCGACAAGGATGTCGCCGGTGCCAGTGCCAAGCGCGGCCTGTCCGAGGACGTCGTACGCGACATCTCGGCGAAGAAGGACGAGCCCGAATGGATGCTCGACTTCCGCCTCAAGGCACTGCGCATCTTCGACAAGAAGCCCATGCCGAGCTGGGGCTCCAACCTCGGGGGCATCGACTTCGACAACATCAAGTACTTCGTGCGCTCGAGCGAGAAGCAGGCCGCGTCCTGGGAAGAGCTGCCCGAGGACATCAAGAACACCTACGACAAGCTGGGCATCCCGGAGGCGGAGAAGCAGCGGCTGGTCGCGGGTGTCGCCGCGCAGTACGAGTCCGAGGTCGTCTACCACTCCATCCGTGAGGACCTGGAGAAGCAGGGCGTCATCTTCCTCGACACCGACACCGGTCTCAGGGAGCACCCGGAGATCTTCCAGAAGTACTTCGGCTCGGTCATTCCGTCGGGTGACAACAAGTTCTCCGCGCTGAATTCGGCGGTGTGGTCGGGTGGCTCGTTCATCTACGTGCCGCCGGGCGTGCACGTGGACATCCCGCTGCAGGCGTACTTCCGCATCAACACCGAGAACATGGGTCAGTTCGAGCGGACGCTGATCATCGTCGACGAGGACGCCTACGTCCACTACGTCGAGGGTTGCACCGCGCCGATCTACTCCTCGGATTCGCTGCACTCCGCGGTGGTCGAGATCATCGTGAAGAAGGGCGGCCGCTGCCGCTACACCACCATCCAGAACTGGTCGAACAACGTCTACAACCTGGTGACCAAGCGCGCCAAGGCCGAGGCGGGCGCGACCATGGAGTGGGTCGACGGCAATATCGGCTCCAAGGTCACCATGAAGTACCCGGCCGTGTGGATGACCGGTGAGTACGCCAAGGGCGAGGTGCTCTCCATCGCGTTCGCCGGTCCGGACCAGCACCAGGACACCGGCGCGAAGATGCTGCACCTGGCGCCGCACACCTCCTCGACCATCATCTCCAAGTCGGTGGCGCGCGGTGGCGGTCGTGCCTCCTACCGCGGCCTGGTTCAGGTGAACAAGGGTGCGCACGGCTCGAAGTCGACCGTGAAGTGCGATGCGCTGCTGGTGGACAACGTCTCTCGCTCCGACACCTACCCCTACGTCGACATCCGCGAGGACGACGTGACCATGGGCCACGAGGCCACGGTGTCGAAGGTGTCCGAGGACCAGCTGTTCTACCTGATGAGCCGCGGCCTCACCGAGGACGAGGCCATGGCCATGATCGTGCGCGGCTTCGTCGAGCCGATCGCCAAGGAGCTCCCGATGGAGTATGCCCTGGAGCTGAACCGCCTGATCGAACTGCAGATGGAAGGAGCCGTCGGCTGATGACGGTCGAGAATGTTGCCGTTGCCACCGAGGGCCGTGTGCCGGCGATCAACAAGGGTGAGGTTTTTGCGTCCTTCGACGTGAACGCCTTCGAAGTGCCGTCCGCGCATGACGAGGTCTGGCGCTTCACCCCGTTGCGTCGCCTGCGTGGCCTGCACGACGGCACCGCCGTTCGCGACGGCCGGGCCGTCGTCGAGGCGAACGCTGTCGAGGGCGTGACGGTGGAGACCGTCGGCCGTGACGACGCTCGCCTCGGTGTCGCCGGTACCCCCACCGATCGCGTTGCCGCGCAGGCGTACTCGGGTTTCGAGCACGCGACCATCGTGTCGATCGGCGCGGAAACCGAAGTGGCCGAACCGGTCGTCGTCACCATCACCGGTCCGGGTGAGGGCAAGACCGCCTACGGGCACACCCAGATCCGGCTGGGCAACTTCGCCCACGCGAACGTGGTCGTCGATCAGCGCGGCAGCGGAACCTACGCGGAGAACGTGGAATTCGTGCTCGGCGACAGCGCCAAGCTGAATGTCACCGTCATCCAGGACTGGGCCGACGACGCCGTGCACGCGACCGCGCACCACGCCAAGCTGGGGCGGGACGCCACCCTGCGGCACGCCAATGTCACCCTCGGTGGCGATCTGGTGCGCCTGACCGCGACTGTCCGCTACGACGGTCCGGGCGGCGACGCCGAGCTGCTCGGCGTGTACTTCGCCGATGACGGCCAGCACTTCGAACAGCGCCTGCTGATCGATCACGGGGTGCCCCACTGCAAGTCGAACGTGCTGTACAAGGGTGCGCTGCAGGGCGATCCGTCCTCCAGCAAGCCGGACGCGCGCACCGTGTGGGTGGGCGACGTGCTCATCCGCGCAGCGGCCGAGGGCACCGACACCTACGAGGCCAACCGCAACCTGGTGCTCACCGATGGCGCGCGCGCCGACTCGGTGCCGAACCTGGAGATCGAGACCGGCGAGATCGTGGGCGCCGGACATGCTTCGGCCACTGGGCGTTTCGATGACGAGCAGCTGTTCTACCTGCGCTCGCGCGGTATCAGCGAGGAGGCGGCGCGGCGTCTGGTCGTGCGCGGCTTCTTCTTCGAGATCATTCAGAAGATCACGGTCCCCGAGGTCCGGGAGCGGCTCGAGGCGGCCATCGAGGCCGAGCTCGCCGCCGTCGGCGCCTGACACCAACTTCCCATCCCCGCAAAGGAATTCGAATTCGATGACCACCCTGGAAATCAAGGACCTGCACGTCGAGGTCGCCAACCCGGACCAGAACGCCGAGCCCATCAAGATCCTCAAGGGCGTCAACCTGACCGTGAAGTCCGGTGAGACCCACGCGATCATGGGCCCCAACGGCTCCGGCAAGTCGACCCTGTCCTACGCCATCGCCGGGCACCCCAAGTACACCGTCACCCAGGGCACCATCACCCTCGACGGCGAGAACGTGCTGGAGATGTCGGTCGACGAGCGTGCGCGGGCGGGCCTGTTCCTGGCCATGCAGTACCCCGTCGAGGTCCCGGGTGTCTCGGTCTCGAACTTCCTGCGCACCGCCGTCACCGCCGTCCGCGGCGAGGCCCCCAAGCTGCGCACCTGGGTGAAGGAAGTCAAGGACGGCATGTCCGAGCTGGACATCGATCCGGCCTTCGGCGAGCGCTCGGTCAACGAGGGTTTCTCCGGCGGTGAGAAGAAGCGCCAGGAGATCCTGCAGCTGGGCCTGCTCAAGCCGAAGATCGCCATCCTCGACGAGACCGACTCGGGTCTGGACGTGGACGCGCTGCGGATTGTTTCCGAGGGTGTGAACCGTTACAAGGAGCGGGAGACCGGCGGCATCCTGCTGATCACCCACTACACCCGCATCCTGCGCTACATCCAGCCCGACTTCGTTCACGTGTTCGTGAACGGCCGCATCGTGGCCGAGGGCGGCTCCGAGCTGGCCGAGGAACTCGACGCCAACGGCTACGTGCGCTTCACCTCATCCGCGGCGAGCCGCGAATCAGATTCTGTCGTAGGAGCCTAAATGACCAGCACCGTGGGGACTCTCGACATCGCCAGGATCCGGGCCGACTTCCCGATCCTGAGCCGGACCGTGCGCGACGGAAAGCCGTTGGCGTACTTGGATTCCGGTGCGACGTCGCAACGTCCGCTGCAGGTGCTCGACGCCGAGCGGGAATTCCTGCTCGAACACAACGCGGCCGTGCATCGCAGCGCGCACCAGCTCGCCGAGGAGGCCAATGAGGCCTACGAGGCGGCGCGTGCGGCGATCGCGGCGTTCGTCGGCGTCGGCGCGGACGAGATCTTGTACACCAAGAACGCGACCGAGTCGCTGAACGTGGTGGCCTACGCCTTCTCCGACGACCGATTCCCGTACCGCGTCGGGCCCGGCGACGAGATCGTCATCACCGAGCTCGAACATCACGCGAATCTCGTGCCGTGGCAGGAGCTCGCGCGCCGGACCGGTGCGACGCTGAAGTGGTACGGCATCACCGACGAGGGTCGCATCGACCTGGACTCGCTGGAGCTGTCGCCCGCCACCAAGGTGGTCGCCTTCACCCACCAGTCGAACGTGACCGGCGCGGTCGCCGATGTCGCCGAATTGGTGCGCCGCGCAAAGGAAGTCGGCGCGATCGTGGTGCTGGATGCCTGCCAGTCGGTGCCGCACATGCCGGTGGACTTCAAGGCGCTGGGCGTCGACTTCGCGGCCTTCTCCGGTCACAAGATGCTGGGCCCCTCGGGTGTCGGCATCCTGTACGGCCGCCGTGAGCTGCTCGAGGACACCCCGCCGTTCATCACCGGTGGTTCCATGATCGAGACCGTGTACATGGATCATTCGACCTTCGCCCCGCCGCCGCTGCGGTTCGAGGCGGGCTCGCAGATGATCTCGCAGGTCGTCGGATTGGGCGCGGCTGTCCGGTATCTGAGCGAAGTCGGCATGGAAGCCGTTGCGGCGCACGAGCACTTGCTCATCGGCGCGGCACTGGAGGGCCTGGGCGAGATCGACGGCGTCCGCATCATCGGCCCGACCGAGAACGTGAACCGCGGCGGCGCGGTGTCGTTCCTGGTGGACGGTGTTCACGCCCACGACGTCGGCCAGATCCTCGACGACCAGGGTGTCGCCGTCCGCGTGGGTCACCACTGCGCGTGGCCGCTGCACCGGCACTTCGGTATCGCCGCGACCGCGCGGGCCTCGTTCGCGGTGTACAACACCCTCGACGAGGTCGATCAGCTGGTGGCCGCGGTGCGGAAGGCCCAGAGCTTCTTCGGAGTTGCATAGAACATGCGCATGGAGCAGATGTACCAGGAAGTCATCCTGGACCACTACAAGCACCCGCACCACCGAGGGCTGCGCGAGCCCTTCGGCGCCGAGGTGCACCACGTCAACCCCACCTGCGGTGACGAGGTGACGCTGCGTGTGCACATCGACGACGACGGCGACGTCAAGGACGTGTCCTACGACGGCCAGGGTTGCTCGATCAGCCAGGCGTCCACCTCGGTGCTCACCGACCAGGTCATCGGCCTGCCGGTGCAGCAGGCGCTGAAGGTGGTCGAGGCCTTCGACGAGATGGTCACGAGCCGCGGCACCGTCGAGGGCGACGAAGAGGTGATCGGCGACGGCATCGCGTTCGTCGGCGTCGCCAAGTACCCCGCCCGCGTGAAGTGCGCGCTGCTGGGCTGGATGGCGTTCAAGGATGCCGTGGTACGGATAGCCTCGGCCGAGGAAGCCAAGAAGACGATGGGCAACGGGGAGTAGAGATGAGCGAAACCGACCAGCAGGCCAAGGAATTCACCCCCGAGGAGATCCAGCACCTCGAGGACATGGAGGAGGCGATGCGCGACGTCGTCGACCCCGAGCTCGGCATCAATGTCGTCGACCTCGGCCTGGTCTACGGCATGGCCTTCGAGGACGGCATCGCCAAACTCGACATGACCCTGACCTCCCCGGCCTGCCCGCTGACCGACGTCATCGAAGACCAGTCCCGCAACGCCCTCGTGCGCTCCGGCCTGGCCGAAGACCTCCAGATCAACTGGGTCTGGATGCCCCCGTGGGGCCCCGACAAGATCACCGACGACGGCCGCGAACAGCTGCGCGCCCTCGGCTTCACGGTCTAGCGGGACCAGCAATCCGCCGACGATGCGGGCCGATCCGATGCGGATCGGCCCGCATCGTTGTTTTCGGCTGGAGTCCATATTCATTCGGCTGACCGGAACCACTGTGCGATAGTCGGATCCTGAAAAGGAGTGATCCCTGACGAGGCAAAAGGCCTGTCTCCCGCCGCCGGCTTCGACCCGCCGCGCTACCGGGCCGGCCCCGGCCATCCGCCCGCCACATCACCGCCCGCCTCCGCGCCGCGGGCAGCATGGACGACTGAGTCGTCCGGCTACCGGGCCGTGACGCCGAACCGAAAGAACGGTCGGCCCACCGTGTTACGGTGCGCCGACGTTTTCACTGGGGGAGAAAGCCTTGTCCTACGGAATCATGCCCCTATGCCGTTGACCTGGAAGGGATTCGGCGATTCGGTTCGTGCGGCCCTGAATTCGTGGACGACGCCCTTCCCGATCATTGGTCGAGGCCTCGGTCGAGGGGGTAGCGGTCGGCCAGGGCCGTGCGATCGTTGTAGAAGAAGTTGAGGACGAGATCGTCGGCGACTCGGAACAATTCGTCGCGACCCTCGACGGCGGCCACCCATTCCATGGGCAGGGCCTCGAGGCCGTGGATGGCGCCGATGAGGTTGCCTGCCACCGCACCCGTGGAGTCGGAGTCGCCGGAGTGGTTGACCGACAGCAGGAGCCCGGTGCGGATGTCGCCGGTGCGGTAGGTGTGCAGTGCGCAGTACACGGCGATGGCCAGGCACTCCTCGGCGCACCACCCCGCGCCGATTCGCTCCAGCCGCTCCGGGGTGGCGTCACCCAGATGCGCGGTGGTGAGGGCGGCGGCCAGGGCGGTGATCGTTTCCGCACTTGCGGGCATCGGGGCGAGCCGGGAGATGGTGTCCTGCACCGCGATCGGTAGTTCGGTTCCGGACAGGACGCTGTCGATCAAGATGGCGAGGGCGCCCGCCGCGAGGTAGCCGGTCGGGTGGCCATGTGTTAGCTGGGCGCATCGCATGGCGGTATAGAACGCGCGGTCGGCGCCGAATCCGGCCAGCCCGAACGGCGCCGATCGCATCACGGTCCCGCACCCCTTCGACTTCGGATTCACCGGCCCCGGCTCCCCGAACTCCAACGGCGGCACGAACCCCTCGGCCTGCCGCCGCAGCCCGGTCAGGCAGGCATTGCCCGGAGACCGCATGGCATACAGGAATCGGTGCCCCGCCAGCCACCCGTCCACATCGGCCGCAGGCTTCTCTTGCTGTTGAGTATCCCGCCACCGCAGGTACGCGCGGCGCAACACCGGCGCGGGGTCCGCACCCGGCGGACAGCGCAGCAGGCCCTCGGCGGTGAACAGTGTCATCTGAGTGTCGTCGGTGATCTGCTGTGGCGCGGCCGGATCCGGGCCGGGCAGGAATCCGGTGACCCCCGCCGCCCCGTACCGCCCCCGGATCTGCTGCAGCGACAGAAACTCGATCGGCCACCCCAGCGCGTCCCCGATCGCCCCACCCAGCAACGCCCCGCGCACCCGGCCGAACAGCCTCTCGTGATCTTGCACGCCACCCACCCTATGCGCGTCGCCCGCAGAGCTGTCACGATGCGTCGCATCCGTCGCGGGCAGGGCGTGGCAGCGGCGGCCCGGCAAGCAGGTCCCTCTGGCTCGTATCCCGTTGCTGGACAGCCTCTCCGAGTCTGTGGCCGTCGATCGTCCTGACCGACCGTAGTGTCGACCAAGCCTGCCGCACCGTCCAGATCCTGGGCGCGAAGGCGTGGCCGCGCTTGTCCCGGCCGGTTTTGCCGCAGACCTGCCGCTACCGTGGAGGTCGGCGTGGGCGGCTCGCGGCCACGCGTCGGTGCGGAAGCGGAGGGGCCCATGGCATTACGCAGTGCGTTCACCGAGCTGCTCGGGGTGCGGTATCCGATCGTGTCGGCGCCGATGGGTGGGTCGGCCGGTGGGGCTCTGGCTGCAGCGGTGTCCGAGGGTGGCGGGCTCGACCTGGTCGGTGTTCTCGCCGCCGCGGCCGAGGCGGCACTCGCGCGGTCCACGGTGGTCGTCGCCGGGAGTGACACGGCCGGTCGTGGCCGGGAACAGCCGGTTCGGACCGTAGGATTCTCCGGTGACCTATGACGACTTCGACGGGTTCGAGCATCTCGACACCTCCACATTGCCGGAGCGGCAGCAGCGGATTCTGTGCAGTATTCGCGATTGGGTGCAGCGGCACGGGTATTCGCCGAGTACGCGGGAGATCGGCGATGCGGTCGGGTTGAAGTCGGCTTCGTCTGTTTCGCGGCATTTACGCGAATTGGAGGAGCGGGGGTTCCTCAAGCGCAGTGAATCGGTGACCCGGCCCATGGATGTGCGGCTGTTCCTGCGGGCGACCGGGCCGCAGCGGCAGCAGGACGAGAATTCGGTGCCGGTGCCCGTGGTGGGCGATATCGCGGCCGGTACGCCGATTCTGGCCGAGGAGCACACCGACGACGTGCTGTCCCTGCCGCGCGAGCTGGTCGGCCGCGGCACCGTCTTCGGCCTGCGGGTTCGCGGTGACTCCATGGTCGACGCCGCCATCTGCGACGGCGACATCGTGGTGGTGCGCAAGCAGCAGGAGGCGCACACCGGCGAGATCGTGGCCGCCATGATCGACGGCGAGGCCACGGTCAAGGTCTACCGCCGTGCCAATGGTCACGTTTATCTGGAGCCGCGCAATGCGGCCTACCCGGTGATCGATGGCGACCACGCCCAGGTGCTGGGTAAGGTTGTCTCGGTCATGCGCAGGGTCTGAGCGTCTGGCATGATGACGGCCGTTATCACCTTCCATCCCCGGGGAGTATCGAATGTCGTTGCTGCGCAAGGCCGGTGTAGGCCTCGCCGTTACGTCGATGGCCGCGATCGGCACCGTGGCCGCCGGAACCGCCTCCGCGGCGGACAGTGAACCGGTCTTCGTGGCCACCTCCGGTGACCTGTACGGCGCGCTCGCGCTGTCCAAGAGCACCGGAAACGTCGCCTATGCCGTGAACTACGGCAGCTGGGACAGCGCGGACAGCACCGCCGTGGACAAGTGCGGCGGCGGCGACTGCGCGGTCGTCGTGCACTTCGCCAATGCCTGCGGCGCGGTCGCACAGGGCGCCGACACCCGCTTCGGCTGGGCGTGGGCCCCGTCCAAGGTGGAGGCCGAGTCGGCCGCCATCAACGTGCTCGGCAAGAGCGCCCCGGGTTTCCCGGACACGGGGTCGTCCTCGCCGCGCCAGGCCAAGGTCATCCTGTCGGCGTGCACCGACAACGCGAGCTGACCGATCGCGAATCACCCCGGCGCCACACCGGATTCGTCCGGTGTGGCGCTGTTTTGTTTGCCGGACTCCATTTTCCAGCAACACGCCCGGCCGGACGGAGATGATTTCCCCGTGGACGACATCACCTACGAGGACACCCGGTTCGCAATGCACGCGGCGGCCGAACTGCTGATCGCCGGCCCGCAGTACCGCCGATTCGGCAGTATCCGCATGCGTATCGTGCTGGGCGGCTTCACCGGCATCAAGTGGCCGGTGTCGGTGACGGGCACCGATCTGGTGTGGCCACAGGGCCGCATCCGCCTGCACGGCACCTACAGTGACCTCGCTTCGACCGCCGGATTCGCGGCCGACGCCCCGCCCGCGGGCCTGTATGCCGATGGCACCCGGATGGATCCGGACGAACCCTTCAGGGCCGACGCCGACGCCGCCACCACGGTGCACGACTGGTTCGCGGTGGGAGACACCGCATTACGGCGCTTCGCCGAGGAACAACCGGTGCTGTGGCCCGAACACTTCGATCTGTCCGTCGCCATCGACGAGGTGAATTACGGTGTCTCCCCGGGGGACTGGGACAACCCGCAGCCGTACGCGTACGTAGGGCCGTGGACCCGGCGCGAGGGCGAGTTCTGGAACACGTCCTTCGGGGCGATGCGCCCGCGTGCCGAGGTGGCGACGGTCGAGCGCCTGCTGGAGTTCTTCCGGGAGGGCAGAGCCCGTGCCGCGCAGGACAATTGACGTCAGCGCAGGTGCGCCTTCAGTACGTCGCCGCCCTCGGTGCCGAGGATGAAGGTGTGGTCGTCGGACGGGTCGACGGCCACGGAGGTCAGCGGTTGTCCCGACAGCAGCGTGCAGCTGGTGTGGGTGACCGGATCGGCCCGCACGAATTGCCCACTGCCGGTGGCGATGTAGAGCAATCCGTCCGCAGCGATCGCCAGATCGTCGGGGAGCAGCGGTGCGGTGAGCGGCGCGGGCGCCAGATCGACGGCGACGCCGGCCCGGGCCGGATCGTCGATGGGCAGCGCGACGATGCGTGCCGTGGGGCTCTCCAGCAGGGTCACATAGAGGATGTTCCCGGCCGCGGCGATCCCGTCGGCGCCGGATCCCTTGGCCGCCAGCGCGTTCCGGGCCCGCTCGGTCCACTCGGTGTCGAGGGTCCCGTCCGGCCGGATCCGCTCCACCGTATTGGCGGTGGTGTCGGCGACGAACAGATTCCCGGCCGCATCGAAGACGGCCCCATTGGCCTGGCCGAGCCCGGAGACGAAGACTTCGGGCTGCGGAACGGCCGCGCCGGGATCGAATCGGAGCACACCGCCCTGCCCGGTGAGCCCGGCGAACGGTGAGTTGCCGTATGTCACGTACATCAGCCCGTCCGGGCCGAGCCGGACCGCGCCCGGGCTCGACACCGGCACGCTGACGACGAGGTGACCGTCCCGGTCGTACCGCTCCACCGCATTGCGGTAGGTGCGCGCGATCCAGATGTCCCCGGTCGCGTCGAATCCCAGATTCTCCGACCAGTCGCCCACCGGCGTGCGGGCGGGCAGGCCCATCGCCAGTTCGGCGGGGGAGCAGGAAACCGTCGTGGCGGTGCCGGGTACATCGGCGGCGACCGGACCGGCCATCGCGACGGGTCCGCCCGCGGCGACGGCCAGCAGGAGGGTCACGCCCAGTCCGGCGCGTCGTCCCCTGGGATCCGCTTGCGGCGCAGCTACTTCCGATCGCGGCTCCGGCATCGAGGCGCTCCCTTCGCTGGGCGGTGGTCGCGGCCAGCGTATATCGCCTGGTCCAGCCCGGCAATGATCACCGGGCCGACATTTTCGAAGGCCGGGCGGCCGTTACGACGCGGCGGGGTGCGTGGGCAGCTGCTCGGTGGAGCGTTCCGCCAGTGCTGCTTCGACATTCGCGATGCCGGCCCGCACTCCGAGCCCGTAGCCGTCCTCGTCGAGGGCGTCGAGCCGGTTGCGGGCGTCGTCGAGGTGGCGCTGGGCGGTGTCGAACGCGCCCAGGCGCCGGTAATTGTCGGCGAGATTCAGGTGTAGCGACGGATAGAAACCCCGGACACTCAACCCCGCATGGTGGGCCTGGGCCCGCTCGTCGGTCAGCGCGTCGGCGGCATCGAGGGCCCGGATGTCCCAGGTGAGCGCGTCCGCCGCATGCGCCTGGAGGTCGGCCATGAAGTGGGCGAGCGAGACCCGGTGCAGCGGGTCGCTGCCCGCGCCGATGGTGTCCCACAGCGCGGTCAGCTGCTTCCGTGCCGTCGCCGTATCACCTTGGCGGCCAAGGGTTACGGCGTCGTTGATGGCGGTCATGGTCTCGTCGACGGCGGTCATGCCCGCGACCGTAGCGCGCGGGTCCGACAACTAGCGGGCGGGCCGCCCGTGCCGCCCGTCCCCGGTGATCCGGCCGCGCCGGATGAGATCGCGCTTGGTGCCGGGTCCGAGGGTGACCTGCTCGTCGGCCCCGGCCACGGCCTCGTCCGGATTCGGCCGCACGAACAATGTCACCGTGGTGCCCTCGGTGAACCCGTTCCTGCGCATCATGGACGCCGAGGCCGTGTTGTGGTTCTCCACGTCGGTCACGATGCGGGCCGCGCCGTGCCGGAACAGCAGATCGCAGCACGCGGTCATGAGTCGGCCCGCGACACCGCGCCCCTGCGTATCGGGCGCCACGGCGATCCACTCCAGGTACGCCCAGTCCTCGCGCAGCTCGAATTCCATGGAGGCCAGCACGAATCCGACGACCCGATCCGAATCCACCGCCACCCAGCAGGATCGGCCGGCACTGTCGAGGTGCTCGGCCACCGAGGTCAGCGACCACGAGGTGTAGGGCTTGGCCTGGGTGTCGAACGCCTGGTAGCCGAGGTCGATGACCTGGCGTAGATGCCCGAGCCCCATGGGCACGACGGCGATATCCGGATGGCTGGATATGTCGGAATCCATGCCCGACAGTTTGCCAGGTGGGTGCTGGCTACCCGGGCGCCCGCCGGGTAGCGAGGCCGCGCGGGTGGCGTGCTATCACGCGCCCTTGCGGGTCTGTTTGGCCGGAGCCTTCTTCGCGGCTTTCTTGGCGGGCTTCTTCTCCGCGGTCGCCTTCGCAGCCTTGGTGGCCTTGGCCGGCGCGGCCGGTACGGTACCCGCCTTGCGTCCGGAGGCTTCGAGACTGCGCTGCAGGGCCGCGACCAGGTCCACGACCTCGGCATCTATTGCCGAGGCCACTGCCTCGGGCGCCCGGGTGACCCTGCTGGAACCGCTGGCGATCGCCTCGTCGAGCAGCTTCTTCAATTCGATCTGATATTCATCCACGTACAGACTCGGATCGAAATCGTCGGACAGCGTGTCGACGAGCGTCTCGGCCATCTGCAATTCCTGGGACTTCGGCTCGGTCACGCCCTCGAGCTTGTCGAACGCCACCGCCCGCACCTCGTCCGGCCACAGCAGCGTCTGCAGCACCAGCACCCCGTCACGCACCCGCAGCGCGCCGAGCCGGGTCTTCTGGCGCAGCGTGAAATGCACCAGCGCCACCCGGTCCACCCGTTCGAGGGTCTTCGCCAGCAGCACATAGGCTTTCGGCGTGGTCGAATCGGGTTCGAGGTAGTAGCTCTTGTCGAAGAGAATCGGATCGATCTGCTCCGACGGCACGAATTGCAACACTGGAATTTCGTGTTTCTCGGCCGCCGGAAGTTTGGCGAAGTCCTCGTCGGTGAGAATCACCCGATCCCCGTCGGGTGATTCGTAGGCCCGGTCGATATCGGAATACTGCACCGGCTGCCCGTCCACCGTGCACAACCGCTCGTAGCGAATGCGCCCGCCATCGGCGGCATGCACCTGGTGGAACTTGATGTCGTGGTCCTCCGTGGCGGTGTAGACCTTCACGGGGACATTCACCAGTCCGAACGCGATGGAGCCCTTCCAAATGGACCGCATTTGGCCAGCGTACGTCGTCCCAGGTCAGCGTTCTACCGCACCGCGCCAGGACCTGCCTGTTCGCCCTGGTCGTCGGTGGTTGTTGGTGACTGCCGGTGAGCGTCTGACGGCTTGTGGACGGCTTCGGCTCGCGAACCCGATGCCTGGTGCCGCTACAACGTGCCGTCCGGCCCGCGTGCTCGCAGGCTCGTGAAAGCGGCTGGGAACCCGCTCCGCTACTTGCGGTCATGCAATGGTTGCCGCTCGAGACACGATGCCCTACATCCTGTACGAAAAATGCGCGACCTCGGCCGTTTCCATCAGCAACAGGAATTCGCGCTGCTCCATATGGATGAGCGCCTCGTGATCGCCGGCCTCGAAATAGACCTCCGGCTCCAGCGCCAGATCCTGCTCGAGGAACGTCTGCATGCCGTACGCCATGCAGACCGGCGGCACCGCGCCCGTATCGCAGTCCTTGAACAGCTCGCGCAGCTCAACTTCCTTCGCGAGCACCAGATGCCGGCCGGTCCGCGCCCAGAGATCGTCCAGGCGCACCGCTTGCGTCGCCGGCAACACAGCTGCGACATAGCCGTTGTCGTCCTCGAGCAGCACGGTTTTCGCGAGGCGATCCGCGGGGATGTGCGCCGCCGTGGCCGTCTGCATACTCGTATCGCTATGAGGGTGGTTCACGACTTCGTACCGCGAGGATTTCTGGCGCAGGCAATCCTGCAGGGTAGGAGACATGGACATGGCACACCTCGTCTCAACGTCTCGGGTGAATATTGTGTTTGTGCCGGTGTCGTTCAGCATAGATCGCATTTGCGCGGATGGAATCACGTTGCACCCCTTTGCCTTCACGTCGGCCCAAAGCCTGGCAATCAACCCCGACGCCTAGATTATCGAGGGCGGCCAGCAGCGTTGCTCGAGCCTGCGACCCCGCTCACCCCGAATCTGCCTCGGATCGCATCGAGCCCTTCGTTCGGAGAATCGAGAGGCGGTGAAGCGTGTGTCGTGTGCGCATTTCGCCTCGAAAGCGAGTCGCGTGCGATTGGCTGTCGGTATTGTCTCGGTGACGCGCGGGGAAGCGCTTCGGCGAGGCATCTTGCAAATCTGCTTATAACTAGCTGACCTTGCATGGTTGGAATGAATTCATATCGGGACGCCTATGTCCATAGGAAATGCTGCGAATGGCACGAATCAGCATATTTTAGCGGGGCTAATGTTTCTTCACCCCGATCTCGCCCGCTACACCGCCGCCGAACTCATGGCCGCGCAAGCCCGCTGGTACCGCGAGCAGGCATACAGCTTCATCGACTGCCTCCGCCGCCACGACCGTCCCTTCACCGACGTGCAGACCACGTGGCCCCTCTACTCCCCGAAAGCCGAAGCAGCATGACCACCACCGAACCCTCCTACCCTGCCCGCCGGCTGATCGCAGACGGCTACATCGACGCCACCCGCGCCCAGACCCACCTGGCGAAGATCATGGCCACCAGATGCGTTTCCTTCCACCGGCTTTCGCTGCAGATCCAATGCCGTCCATGTCCCTGCTGCGCCTGACCGATGGCCGCTCGCGACTGGTCAACCTGGAACTCGAACGGAGACTGCTCGCCGTCGACCCCCCGAAGACCTGTACATCCTCTACCCCCTTCCCGAACCATCGTCGACGAGGACGTCCTGACACGAATCTTGGCCGGCAGCTCTTTCGCGATCGTCGCGAAGGACAAACCCGTCTACGCGCGAGTCCTTCATCGCGAGCACGGCTGGGCCAAGGGTCGCATCGGCAAAGAGCTCGGCATGTCCGGCACCAAGGTCAACAAGCACTGAACGGGTCGAACTGATGGCTGGATCGGCGCCGCTGCGGGTCTCCCGCAACGCACACTGTGGCTGGTCCGCGGGCGGACCTATGAGAAGACACGGCTGGAGCAGGCGATGCGGCTGATGAGCGTCACCCATGTTCCCGTCGCCGAGCAGTCGACCCTGTTCGTGTCAGCACTGGGTGTCCGGCGTCGAATTCATGCACTGCAGGCAATCGGCTACAGCTACCGCGACCTCGGCGACCATGCCGGGATCCGACCCGAATCGTTCCGACGCCTCACCGATGTCCCACAAGTGCTGGGACGCAACTGGTTCCTCATCGCCGAGCTCTACGACCAATCCGGTACACCCGGACCGTCTCGCCTGAGCGATCGCCGGTCGTCAGCAGTTGTTGGGTTCGCCATATTTGACGACGGACAGGACCGCGTCGCCCTCGCCGAAAGGGGTTCCCGGGGAGGGGGATTGGGCGACCACGAGCCAGTTGCGGTCGATGACCTGGTGGCGGCCCTTGCCTGTGTTGTCCTTCGATCGGGAGTAGAAGACACCAGCCTCGTGGATCTTGTTCTGTGCGTCTTGCAGATTCATGCAGACGACGGCGGGCATGACGGCCGCCGGGGATGCCGGGACAGCCGTCGTCGTGGGAGGAGTCGTTGCCAGGGGCGATAGCGTCGGGTCAGGGGTGCTCGATGGCGCGAAGGTCGTTGTTTGCGAAACGGTGGCCAGGGGGAGGGATTTCGAGACCGTCGTTGTCGGATGTGCCGTGTCGGTTGCGATCCCGCAACCGGCCACGGCGCAGGCGAGGCCGATCAGGACCACAAGGCGACGCGTGAACGATCCGGCCGAAATGGCATGGTTGTGCACAGAACTCCTGGTTCTGGCCGCTGGGCACGTTGGACCTGGCAGCGAGTCGAGGACGGTACCCGACCCATCAGGCGGATCGAGCAGTGGAGAAGTATTGCAGAGAATTCGCCTGTGGGGATCGGCTTCTGAATCGGTCAGGGAATCGGTCGTCCAAAACCCTGGCACATTGCACTGCGTGCAATGCGGCGCGGCGGTCCACACAGGTCTCGTGCCGTGCGAGAACGGGTGTGACCCGCGCACGTGGAAGGCGGTGGCATGACCACGCGGATAACAGCCGGACTATTGTGCGCGCTGAATCTCGGTAAACTGATGCTGGACAACAGTTTCCGCAACAGTGGGATATCTACCCGACCGTCATTGAGGCCGTCGTAGAGCGCGCCGTGTCCGCGGCGATGCTCGGGGGTCAGTGTCAGCTCCACCACCGACCGCACCGCGCCCTGCGCGCACAGCATTGCATCGGTGAGCTCGAACAAATCGTCGCCCCGCGCGGTCAGGCACGCGTAGAACTCGCCGCGCATCCGCGACAGTTCGGCAAACGCTTCCCCTGCCCCGCCGCCGACCGGCAGACTCATCCCAGGCCTTCGTCTCGATCAGTGCATTCCTTGGTCGGAGCACATGATCAGGCGAAGGTCGCCTGCCACGAATACCCAAGCAGGCCAAACAGTTTGGAATCGGGAGGTTAAAGAACTAACGGCTTCATGTGTGCTCGTCCGGGTTCTTCAGCCAGTCGGGCCGGTGCTCGAGTACGTCGTTGGCAGTGCGGATCGCGTTCGCCACCGCTTCGGTGGGGGTGGGACCGTCGGCCACCATGTCCTCGCGGGCCCCTGATCCGCACCACGCATGCACTGCACGCAGGGGGACACCATGCGTTTGACCTTCATCGCCAAGGATCCGGGATCGAACCCGACGGGCTCTCCGACTCTGTACCGCACCGATCGTGGTTCATGGGTGGTACAGGGCTGGGTGATCGACGATCCGGCAACGCTGGCGCAGATGGATATTCCTGTCGGCGAATCGTGTGTAGAGATTCCGGACCGTCTGGTTCCGTTCTTCGAACAGGGAGACAGTGACTCCGATAAGCGATGACGACTTCGAGCAACTACTGATCGAATTCCAGACGGAGTCCATCCATTTGGAGACCCGGGACGCCTACGGCACCGTGGTAGAGCTGCCGCACATGGCGCAGTGGACGGCCGGCGAACCGGACGACCTGGAATGGCTCCAGGGCTGGTGTTCAACGCTGAGAGAACACACTGCCGCGGGGAAGTCGATCCGGCGGGCGCGCATCGTCTCGGAACCGCTCAGCGACTACCAGAGGTGGTCGTACAGCATCGCGTGGCCGATGGTTGATGCCGGCGAGGATATCCGCTGGACGCCGAGGCGTCTGGTCTCGTCGATTGCCATGCCAGGCAACGACTTCTACCTGTTCGATGACCGCCTTGCCGTGTTCCTTCACTACGCAGGCAACGGCCTGGGAACCGGCAAGGCCGCATCGACAGACCCCGCCGATATCCAGCTGTGCCGCACGGCATTCGAGGCGGTGTGGAAGCTGGCGATTCCTCACCATGAATACCAGCCCTTCTAGCTCAGCCCAGGAGGCGCGACGGGCACTCGGGGCCAGGCTGCGGGATATCCGCAGAGATGCTGGTCTCAGTGCCCGCCGCCTCGCTGATGCGACACAGCAGCACTACACACGTGTCTCCAAGATCGAAAACGGCATTCAGGCACCGACCGACCATGACATCAGGGAGTGGTGTCGCGTCTGCGGCGCCGAGGACCAGGTGGCCGATCTCATCGCGACATTGCGGGTAGCCGATTCGGCCTACCTCGAGTTCCGGCGTCAGAGCCGAGCTGGCCTGAAGCGAGTACTCGGCGCTCACACCCAGCAGCGGTATGAGGCGACGAAGGTGTTCCGGATCTATGAGCACAACGTGATCCCGGGCCTGTTCCAAACTGCCGAGTACTCCGCCGCCATGCTGTCGTTCTGGATTCGGTTCCTGGGCACACCAAACGACATCGATGCCGCGGTCGCCGTCAGGATGGAGCGTCAGCGGATCCTGCAGCGAGGTGGCAAGCGGTTCGTGACGGTGCTCGAGGAACAAGCGCTGCGAACGTGGTTCGGTGACGCCGAAGTTCAGGCGGGGCAGCTCGGACGGCTACTCGAGTTGATGTCGCTACCGAACATCTCGCTCGGCATCATTCCGCTCATGCGAGAACGCGAGGCGGTCGCATCAGCGGGGTTCTGGATCTTCGATGATGACCTCGTCGCTCTTGAAACGCCGACCGCGAGCCTTCAGGTCACACAGCCGACGGAGTGCAACCTATATGTGCGGATGTTCGAGGTACTGAAACAGGCTGCGGTCTACGGGCGGGATGCGCGTGCGCTGATCCTGAAAGTGCTCGCTGAGCTTGACGATTGACTCGTGGCCGAGCAGGTCCGATCAGTAGCGGTCGTCAGCGTCGGCGAACGACGTTCCGATTACGGTAGACGCCGAGGCCCCTGCGCACGAGCAATCTGGAATATCGGACCGCCTCTATGGCCTTTGAGCTGATTGTTTGTCGGTCCTGGTGTGGGCCTTCGGTATTCGCGATTTCGCGCTACCGAAAGCCCTTCCATATGGACCGCATTTCCCGATCGTACTTCGGAGGGTGATTCCGGTGGGTATCCCCGGGGTCAGGCGGCACGGCGTTCGGGTTCGCTGCGGTAGCGGGATTGGTCGCCGTCGATGTGCAGGAGCTTCCACAGCCGCTTGGTGACCGGGTTCATCAGGCCCAGGTCGTCGGCGAGGGAGCGCATGTCGCCGAAGTATCCGGAGAGGATTTTCGACGCGGTGGGGGAGCGCCAGAAGGCTTCCTTGATGACCTCGCGGGGGATGTCGAAGGTGCGGGCGAATTCCGGTGGGGGAGCCATGATCTCACCGGCCAGCCACCGCATGGCGAGCGGGAAGGCGATACCGCAGACATTGCGATACAGCGGATTGAAACCCGGCACATGCTCTTTCAGAAACTCATTGGCAAAGGAGATGTGCCGGGCCTCCTCGGCGATATGGATCTCCATGCAGCGCACCACCGCGGGCGGCAGCTTCGCGCCATTGCGGATGACGGCCTTCTGATAGTGGTCGATCGGTTCCTCGCCGCCGAGAATGCCGATGAACAGAATCGGCCAGGCATAGCCGCCGGCCACGCCGATGAACGGCGACAGCCTCCGGAAGATGGGCCGCATCCCCGGGACGTCCACGCCGATCCGGTTGACCAGCTCCTGGAACATCTGGATGTGGTTGCACTCCTCGGTCATCTCGTGGAGGCAGTAGCGGAACTCCGGCGACCCGTTGGGCAGCCTCATGATGTACTGCATCATGCCGCGGATCAGGATGCTCTCGAAGGCCGCGCCGACCTTGATGGCATTGGCGATCCGCCACCGCCCGATCTCGATCTGCCGTTCCAGGGGCAGGTTCTGATACCACTGCGTCGCGCCGAGCGGATCGATGTCCGGTTGCAGCACCCATCGCGGGTCCCGAGGGTCGATCGCGAATTCGGGTGAGTCCCAGGCGATATCGAGATGCGGATCGAATCGGCGGTACACCGATCCCTCCGACAGGGTGTGCAGCACATCCGCATAGTCTCGTGCCGCCGGAACGGAGCCCGACATCGTCGTCAGAGCCATCATTGCCTCCTCGTCTCTGTGCCGCGCCGCCCGGAAGCCGAAGCCGAGGCCGCTCCTGTGCGGTGCAACACACTCCAAGGTAAGTGCTAACTAGGGTTACAGACAACCCCGAAATGCCCGCATGTCCCGGGATTCGCCCGGTGCCCCGCCTGTCACCAGCGCTGCCAGTGCAGGACCCGGTCGCGGGGGACGCGGGCCGCGGGCTTGAACTCGGTGCCGAGCGTGAAGGCCAGTGGCAGGAACGCGGCGAGCATGACCTCGTCGTAGGGCACGTCCAGGATTGCCGACAGTTCGCGCTCGAGCGGAGCCTGGGCCGTGGTCCACACGGTCCCGAGCCCGCGGGCGCGGGCGGCGAGCATGAAAGCCCAGACCGCGGGAAGGATCGATCCCCAGGTGCCGGACTGGACTTGGACCGAGGCGGCGTCGGTGCGGCCCTCGACGGCGGGGATCACGAACGCGGGCACGCGGTGAATGTTGTCGGCCAGATGACGCACGCCGTCGAACACCCGCGCCATGCTGCCCGGCCGGATGCGCATGCGCGCCAGGTCGTCCCGCGACAGCGGCGCGGCCTCGCTCAGTGTGAGCGCACGGCGGAAGATCTCGGCCACCTCGCGGCTCTCGCCGCCGAACGCCCCGATATCGCCCTCTGCCGCGCCTCCGCCGCGGTGGCCAAGGCTGGTGAAGCCCATGCCGCCGCAACGGAATTGGGAGTCGGACAGCATTTGGTGCTGAAGATGCTGGACGCGGTCGGTGAGTGCGCGCAGCAGACGCTGGCCGCCGAACTCCGCATCGATCGCAGCGTCATGGTGACCGTCTGTGACGACCTGGAGCGATCGGGCTACATCCGCCGGGAACGCAACCCGAAGGACCGGCGCTCGTACGCGGTCACCATCACCGCGGCCGGACGGGAGCGGTTGCGGACCGCCGAGGTCGCGATCCCGGGCTTCCTGGCCGGCGCCTTCGCCGCGCTCACTCCCGGGGAACGGGTCCAGCTGACGACCTTGCCCGGGAAGCTCCTCGCTGCAGGAGTGACGTCCGAGTAGCAAACGTTCCCGCGCTGCGCGCGTGCGTGATTCGCGTGTGGTGGGAAATCCGTCGAACCGGGTTGCCCGAGGCGATGAATTTCCCTGCTCCGGACCGTCTTACGAGGTAGGTGGCGCGAACACCGTGCCCTCGGAACAGGAGGAAGCCGGCCATGTCGATCCGGAAATCGTTGCAGCAAGCACGGCGTGTGCACTCGAAACTGGTGCAGGCCGATCGGGGTCGGGATGACGAGCGCAGCGCCCTGCACCGCTGTCGGGTGGCGCAGGACGCGTGGCGTGGCGCTCGGTGAGAGCGGGCCGGTCGGCTCAGTTCTGACCGGCGGCCGCGAGGGTCGGCTCCGGGTCCGGGGTGGCCGGGGTGGGGCGGGGTCGCAGGGTGAGGGCCAGGACGGCGGCTCCCGCGAGCGCGAAGATCATGGTCCAGACACCGCCGACGTGCATGGCGTGGATGAAGGCGTCGTCGGCGGCGTGGGACAGGTCGGGGCGGTTGATGGCGGTGGCCACATGGCGCGCCTGTTCGGCGGATACCTGGGCGGGTTCGCGGGCGGCGTCGGGCAGGCCGGTGAGCGCGGCCTGGATGCCGGTGCGGTAGGTGATGGCCATGATGGTGCCGCCGAGCGCGATACCCAGGACGCTGCCGGTTTGCCGGACGGTATTGGTGACGGCCGATCCCGCGCCGGCGCGGTCGAGTGGGAGCGTGCTCATCAGGGCGCTGGTGACCGAACCGATCACCATGCCGATCGAGAAGCCCTGTGCCGCAGCCAGTGCCACGTTCCAGATGATGGGCGTGTGCAGTCCGAAGAAGACCGCGCTGCCCATGCAGAGCGCGCCGACGGTGAGGGCGGTCGCGGTCACCGCGCGCAGCGAGAAGCGACGGACCAGGCGGACGCCGAGCGGACCGCCGATGATGACGCCGACGGCGGCGGGGGAGTTGATCAGACCCGCGGCGAGCGGTGAGAAGCCGCGGGCGCCCTGGAGGTAGAACGCGCCGTAGAAGCCGGCCGCGGTCATGGCCAGGAACAGCAGGCCCAGGGCCGCGTTGCCGCCGCCGAAGACCCGCTGCGCCAGCAGTCGTGGATCGAAACTCGGCTGTTCGGAACGCAATTCGACGACCACGAACGCGGCGAGCAGGGCCAGCCCGGCGGCGATGGGTGCCCACACCTGCACCGGTGTCCACGCGGCGACCTGGCCCGCCCGGATGAGTCCGTAGGCGAGGGCCGCCAATCCGCTCACCGACAGCGCCAGTCCGCCGAGGTCCAGCGGCCGCGGCGTCGGGCTGCGGAAGTTCGGGACCAGTACCGCGATCCCGATCAGTGCGACCGCGACGACGGGCACGTTCACGAGAAACACCGAGCCCCACCAGAAGTGGTCGAGCAGCACCCCCGCCAGCAGCGGCCCGGCTGCCAGTCCGACCCCGGCGGAGGTTGAGAACAGCCCGATGGCCGATGCCCGTGCCGGACCGGTGAACGTCCAGGTCACCGTCGCCATGGTGGCAGGCATGATGAGCGCGCTGCCCACGCCCATGACAGCGCGGGCGGCGATGAGCCCGGCGGGATCACCGGCGTAGGCCGCCCAGACCGAGGCGGCAGCGAAGACGATCAATCCGGTGACGAGCACGGTCCGGTGCCCGTAGCGGTCGCCCAGCGCCCCGGCGGTGAACATGAGCGCGGCGAACACGAGCGTGTAGGACCCCGAGGCCCATTGCAGCTGAGCGGGATTCGCGCCCAGCCCGCGCACCGGATCGGCGAGGGTCTCGAGCGCGGTGGCGAGGATGGTGTTGTCCAGCCAGATCAGCAGGGAGGACAGCAGGAGAACGGCGAGGATGAGCCGCTGCCGGGATCTCGGCAGCGTCGCGGGCACGGTCATGGATGCCTTCGATAAGATTGGTAGGAACCTGACGATCGCCAGTGTGCGTGATTGTCAGGAACCTGTCAATCTTTGGAAAGGGTTGTCGCGGTGAGCTGTTCCGGATCGCAGGATGGATCCCTGACCTTCATGGTCCGCACGGTGTGGTTGAGCATGCGTTCCGCCATCGGCGAGGAACTCAAGGATTTCGGCCTCACGACCTCGCAGTACGCGACGCTGATGATGACGCAGGAACAGCCCGGGAAGTCGGTCACCGATATCGCCCGCGATGTCGGCAGCACCCGGCAGGCCGCGAACGAGATGCTCGGCGGCCTGGAGAAGGCGGGCCTGATCGAGCGCCGCCCGCACCCGACCGACCGCCGGACCCACCAGATCCACGTGACCGACGCGGGCCGCGCCATCTACACCGAGGCCCACGCCGCGGTCGGCCGCCGCGAAGCCGAACTGGAAGCCGGGTTCACCCCCGGGCAGCGCGCCGCGGTCCGGGAATGGCTCAGCGGCATGGCCGAAGCCTGCCGCTGACCCGCGCCGATCCCGCCGCGAGAAGCAAGCGGATTTCCACGATATGGAAAATTCCGCCGCCAAAGGATCGTCCTGATTCGAACCCTTCGGCGAGTACGACCGGCCGCCTTACCGTTCCGGACACCAACTCTCCCGGGAGGAACGGGCCGATGAGCGAACCATGGCAGATCAGTACCGACGTGCTGGTGATCGGCGGCGGGCCCGCCGCGTGCTGGGCGGCGGTGCACGCCCGGGAAGCGGGCGCGGAGGTGGTGCTGGTGGACAAGGGCTACTGCGGAACCAGCGGCGCCACAGCGCCTTCCGGCACCGGCGTCTGGTACGTCGCGCCCGAGGCCACAGCCCGCGCCAATGCCAAGGCCGCCCGTGAGGCGCTGGGCGGGCATCTGGCCGACCATTACTGGATGGACCGGGTCCTCGACCAGACCTACGCGAACATGAACCGGCTTGCCGTCGAGGGCCGGTACCCGTTCCCGGTGGATCCCGGCACCGGCGAGCCGGTGCGCACCGGTGTGCAGGGGCCCGAATACATGCGCCGGATGCGGGCCTGGGTGAAACGCCTCGGTGTGCTGATCCTCGACCATTCACCCGCGCTGGAACTCCTCGTCGATGCCGAGGGGGTGGTGCGCGGGGCGGCCGGCTATCGGCGGCAGGCCGAGCAGGACTACCGGATCACCGCCGGTGCGGTGGTGCTGGCCACGGGCGGG
>NZ_JBHZCS010000003.1:0-145053 GCF_042755705.1 Nocardia sp. NPDC059154
GCGACCACCGGAGGCTCGGGCGCGGCGACGGCTTCGACGGGCTCGGACGCGATCTCGGCATGCTGCGCCGCAGTGGGCAGTTCGACCCAGCACCGGGCGCCGTGCAGCGGGTGCCCGGGCAACCGCAGCCTGCGACCGGCCCCGCCCTGCACCCGCGCCCAGTCGAGATCCACTCCACGCTCGTAGAGCCGACTCAGGATGCCGAGCGCCCCCGCGGAATCGGCCGAGCCGAACAGGATCTCGGCATCCGCACGACCCGCGAGATCCTCGGTGAGGTACCGCCCGAGCATGCCCTCCCGGCTGGGATCGACGAAGACGACCGGCCCATCCCGCAACAGCATTTCCGCCGCCGCGAGCAGACGCGACCGGTCCACCGCGGGGGTCTCCGCGGCAACAGCCAATTCGCCCGGATCGACAGGCTCCCGCGACCCGAGCAGATAGCGTGCCGCGAACTTCGACGCGCCCCCGCTGAGCACGGCCGTGAACTGAATCCCACAGGCCCGCAATCGATCGTGCACCGCGAGCTGTGCTGCGAGCACTGCGGCCGTCTCCCCGTTCGCGGGCAGCTGTTCCGGCAGTGCGGTGCCACCTTGCCCGGTCGGCAGAGCACCCGGCGAGAGCAACAGCGCCACTCGCGGCGCAACCGGCTGCACACCGTCCGAATCGACTGCAGCGCCGCGCGTTTCGAGCAGATCGGCCAATTCCGTGGTGCTGCTCGCACATACCGCGATGCGATGGCCGAAGTGCGCACGGCCCCGGCCGAGCGTGAACGCCACATCCGCGAGATCGATCGAATCGTCCCGCATACGCCCCGCCAGCGAGCCGCACAGGTCCGCGAGCGCCGTCGCCGTCCGCGCCGAAACCCCGATCAGCCGGGGCACCGGCTCGCGACTCGCCTCGGCCGGTTCGGCTTCCGGCTGCGGTACCGCATCGGGGGCCTGCTGCACGACGCAGTGGGCGTTGGCGCCACCGAGGCTGTAGGAGCTGACACCCGCCAGGCGCGGGCCGTCGCTCCGCCACGGTCTCGATTGCGTGACCACCTCGAGGCCGGCCGCGGCCAAGTCGAGATCGCCAGTGGGACGGTGGAAGTGGAGCGAGGGGAAGAGTTGTCCGTCGGCGACCGACAGGACGGCCTTCACCAGGCCGGCCACACCGGCGGCGTGATCGAGGTGGCCGATATTGGTCTTCACCGATCCGATCGGGAGGGCGGTGGCGCGCTCGGCGAACGCGGTGCGCAGGCCCTCCAGCTCGACGGCGTCGCCCAGCCGGGTGGCGGAGCCGTGGGCTTCGAGGTATCCGGCATCACGGGGATCGGCACCGGCCTTGCGCCAGGCGCGCGCGATGACCCGGGCCTGCGCGGCGGCGCTGGGGGTGCTGATGGTTGCGGCGGCATGGCCATTGTGCAGGACCGCGCTGCCCCGGATGACCGCGTAGACCGGAGCACGGTCGGCGCGGGCACGCTCGAGCGTGGTCAGCAGCAGCGCCGCACCGCCTTCGCCGGGGACTGTGCCGTCGGCGTCGGCGTCGAAGGCTCGGACCCGGCTGCTCGGTGAGGCGATCTCGGTCATGGTCTGCACGGCCCAGGCCGGAGCGCCGTGCGCGCGGACACTGACCCCGCCGGCCAGCGCGTAGTCGGCGTCGCCGCTGCGCAATTCGCGGCAGGCGTGGTGGACGGCGATGAGGGAGGCGTTGCAGCCGCTGTCGACGGCGTAGCAGGGGCCGTCGAAGCCGAGCAGGTGTGCGATGCGGGCGGGGACGCCGAAGGGCAGATTGCCCAGCATGGCGAGGGGGCCCGGGTCGACGGCCATGGCGTGATAGCTGGGCATGGGCGCGCTGAACACCACCGCGGTGGTGGCCGCGCGCAGGGTGGCTGGTGCGTAGCCGGCATCCTCGATGGCGCGGTGCGCCAGCTCCAGGGCGATCCGCTGCTGCGGATCCATCAGGGCCGCTTCGCGTTTGGACAGGCCGAAGAACGCGTAGTCGAAGGTGTGGATATCGGTGAGGTGCCCCATGGGCAGATACCGGACGCGGCGGTCCAGGGCGGTCGCCGAGGCACGAGACTCCGGCATGGGGCCGATCGAATCCCTTCCGGCGGCGAGGTTCTCGCGGAACTCGTCGAGGCTCGCCGCGTCCGGGAAGCGCGCGCCGATGCCGATGACGGCGATGTCGCCGTCGCGTGGTGCGGGTGCGGTCACGATGTCCTTCACACTTCGAATGCCAGGGGAACGTCCGCCGGTGCGGCGGGCTGCAACAGGTCGGCGGGCAGTGCGGCCGCCTGCGCGGCCACGGTGTCCAGATCGAACAGCAGGCCCACCGAGATGGCGTCCGGCCAGCGCACCTGCAGACGCATGTGCAGAGCGACCACGCGATGGGAGTTGCCGCCCACGTCGAGAAAGCGGTCCGCGCGATCGAATTCGTCGTGCAGCAGCACCTCCGACCAGATCTCGCCGAGGGCACGCTCGGTCTCGGTCCAGTCGTCCCGCGACACCGCCTGCCGGACCGTGGAACCGGTCAGCAACGCGCGCAACGCCGCCTCGTCGAGCTTGCTGCTGCCCGGCGTGATGGGAAGGGCATCGACGGTCACGAACCGTGCCGGAACCGCTTCCGGCACGAGGCGTTCAGCGCAGAATCCGGCCAGCGCGCTCGATGCGGGCGTGGTCGCCGCGGTGTCCAGCGGCACCCAGAAGGCGGCCAGATACACCGAGTCGTCGACATCGGCGACCGGCAGCACGACCGCTTCACGCACGGCGGGATGGTCTTCGAGCACCGCCTCCACCGCGCCGCGTTCGATCCGCACGCCACGGACCTTCACCTGATTGTCGACCCGGCCGTGAAATTCGATGTCACCGTTCGTGTCCGCGAGGGCGAGGTCGCCGGTGCAGTACATGCGAGCACCCGGTTCGGCGGCGAAGGGGTCGGCCACGAATCGAGTCGCGGTCAGTCCGGGACGGGCCGCATAACCGTCGGCGATCTGCCCGCCACCGAGGTACAGGTCGCCGCGAGTGCCGCTGCGCACGGGGCGCAGCTTGTCGTCCAGCAGGTGAGCCGTCGTGCCCGCGGCCGGCTTTCCCATCGGGACGACCCGCCGCGGCGTGTCCGCGACGTACGGGCCGATGCAGGTGATCGTCGCCTCGGTGGGGCCGTATTCGTTGTGCAGCGCCACGGCGGGCAGTACTTCGCGGTGCTCGTCCACCAGGCGCGGCGGGACCGCCTCCCCCGCCAGGATCACCGTTCGCAGCGTCGGCCGTAGCTCGGCCAGCCGTGGCAGCGCCAGCCGATAGAACGACGGCGTCGCGATGAAATGCGAAACACCCCGGCTGCGAGCGAGTTCGGCGACGGCGTCGACATCTCGCACCATCCGGTAATCGGGAAACACGCTGGTGCCGCCGACCGCGAGCGGCCAGACCACACCCAGCAGGGAACCGTCCCAGATCAGCCGCAGGGCCGAGAAGGTGACCAGCGCACCGTCGGTGTGCGCATTGTTCCGGGACCCGATCTGGGTGGCGAGGTTCGCGCGCGACACGACCACCGCCTTCGGAACACCGGTGGAGCCGGAGGTGGTGATGGCATAGGCCGGGGCGAGCCGCGGCGGCGGGCCGGGCAGCGGGATCTCGGGTGGATCCACCCGCGCCGCGATATCGATCACCGCCGGACCAATCGTCGCGTCCGCCAGCACCGCCGCCGCATCGCCCGGAGTGAGCGGATCCCGGCCATCGATGATCACCGCGGCACAGTCCAGCGCCTCCAGCACCGCACCGAGCGACGACTCGCCGCCGTGGCCGGGTTCGATGACACACCAGGCCGCAGCGGCGCGCAGGGCCGCGATCATGCCGATCACGGTGTCCAGGTGCTGCTGCTGGTAGACGACGACCGTCTGCCCGGGCCGCACCCCGGCCACGAGCAGGCGGCGTGCGAGAGCCGTTGTCGCGGTGTCCAGTTCGCGGTAGGTGAGAGACCGATCCCCGACCACGACCGCGAGACGATCGGGCACCCGCTCGAACTGGCGCATCAGGCCGCCGAGCAGATCCACGCTCATCGAACCACCTCGACATGACCGGTGCCGCCGATGTTCTCGGCGGGCACGGTGCACACGAGCAGGATGCGATCGCCGTCCTTCTCGGCCACTTCGAACCCGGCGAAGCGCAAAGTCACGAGCATGACCCGATTCCGTGGTGTGGCAACGAATTCCGCCGCAGGCCGCAAACCGGCCGCGTGGGCACGGCGCACCACCTCGGCGATGAGAGTCGTGCCGACGCCGCGCGACATGACACGACAGGACATGAGCAGCAGGAGCAGCACCGCATCGGGGCCGCGCCGTTCGGTCACCGCCAGCCCGATCGTGCCGTAGCCGCCGAAACGGTCGGTCAGGGAAGCGACGAGCACCTCATGGCGCGGGGACGCGCACAATGCCCGCAGCTCGTCCATGTCGAAGGTGGCGCCGGTGGTGTTGAGCTGGTGGGTGCGTTCGGTCAGCTCGTGTGCGCGAACCAGATCCGCCTCGGTCGCCTGGCCGACGGTCATGACCAGATCCAGCGAGGCCAGGAAATCCGCGTCCGAGCCGCTGAATTCGGCTTCGGATGCTTTGCGCTCCCGTTCCGCGCGATACAGCAACCGGCGCTGCCGTGCCTCGGATGTCGTTGTGGCCGTGGTGAATTCGGAGAGGCCGGGGAGTTCGGCGATCCGGTCGGCAGGGTAGCACCGGACCTCCGGGAGGACGGCGGCCACCTCGGCCAGCTCGACCGGATCATTGTCGACGAAGGCGATCGTATCCGGGCCGATATTGAGGGATTCCGCGATCCGGCGAATGGCCTCCGACTTGGGACCCCAGCCGATCTCGACGGCCGAGAACATGTCCTCGATACCGTGCATGCGCAAATGCGCTGTGGCAACGTCTGGTTCGCCACGACTTGCTACGGCATGCAGAATGCCGCGTTCATCCAGTGTCCGGATCGTTCGCAGCACTTCCGGTTTCGGCGTACCGCCGTCCGACTCCAGCACAACGCCGGGCCACACCGTATCGTCGAGATCCCAGACCAGGCACTTCACCGTCGCCGCCATTACACCCTCCGTAGCAGGCCGGCGCTCCACGCGGCGACCGGGCTGCTGTTCAACAACAGCGCGTATTCACCGGATGCACGAGTGGCCGCGGCGGCCTCCAGATTGACCAGCATGTCCATCGAGCCCAGGTGGCCGTAGGCCGCGAGATTGGTTCGGCAGACCTTGTCGACGGGGCGGTCCAGGGCCTCCTCCCAGAAGGCGAAGGCGCCGGCCGACAGATTCTGCATGAGGATCGTTCCCACCTCGCCGTCTCGAATGCCATTGCGTCGCAGCAGCTCCGGAATAATGGCGTCGAATCGCTTCTTGCTCTCGACCGCGAGCCGGAACGAGTAGGTGGACTCGTCCGCGCACACCTCGGCCCAGTCGCCGGAGCCGATATCGCGGTAGTCGATGCGGAACAGGTCCGCGTATTTGCCTTCGCTGCGCACGATCTGGTCGACGAACTCCCAGCGGCCGGGGCCGGAGGTGGTGACCAGCAGTGCGGCCGCGCCGTCACCGAGCAATGTCATGGGGGCGCGGTAGCGATTCCGGGTGGGCGTCCTGGCGGCCGTGACCACCAGAACATTGCGGCAGTGGGCATCCGCGCGAACCAGGCTCGCGGCCAGAGTCAGTGCGGCGGAGACCGATACACAGCCGAGGTCCCCGGCCGCCGTGGTGAAGGCGCGGGCCGCGCCGATCCGGTGTTGCAGTCGGGTCGCTTCCGAGGCGAGCAGATACTGCGGCGCGCGGCCGGTGACCAGAATCAGCGCGTCCAGATCGGCGGCCGCGAGACCGGCCTCGTCCAGCGCCGCGCGTGCCGCCTCGGCGGCGAGATCGACCTCGGTCATATCGTCAGCGGTGCGCACCGTGTCGATGCCCAGGGCCAGGGCGTGTTCCCGGCGGTTCGTGGGCAGATCGGCCAACTCCCCCAGCGTGGCGACCGCGGCGGTCCGGTCCGGGAACCAGGTCGCGACCGGACCCAGCAGCACGCGTTCGTTCATGATCGCGCACCCCGCATGACGTGCTCGCCCATGGCCACCTCGGCGACCTCCTGTGCTCCCTCGATGATTTGCATGACTTTGGCGTCGCGATAGAAGCGGCCGATCCGGCTGTCCGGTGCGCAGCCCGCCGCGCCGAGTACCTGCACGGCCCGTTCACTGACCGCCGCCGCGACGCCGGCCGCGGCGTATTTGGCGGCAATCGTGAAGATCAGCGCCTGGGGCGATCCCGTGATCCGCGCATCGGCCGCGCGTTCGCAGAGGGCTTGCGCACCTTCCACATCCGCCCAGCAGCGGCCGAGCGCGGCGCGGATCAGCTGATGTTCGGCCAGCGCGGTGCCGCCCTGGACGCGGGCGGCCGCATGGGCGGCCGCATCGCCGAGGCAGGCGCGGGCCAGCCCGACACCACCCCAGGCGACGGTGTAGCGGCCGTGATCCAATGCGGTGCCGAGGACATGGGACAGACCGAACCCCGGTGGTGCGATCAGCTGGGTGGCGGGTATGCGCACGCGGTCGAACCGGACGGTCGCCAGCCGCGCGCCGCGCAACCCGAGACCGCTCTCGGCAGGTTCCACACCGACCCCGGGCCGGTCCCGATCCACCAGTGCGGCACACAGTCCGCCCGGCGCTCGACCGAGCACGAGGTAGACGTCCGCACGCTGACCGAAGGTCACCCACAGCTTAGTGCCGGACACCAGGACATCCGTGCCCTCGGACTCGAAAGCCGTAGCGACAGCGGACAACTCGGTTCCGGCGCCGGCTTCGGTCGCCGCCAGCGCGGCGATGACCTCACCGGCGGTGAGCCGGGGCAGCCACGCCTCGCGCTGCGCGGCCGTACCCCACCGATCCACTGCGGCGGCCACCATGCCGTGCACGGTCACCAGCGAACGCAGGCTGGTGCACGCGTGCCCGAGCGTCGCGGCCAATCGCCCGAGCTCCCGCGCATCGAGCTCCGCACCACCGAAGCACGCGGGCCGATCCGCTCCCAGCAGCCCGTTCCGAGCCGCAAGCTCGATCATCTCGTCGGGCAGACCGTCCCGATCCCACCGTGCCGCATCGCGGGCCGCAGCCTGCACGAGGTCGTCCACTTCGATCACGAGTGGCTGTTCCCGCCCTGCTTGCGCACAACGAAGGCCGCCGCACGCGCGGCACTCCGAAAGTTGTCGAGCTCGAGATCATCGACATCGACCGAGATCCCGTAGGTGCTCTCCACGTGCACGACAATCTCCAGCGCCCGCAGTGAATTCACCAGTCCGAGCGCGAAAATGTCGTCCTCCGGCGCCAATTCGATCTCGGCCATCGACCCGAAGTAGGCCAGCAACTCCTGCGTCAGCTCCGCCCCATGCCGCACGCCCGGCTCCAGATCCTCCACCAACACTCCCTCTCAACGACCTCTCACGGCGAGCACGTCAACCCGTCCTCCCGCGTAGACCACGACACCATCGCGGCTTCTCCCGGACAAGCCCCGGGTTTCACGGGCGGACCGGCACGGATGCGATGCAGCGGGGTTCGAGTCCCGCCTCGCGCAACACCCGAGCACGTTCTGGCCTCACGCTGACGCGAGAACGTGTGTTCTATCCCCACTCGAACACCCAGCATCCTCCGGGCAGCACCCTCGCCGCCGTACGCACCCGCCCGTTCCCAACACGGGAATCATCCACCAGCTATGCCGTGCTGTCACCAGTCACGAGTTGCCAATCCGTCAATATGTTGATGAAACATACTGGTGCACAATTGGATTGATGCATCCATAGCCGCCGCGACCCGCGCATCCACAACGGTGCCGGTTCTGCCGCCCGCAGGCCTGTGGGCGGCAATGGCAGACCAAATCGCCCAGGACGCGGGTGATGTGGATTGGTCCGGCACAACCGGCCACGAACTGCCACGCCAGAAGTAACCGATGAGCAGATGTTCACCGAGCAGGTAACCGCCGTGGACATTTGTAAGCCACAACAGCCACTCCAGCCCCTGCCCGCACAACCCCTTGCTGGGTTCGAACACCGACCGGTTGCCTTTTTGCACCTCAATAGCACCGGTTCCGAACTGCTGTAGTGGAACGAAGGAAGCCACAGGTCTCTGACCTGCGGCTTCCTTTATGGTGGTTCTAGCTGGGATCGAACCAGCGACCCCTCGCGTGTGAAGCGAGTGCTCTCCCGCTGAGCTATAGAACCGTAGCTCGTCGCTCGAGGCGACTGTCCGGCTCGGGGTCTCCCCGCTCCGGCTGAGAGAACATTAGCGCGTCCACCCACCGTCATGCCAAATCGGGTGCACCATCGCTCGCTGCGACGCGTGGTAGCCGACTCGGTCGGTGTCGGCCGGGGCGTCGAATTCTGCTGCAGTGAGGGCGATTTCAGCGGCAGTGACGTTGTCTTCGACGTGGGCGGCCATGGCCAGATCCGCAGGAGCGAGCCGGCGCTACGGCGAATCGAACAGCTCGGCGACCGCGGCCACCGTGACAGCCCGGGTCAGCCAATCCGACAGCCGCTCCAGATCAGCGCATGCCAGAATCCGCTCACGGGCGGGCCCGTCAACCTCGATCCCCAGAGCGCGCAGAACCGTGAGAATCGCCGAAGCCTCCCCCTCGGCCCGGCCTTCGGCCATGCCTTCCGCCCGACCTTCCGCCACGCCTTCCGCATGACCGATCGCCTGGTGACGCCGGGCGAATTCGCTCTCCCACTGGTAGTTCTCGACCGAAATCGACATGATGGCCTCCAGCTCGATACGGGCTGCCTCAGGCAGTCGCGCGCTGATGTAGTCATAGTAGATCAGGCCCCTCGGGCCCGAAGGTCCCGAGCGCCCGCAGCACCATCTCTAGTTACTGGGCGCCGCGACTCGTCTTGCACATGCCCGGGAGCCGACAGCAGCACCAGTTCGGGCCATTCTCGCGCTTGGTCCGGGTCGGTGACCGGTCCCAACCGCCCCGGCCAGTACGTGATCGGCGTGAAGACGAAACCCGGATGGCCGGTCTGGATCGGTTGTCCGACAGCCGCCGCGACTCGCTCGATCGGGAGTAAGCGAAAAGCCCGGCGCCAGGGTAATCGTTTGCACTGGTGGGGCATTCGCGGGCAGCGGTCCGGTCGCATGCCGAAACACGGTCGTATTTTGGTGGATACATGGCGGCGCCTTCGGCCGGTGTACTTTGCCAGGGTTACGGTGCCCGAGCGATCGGGTGCAGATTCACCACGGAGGATCCAATGAAGTTGCGTATTGCTGGAGTACTCGGCGCTGCCGCGGTGGCCGGGATGGTGGCGGTGCTGGTGCCCGCGACCGCGGGCGCGTCGACCGGCACCCTGGTCTCGAACGGCAGGGTTCTCGTCAACCCGTCCGGTTGTGTCCGGATAAAGCTCACCGACCTGGACACGACTACCGTGACGAACTCGACCGACCAGGACGCCACCTTCTACGCCAGCATCGACTGCTCGGGCGATCCGATCGGCACCGTGGCGGCCGGAGCGGCCGGCACGCCCCCGATGGCGGGCAGCTTCTCCATCAACTGACGACTGTGCACCTGGCCAGCGCATCGCGCCTGGCCAGGCTTCGGTTCCCCATGACCCTCACCGCTCGAGCCGGGGCGCCGAGGGCGTGAAGACGACCTGGTGCCGTTTGACCGACGCCGAGGCGGGTACGCGAATACGAAACAGATCGCGGCATACACCCGGAGGTCGAGAACCGTGGAAATCGCAAAAGGAACGCGTCTGGTCCCCATCCACGACACCGCGCTCGGTG
Source organism: Nocardia sp. NPDC059154 (assembly GCF_042755705.1). Lineage (NCBI taxonomy): Bacteria > Bacillati > Actinomycetota > Actinomycetes > Mycobacteriales > Nocardiaceae > Nocardia > Nocardia sp. NPDC059154. Next base: position 9,762 of record NZ_JBHZCS010000003.1, read on the forward strand.
CTTCCATTCAGGTCACAGCGGTGCGACACAACCCGATTCCGTACGCGGAGGTTCGACCTGTCGGCGGCGGCCGGGTGTGTGCGGTATCGCTCAGCGATCTGCAGCGTGATTTCCGCATCCTGCGCAAAAGCGTTTCGGCCGAGAATGATTCGACCGACGGATAGCTTCTCGACTCTGGATCGGTCCGCCATCTCAACACCACATCGCTGCACCGGGTCAGACTCAATACCGCGGCGGCCCGGCTGGACGCCAGACGATCGGCTCGTCAATGTCGGTCGTCGCCGTCGTTCGCCTGCGTCGTTCCAGGACGATGAGCGCGGCGCCGCCGACGAGGCCGACGGCGGCCAGGATCGTGCCGACCAGGCCCAGGGTCGGCCGATACAGCCAGAGGGCCAGGAACGCGACGGCAGTGGCGAGGACGCCGAAGAACATCAACGCGAAGCCCAGTTCCGGCTGTCGGCCAGCACCTCTCCCTGCTGCAGCTGCGTCGCGCGGGAAAGATCCGCAGCGCCGTCGAGCGGCGGAAACTCCGACGCTCCTTCCGTGGTCATTGTCGATACCTCACATCCGGCCCGGGCGACACGCCCGACGCCTGCTCTTCGGGGGTACCCGCAGCCAGGGGTCCAAACGATGAATGCGGGAATCGCAGAAGGTACGACTGGAAGGAATCCCTTGCGAGACTTCACGTGTGGTCGGTGCGGACAGCGATTGTCGTTCGAGAATTCGGTCTGCCTGAGGTGCGGCGGGGCACTGGGGTTTCACCTGCCCAGTCGCGCCCTGCTCGTCCTCGATACGCGCGGGACGACCACTGTCGACGGTCAGCGCTGGCGGACATGCGGCAATCTGCAGCGCGCCCGGTGCAATTGGCTGGTCCCAGCGGCAACCGGGGCCAGCGGTGAATTGTGCCGTTCGTGCCGGTTGACCCGAACCCGGCCCGCGGACGACAACTCCCTGGCGCTGGCCCAATTCGCCGAAGCCGAGACGAGCAAGCGGCGGGTGATCTTCGAGCTGAACGAACTCGGGTTGCCGATCGTCGGGCGAGACGAGGATCCCGACCACGGCCTGGCTTTCGATCTGTTGTCCAGCGCGGGTGAGGAGGTGACGACCGGCCACCACAGCGGGCTGATCACGCTGGACCTCGCCGAAAGCGACGATGTGCACCGCGAACGACTCCGCGTATCGATGGACGAGCCATACCGGACGCTCGTGGGCCACTTCCGCCACGAACTCGGCCACCACTACCAGCAGGTTCTGGTGGGCGACGGCCTGCGGGAGCCGAGATTCGAAGCACTGTTCGGCGACCCCGACGAGGACTATGTGGCCGCACTGGACCGGAACTATCGGATCGGCCCGCCACCGGACTGGCCGGATCGGTTCGTCTCCTCGTATGCCGCAATGCATCCCGTCGAGGATTGGGCCGAGACCTTCGCCCACTACCTCCACATCCGTGAAACCCTCGATACCGCAGCATCATTCGCGATGACCTCGGCAAGCACCCGATCAGAAGTGCGGCTACCCGCCAACACCGGTTTCGATGGCCTCATCGAGCACTGGCTGCCACTGTCATGGGCCCTCAACCAGGTCAACCGATCGATGGGCCACCCCGACCTCTATCCCTTCGTCCTGACCCCGGCGGCACTGGACAAGATGCGATTCATCCACGAGTTGATCGGCCGCGCAACAGCTTCGGTAAACCGGACATAGCCGCCCGAAACCATCCACGCCGAATCGACGCTGGACGGCCTCCAACCATCCCACCGAGCCAAGGGCCCCACTCGACCCGCATCGCTGCTACCCAGCGAAGTCATCTGGGAGGATCTGGAAGGCGGAGTAGCGGCTCAACGGCCGGAGCGTGCGAAAGTCCCTGCGGTCCAACGTCAAGATCCGATCGGTGTCGAAGTGGTCGGCCAGCACGACGCAGGTCGCATCGACGATATCGAGATTGAGGTCGTAGTATGCCGAACGCAACTCCAGAGCCGAACGCAACTGTGCGGCACCGATTTCCCCGAGCACAATACGAGTAACTGCGATACGGTCGGCCAGTTTGCCCAGCACCGCATCGGCGACCTTCCGGCCGGCACGGACGCTCGCCACATGATGCACCGCGGTCAGCGTCAGCGGGCTCACCACCAGGGCGCTCGCGGCATCCGCCGCCCGTCGGACCGCGAAATGCTCGGGATCGGACCGATTGAACAACGCGAGCAAGCCCGAAGTATCCGCGACGACAATCATGCGGGCCGATTCATCGCATCGTGGATATCGTCCTTGCCGATTGGACCACCCATATCGAAGGTGTCCTCATCGTCGACCAGCGGCTCCTCCCAGCGACGATGCCGCATGAGGTACTCCCGAACCGCGTCCCGGGTGATCTCGTGCTTGGAGCGCCCTTCGGTCTCGGCTTGCGCCTCGAGCGCAGCCTCTTCATCGGCGGGAAAACGCATCGTCCAGGCCACAACGTGATGATACTACGTGTGATACCACCGCGGGGGGGAGACGGCGGCAAGCACCCGGTGGCACCCGCAGCTCTCACACCTCGGGCAGCGGCGGCGAGGGTGTGAAGACGACCGGGAGGGCGGTCAGGGCGCGATGGAACGGTCCTGGCCGCCAAGACAATTCGGGGGCCGGGACCGCCAGCTGGATTTCCGGGAGGGCGTCGAGCAGCTGGTCGACGGCCTCCTGGGCAATCAGATAGGCCAGCGAATTGGCGGGGCAGGAGTGCGGGCCCGCACCCCAGGCAAGATGCGAACGGTTACCCGCCAGCTCCTTGTCGCGGATGGCCGGATCGGTATTGCAGGCCGCCATGCTGATGACGACCGGTTGGTGCGCGGGCAGCCAGTGGTCGTCCAGGAGAACGGGCCGGGGCGGAAAGCTGATGCAGAAGTTCGCCATCGGGGGATCGTCGAAGAGCACCGCGTCGAGCGCGTCCCGGGTGGACAGGCTGCCGCCCAGCGCACTGCCGCGGAACCGGTCGTCCACCAGGAACAGCAGCAGCGTATTGGCGATCAGATTCTGCTGCGGCTCGATACCCGCGCCGTAGAGCGTGGCCAGCTGGTGCACCATTTCGGTCTCGCTCAGATCGGCGGGATGGCGGAGCATGCGGGTAGTGACGTCGTCGCCCGGGTGCGCTCGTTTGTACACGGTCAGCCGCAGCAGAGCGTCCACGAGCAGTTTGTTGCCCTGTTCCGCGCCGACGCCCTCGAAGATGGCGCGGAAACCCTCCGCCGCCTGCCCCGCGATGTCCACCGGGCAGCCGAGCAGGTGGTTGAGCACCCGGAATGCCAGCGGAAAAGCGTAGTCGCGCACCAGATCTGCCGACCCGGACGTACAGAACGTATTGATCAGCGACACCGCGACCCGTTCCACCGTGCCCTGCAGACCGTACTGATCGATTCCGGCCAGCCCGGCGGTATTGATCCGCCGGTACCGCGCGTGCTCGATTCCCGCATTACGCAAGGCATTCGGCCGCCACTGCATCATCGGCAGGGCCGGACAGTCGGCGGGAACCCCTGCCTGCCACTCCCGTGGATCGGCGGGAAAACGGTCCGGGTCGTTGAGAATCCTTACCGCCGTGCGATATCCGAGCACCAGTGTGGCCGGCACCCCGGGCGCCAACTCCACCGGAGCCAACGCCCCGAACTTGTCCCGCATCTCCCGATAGACCCGGTGTGGGTCGGCCGCGAACTCCGGCGTGTAGATGGGCACCCGCGCACCGGCGGCATCGACTACCGCGGCATACCGGCCGCCCGCGGTCGGCACTGACTCTGACATCGAACCCACTCCACATACTGCGCAGCACTCCACCGACGCCCGACACCGCACGTCCCGGACCCGGACCGAGGTGTCACCCTACCGACGCGAGCGCTCCCCCGTGTGCCCATCGCGTTCTTTTCCGCGCGGCGTATGCGACCGGGGGAATCCGGCCGGGTTCGACGAAATCATTGACAAGGGTGATCCGGCGTCGCAGGCTTTACGAGGCGCAATTGTTGTCTAGACAGTTGCTGCGGTATCCGGTTGTCAGTGATCGTCGCCGGAGCGGCGGGGAGAGCTGCACAGCGCACGGAGATTCGGCGGACGCGGTGTCATCCGCGTCCGATCTCATAGTTCGGACGGAACCTACCAATGCGGAGGTTGAAATGTCTGATCGCAAGGGCCGAAAACCCAGCCAGACGGCAAACAAGGCCAAGCAGGGCATGAAGGACCAGGGCCAGCGCATGGAACGTGACGTGGACCGTTTGGCCGACGACGCCAAGCGCGATATGGACCGGGTGGGCGACGGCATGAAGCGAGAAGGCCAGCGGGCGCGGTCGGACATGGAGGACCGAACCAAGGAGATGAAGCGGAAACTGCAGCACCACTAGCTCTGCCGTTCGACGATGGCCGGTCCATCGGAGATCTCCGATGGACCGGCTATTCCACCAGCTCGAAGACGAAATCGCTGGTACCGATCCGGATTTCGTCACCGTCGGACAGCACCGCGCTGTCGCTGATCCGCTCACCGTGCACGAACACCCCGTTGGACGATCGCAGGTCGCGGATCACGAAGCTCAGGCCGGTGTCCACGATGACCGCGTGATGGCGGCTGACCTTGCCGTGCGAGAGCACCAGATCGTTGTCCGGCAGACGTCCGATGCACAGCGCTGTGGACCCGAGGCGGATGATCTTCCCGGTGTCGTCGCGAAGCTGCGCGGTTGCCGACGGCGAACGCTCGTCGATGATCGTGACCGCCACCGCGGCGGTCGCGGCCGCGGCCTCCTGCGCGGGCAGCGGCTCCTGCCGCAGTATCCGGCCCTCGAGCTCCTGTAGCTGGCGGCTCGGATCGATGCCCAGCTCGTCCGCGAGCGCGCTGCGCAGCTGCCGGCAGGCGCCCAGCGCATCGGACTGACGCCCGCACAGATAGAGCGCCGAGATCAGCTGGCACCAGAGGGGTTCGCGCAGCGGGTGCTCGGCGGCCAGGGTCATCAGTTCCGGCGTGATCTCCTGCGCCCGGCCCCGGGCGATCTCCGCTTCCGCGCGGGCGGTGAGGGCGATCAGCCGTTCTTCCTCCAGCGCGGTGGCGAACGAGTCCGCGAAGGACAGCTCACGCAGGTCGGCGAGCGCCGGGCCATGCCATTCGTCGAGGGCTGCGGTGAAATGGTCGGTCGCCTCACCGAAGCGACGATCGGCCATCGATCGAAGACCGAGCGTCTTCTCGGCCAGGAATCGCCCCAGATCGCAGGACCGGTCGTCGATGGTGAGCCGGTACCCCGGTGCGACCGTGGCGAGGACGGCTCGGGGATCGATTCCGGCGTCGCGCAACAACTTCCGCAGGGTGGAGATCACCACCTGCATGCCGGCCCGGATGTCCGACGGGAGTTCCTCGCCCCAGGCCGCCTGCGCGAGCGCCTCCACCGAGACCGCCCGGCGGCGGTTGATGACCAGCATCGCGAGCACGGCGCGCTGCCGGGGCCCGCCGAGCCTCTGCTCGATCCCGTCGATCGTCATCCGCAACGGGCCGAGGAGCCGGAATCGAAGACGTTCGCTGGGCATGCTCTGTCCGCTCCGAGGATTGCCGCTGGGCCGCACCCGCATGATCAAGTCGATTATCCCTCGCCGAGCAGCGAACCGGGGGCGCCTGCATCGGTGCAGCGCCCCCGCTCACTCGCCGGCCGGAGGTACGTCGACGATTCTGCGTGGCGACGACTACACGCCGTCGGCGCCGCCGACACCGTCGAACGGGATGCCATCCAGCCCCTGATCGTCGGGCGAGAGACTGTTGTCCGGGTTGTCGTAGTTCCACCCGGAGTCGGAGCCGGTGACCTCGACGCCGTAGATGTACTGGTCGAAGGTGGTCACGTCGTTGTCGTCACCGCACACGATGTGGATGTCGTAGACGCCCAGCGACAGGCCGTCCAGCCCGCTGAGGGTGTACTCGGCCACCGGTCCGAAAAGGCCGTCGAAACTGGTGTCCTGAATCTGGCCGTTCTGCAGCGCGTCCACGGTGCAGCTATCGGGCTGCGCCAGATCGACGGTGATCATGCCCTCGCCTCCGAAGGCAACGGCGGACTGCTCCGGCACGGGGGCGGCGTGGCCGCCGCCGAGGCGATACCCGCTCCCAGTGCGGAGATTCCGATGATCGCGGCGACTGCGGAGGTCCGGGCGACGGATCGAGTGCGGTTGGTGAACATAGTGGTGACTCCTTCTTCTCGGGTGTGGAGTGTCTGAGGAGAAAAAGGATGCGAGCCGATTCTTCCCGACTTCTCACGAAGTTCTCCGGGCTCGATTACCTCGATGAGACCTGCTGCCACCAGGCGAACAACTGCTGCGCCCGGTCGGAGTGACCAACCGCGAATCCCAGGACGCGATCGGGCTCCGAGGTCCAGAAAACGCCGGCCATCGGCGGATTATCGGTGGACAGGTAGCATCCGACCTGCCCTGTCGGCTGGGCTCGCCCGGGCGCCGTAAAGGAGTGCGGCCGACTGCCGTCCGGGCAATCGACGATCTGAAGATGGTCGGCGTACAACGTATAGGCATCCCGCAGCGAGGTGACGTCGGCGAAGGAAAGATAGCGAGCCGACGGGACCGAATCCGGAGGATCGCCGCCCGCACAATGCAACTGCGCCAACGCTATTCGGGGAGTCGGCGGCCATTCGGGCGTGCACGTGTCCTGGGAATACCCGGGAGGCAACAGCTTCAGTAAAGCGACCTCCGCGGCAGACAGCTTCGAGGTCCCGGCCCACGGGGGGCTCGGCGGGCGAGCGGCGATCCACACCCCGAGGCCGGCCGCCGACACGACCACGGCCGCGGAAACCATCAACCACCTGCGCCGTTTCGATCGACCGCGCCGGGCGGGCAGCTCGGTTCCCGTGGGTGCAGCCGCGGTACCGTCCGGGACCGTGCCCGCCATTCGCTGATCCCCACCGTGCAATGCGCGACGAGCAGCGTACGCCAATTCCGCGGCCGTCCCGAAACGATCGTCGGAATCCTTCGCCATGCCCCGTGCGATCACCTCGTCGAATGCAATCGGAACCCCTGGATACACCACACTGGGACGCGGAATCGGGTCGAACAAATGGCCGCTGATCACCCTTTCGATAACGTCGCCGACGTAAGGGCAAGTGCCGGTGAGGCACTCGTGCAGAACACACGCCAGCGAATAGATATCAGTCCGGGGGGTGACCTCTTCACTCTGGAATCGTTCGGGTGCCATATAGGCGCAGGTTCCGATCGCGGTGCCCGTGCTGGTCAATCCGGGACCGGTCGGCGAGCGGGCGATACCGAAGTCGACGAGGTAAGCGAAGTCGCCGTCGGTGATGAGAATATTGGCCGGTTTGATATCTCGATGGATCAGTCCGTCAGCGTGCGCGGCGTCCAATGCCGCCGCGATCTGGCCGATGATGGTCACCGCCCGTTCCGGTGGCATAGGACCGTCACGGGACAGCAAGCTGCCGAGGTCCGCCCCGCGGATGAGGCGCATATCGATGTAGAGCAGCCCGTCGATCTCGCCATAGTCGTGGATCGGAATGATATGCGGCTCCGACAACCTTGCGGCAGTGTGCGATTCGCGGCGGAACCGCTGCCGGAAGCGGTTGTCCGCCGCCAGATCTTCGGGCAGCAGCTTGAGTGCCACCGTGCGGTCCTTGATCGTGTCGTAGGCCTCGTAGACCTCGCCCATACCGCCGCGACCGAGCAACTTCACGAGCCGGTAGTGCCCGAATACCGTGCCCACCCGCGAATTTCGCGCCGCCTGGCTCATGTCTCCGCTCACCGGTATCTCCGCTACGTGGATCCGACCTGCTGTTGCCACCAGGTGAACAGCTGCGGCAGGTCCCCGGTGGCGTTGCCGAAGACGATGCTCAGGACAAGATCGGGTTCAGCGGTCCAGACGATCGCGGCGAGCGTGGGCAGGCAAGCGACCTGACCGGTCGCCTGGTCCTGGCCGTGCGCCGTGTACGGGCCCGGTGTGCTTCCGTCCGGGCACTTTTCATCTCCGGCGGAGTGCCCGGAGGTCCATTGGTTGTAGCCGTCGTGGAGTGCCGCGATGGTGCCGTACTGGGAGAAGAAGGCGTCGCGAACAAAGGGTTTCCCGCCCGGCACGCAATACAACTTGGCGGTGCCACCGGGCGGTGGATCAACGTGCGAGCAGGTGTGCTCGTCGTTTCCCGGCGGCACGAGCTTCACCAGCGCGAGCTCCGCAGGCGTGAACTGCTTGGCCGATGTAGGTGCCGCGGACCCCGTGATCGATGCCGTGGTGCCGTTTCGGTTCGAACGATTCGCCAGCCATATCCCGGCCACGACGGAAATCACCAGCAGCACCGCCACCACGGCCGTCCCGATGCGCCACCGCTTCCGCGGTCGCAGCACTTCGGCCGGCTGTCGCGGTGCGCTGATGATCGGGGCACGGTTCCTGCTCAGGATGGTGGCCGCAGTGTGCCGGTCGGTGTCACCGAGAGCGTCGTGTGCGGCGCGGAACAGATCCCCTGCGCGGGCGTAACGATCGGCGGGGTCTTTGGCCATGCCCCGCGCGATCACGTCATCGAAGGCGGCGGGGATGCCCCGGCGGGCCCGGCTGGGATGCGGGATCGGATCGAACAGATGGGCCTTGATCACGACCTGGACGCTGTTGCCGGGGAAAGGCCTTGTCCCGGTGAGACATTCGTGTAGCACACAGGCCAGTGAATAGACATCGGTGCGAGAAGTGATCTCCCCTTTACGGAATCGTTCGGGCGCCATGTAGGCATAGGTTCCGATCGCGGTGCCCGTGCTGGTCAATCCCGGACCGGTCGCCGAGCGGGCGATACCGAAGTCGACGAGATAAGAAAAGTCATCGTCGGCGACGAGAATGTTGGCCGGCTTGATATCCCGATGGATCAGACCGTCGGCATGAGCCGCGTCCAATGCCGCCGCGATCTGGCCGATGATGCCCACCGCCCGACTCGGCGGCAGCGGTCCATCGCGGGACAAAATGCTGCCGAGATCCTCGCCACGGATCAAGCGCATATCGATATAGAGCAGCCCGTCGATCTCGCCGAAGTCGTGGATCGGAATGATATGCGGCTCCAACAACCGTGCGGCAGTGTGAGATTCGCGACGAAACCGTTCCCGATAACGGGCATCGGCCCCCAGGTTTTCCGGCAGGAGCTTGAGCGCCACCGTGCGGTCCTTGGTGATGTCGTAAGCCTCGTAGACCGCGCCCATACCGCCCCGTCCGAGCAATTTCACGAGCTGGTAGTGCCCGAATTTCGTGCCTACCCGCGAATTTCGCGCTGTCTCGCTCATTGGAAACCACCCCGGCTCTTCCACCACCCGAGTAATTCCTGCGCGTCGCCCGGCTTGTCCGCGTACGCGATCCCCACGGCGAGATCGGGTTCGTTGCTCCAGATGATCCCCGGAACCGAGGGATCGTCATCGGAGGCGAAGCAGCCGAACTGGCCGACGACGTCGCGCTCGGGTCGGCTGCCGTTGTAGTAGTCGCCCCCTTGCGAACCATCCGCGCACCGCGCGGGATGTACTTGCTGACTGACGACCTTGTAGAACGCGCGAACCAGATCCACGGTGGGAAACAGAAAGAATCGGGCCGCCGGAACCCCGGTCGCCGGCTGGCAATTCAAGGCATCCATCTGTACCGAAGCCTTCGAATGTCCGGCATCGTGCAAACAATTCGCTCGGGTGTATCCGGTGGGGACGAGCTCGAGCAGCCGCAGGTCGGCAGTCGAGTATCGATTCGGTACGGGCGCACCGTCTCCCGCCAGCGCAAGGGCGGCAGCCACCACGAGCGTCGCCAGAACGACGATCCCCGCGCGCCGTTTCGAAAGAACGGGCCGGGCCGGCTGCGGCTGCGGCTGCGGCTGCGGCTGCGGCTGCGGCTGCGGCTGCGGCTGCGGCTGCGGCTGCGGCTGCGGCTGCGGCTGCGGCTGCGGAGCCAGGGTCACTGATGGACCGCCCGCTTCGGTCGCCTCGAACTCCGGCGCCCGCATTGCGTCGGTGGCGATGGGCGCGGCTTCGGTGGCGGTGGCGGCGAGCAATGCTTCGGTGGCGATGGGCGGCCCGGCCTCGGTGTCGCCCAGGATCGTCGCGGCCGACTGCTGCTCGGTGCTGTCGAGCGCATCGCGGGCGGCGCGGGCCAGCTCGCCCGCTGTCCGGTAACGGTCGGCAGGCTCCGTAGCCATGCCGCGCGCGATCACCGCATCGAACGCCGCCGGAGTTCCCGGATGCACCACGCTGGGACGCGGAATCGGTTCGAACAGATCGTCACTGATCCCCGCCTCCGCACTGCCACTGGAGTACGGGCGGGTGCCGGTGAGGCATTCGTGGAGAACACACGCCAGTGAATAGATGTCAGCTCGGCCGGTGATCTCTTTGTCCTGCAAGACTTCTGGAGCCTCGTTGCCAGAGACTCCTGCCCGGGTGTCCCTGCCGGTCGATCCGGAACCGGCAAAAGAGCGGCCGATACCGAAGTCGACCAGATAGGCGAAGTCGTCGTCGCCGACAAGGATATTGGCGGGCTCGACGTCGCCGTGGATCAGCCCATCGGCATGCGCCGCGTCCAGTGCCGCCGCAACCTGACCGACCACGGCCACCGCGGTGGCCGCATCCATCGGGCCGTGCCGGGCGAGCAGCATTCCGAGGTCGTCACCGCGAACCAACCGCCGATCGACGTAGAGCAATCCGTCGATCTCGCCGAAGTCGTGAATCGGGACGATATGCGGTTCCTGCAAACGTGCCGCGAGACGTGATTCGCGGCGAAATTGCTCCCGGTAGCGGGAATCGGCGGCCAGGTCTCCAGGCACCAGCTCGAGCGCAACCGTGCGGTCTTTGACCGTGTCATACGCCTCGTAGACATCCCCCACACCACCGAGCCCGAGCAGCCTTTTCAGCTGGTAGTGCCCGAATGTCGTGCCTACCCGCGAGTCCGCCGCCGACTGGCTCATGCCGGTATGCCTGCCTCCCGGAAGGTTGCAGGGACGTCACCGCCTACTTGCGATACCCGACCATAGCCCGCCGACGCCGCCCGCGGCGACGATCCGCTCGGCCGAATCAGCGCCCACGGCTCAGCCTTGGACCAACGCCGCCGAAAGCCGAAAAGGGCCTCATCTTCACCCTGAATTGGTGAAGATGAGGCCCTTCTGGTGGACCTAGGCCTGCAGCGGCTGATCGGCGGGCAGGTTCGGTGTCGCGGGTTCCAGCGCACCTACAAGGGCACCCACCCCCGCCCCGACCGCGGAACCGACCACGGCCGCAGGGATCGCGAACACTGCGGCACCGATGGCAGCGCCGATGACCGGTACGACCACCAAGCCCGCCGGGAGGAAGGGAATACCGGCAATGAAACCGGCGACGGCACCGACCATCGCACCGGTGGAGGTCAACGGGCTGGAAACGATCCCCGCCACCACATTGCCTGCAAGTGCACCGGCGAGAGCGTCGGCGGCCATGCGGTCCGACCGCGTCGGCGCGAATCCGACCGAGTCGAATCCCTGGGCCAGCATGGCCTCCGTCTGCCCGTAGGAGTCGTTGATCCCGTCGGTGAACCCAGGGTCGACCCAGTCCGGTCGTCCGACCGAAACTGAGCCGATGCGAATGGTCCCGTCCGGCGCCTGGATCGGCGCGACGGGCGGGGCGAGAGCCGTTGGCAGGTGCAGACTGGACGGGTCGACCGGGGCGAGGCGGCCGTCAGGAACGGACCGCTTCCCGCTCATATCGTTGCGACTGGTCGCCGTTGGAGAATTGGTCGCATCCGCCGACGCCGCGGGGATCTCGAACAACGCCACCGACAATGGAACCGTCGCGAGGACCAGTAGTGATCCAGCACGCCCGAACCGCCTGGTCGAGCGAGCGAGATGCTGTCCTGCCATGAAAGACCTCTCTGTCGACTTCTGATGAGTTGTGCAAGAGATTCGAACGGCACGCCGGGCGGATATGGACGCCCAAGAACTGCTTGCGCCGATCGGCCATGCCTTGATCCCGCTTCATCACCAGAACGAGGGCATGACTGTGGCGAATCGGCGGCGCGAGACTCTCGTGGTCTGCGCCGACTGCCATGGCGCTATCGTCTTATCGCACGTATGCGCTAATTCGACCTCAGGTCAAGCCTCGGCGACCTGAGCTGCTGCGGCATTGGCGGATATCGACTGTCTCAGGGATTTCGGACGCATATCAGTCCAATTCTTCTCGATGTATTCCACGCAAGCGTTTCGGCTGTCCTCACCGAACGCTCGATGCCACCCGCTCGGGATATCGGCAAAGCTTGGCCACAGGCAATACTGTTCTTCGTCGTTGATCAGAACGAAGAACCTGCCGTCTTCGTCATCGAATGGGTTAGTGCTCATTCTCGCCTCACAATTGCAGCATTGATTGCGTCGTGTAGCAGGTGGCCAGGAGCAAGACAATCATCCCTGGCGCGTACATGGCATGTACGCACCAGGGATGACTAGATCAAACCATCGTCATCTCTGTCCGCGCGAGTCGATACTTGCCGCAGATCATGCCTGCGAACTGCGCGGTGTTCCGTCACCGCGCGATGCACGGATGGGAACCGACCGGAAACCTAACCACCGTGGACCAGGACGTCAAGCACTGCCACATGGCTGGCGTGTCACGTGGCTTGTTCGTGCAAAACGGACAAAATCCGAACATTGGACATAGGGTGCCGACGATCTGCGCGTCCCGGCCGATCCGAAGTCTCGCGAGGCGCTGCTGAAGCCGGCCGCCGCCGTGTTCAACGCACTCCTCGCGATCACCGGGGCCGGTGAAGCTAACCGAGGCCGCGCAGCAATATGGCCATCATCCAGCTAACACAATGGGATGGGTCTGGCACTTGTCGATCCATCCCTGGCGCAGGGTGACTGGCACGTTTGCCGGAATACCAGGACCGAGGCTGCGGGCGTTTCGTCCGGATAGAGACGGTCACCAATCCGGCAAACAGGAAACCTTTCCTCTTTATCCATCAATTATCGCCCAATAGCTGTAATGTGGCGAATGATCCGCTATCCCCCTCAGGCGGATCCCGATGTTGTGGAACGAATGCCCTTCTGTGCTCCGCAACGTCGCGGTGGTGTCGTCTATCCCCGACACCACCGCTCGGGGGGAACATGTTCACCGATCGGGAGGCGTTGGACTTGGGAGGCGTTGGACTGTCGCGATGAGAGAGTGGTGGCCGAGGCTCGAATCGCGAGTCGGCAACCAATTCATCCGAGCCGGCCGTTACCGGCTGTTCCACTGATTCGCATGTCAACTCGAGAGTAAGTGTTTGGGCAAGTCTTAGGTGCCGATTGCATGGACGGAGCGCAGTGTACGCCGAGCACGTAACATTCAACGATTTCCGGGTTGTCTGGGTTACCGAAAGATCTACCTTCATTGCCTACTGCGAACGCTATCCGGGACTGTTCGCCAAAGACCCCTGGTCAGCGGTGCGCGCTAGACGGAGTCTGGAGGACCTGGCACGCAATGTGCTGGTGTGCAGCGACCTTTCGTGAGTTCCGCACGGTGGTGCGCTTGGATCCGTCGAAATACGCCAAAGGGCACTTCATGCGGAAAAGGATTCCGATGCGACTACCGAATGACTCACCGTCGGAGACGTCGACATATCCCCTGGACAGCTTCGCTCATGTTCGGAGGCCGCTCGATGAAAGCCGTGATCTCATGAGCATTGCGATCCTCGCCGAGGTGATTTCCATCTGGACGCTTCTAGGCCTTTTATTCGGCTGGGTCATGATGGGTGGCAAACGCTGACGGGCCATCGTACTGCGTCGACGGGATGGCCGTTGGTCCGCTTCGGCGCACGTACGTGTTGGAACCTACAAATATTCCAGGGAATCCGTCCTGATTGCCGCTTTGAGGACGGTCCGCAATCGGACAATTCGATCGAAACAACCCGGCTGGGTCGGATTCGCATCGAGATTGCACCGGCCGCCGCCTCGAGATTCAGCCGCAGAGCGCCGGGTCGGCGGCTGGACTCCCCAGTCAGCCTGACCCACGAGACCCGCCGGGAATTTCAAGGATTTGACGTGACTTAATCCTGCAAATCCATGGCCAGCCACGACAGAACGGCTAGAGTCATCTGCTATGAATCCTGAGGGTGCGAACATGCGGGCGCGGCGACGTGCGCGGATGGACCGGGGGAACGGCAGCACGTGGGTGACAGCGAGAACGAAGCCGGTCGCAGATCTGATGTCGGCGCGCCTACGGAAGCGCCAGAGCTACCCGCCAGCCATCACGGTGATCTGCGACGGGTGTTGCTATTGCTCGGTGGGATCCGAGACATCGGGGCGGGTGCGGTCCGGATCCGTCAAAGAGCTGAACACACTCGACGATTCCCGGTGGTCTGGTGAACTCGCCACAGTATTACCCTTCCGTCGCCCGATGCCGATGAACGATTGCCGATGAACGACGGGGCGGCAGAGGGGTCGCCACCGCCGGCCGTGGCAGCGAACAGCTCACCTGGTACCCGCGAGCATCAGCGAACTCCGGTATCTACGCAGATCGACAAGCCGACGATTGGGCCACCGAACGATCAAAAACAACCGCCTGGCTCGAATTTGCGACCTTCTGGATTCGAAGGGACTTCTCGTACAAAGATATCAAGATCAGATTCTGGCTGGAACAGAATTGCATGAGGTCTTCGCGGTGTCTTTGAACTCCACAATCGTGTGGTGGCACCCCTGGCCGAATCACCCCTGGCGTGCACCCTGACCAATATTTACATTTTGCCCGTTTTGCACGAATAAGCCATGTGACACGCCAGCATGTGGCAATGCTTGACGTCCGAGTCCGCGGTGGATAGATTTCCGGTCGGTTCCCGTCCGTGCGTCGCTTACGGCCACGATTTCAGCGGTTGCCGCATACCGCGCGGTTCGCGGGCATGATCTGCGGGGGTGTCGACTCACACAGACGGAGAAGATGACAGCGGTGTTGATCCAGCCATGCTCCAAGCCATCTGCGACACGACGCGATCAATGCTGCAATTGTTCTTCGGCAGGTCCAGTTGATTTTATCCGAACTTCTATAGCACAGAGCGGATGTAAGTATTCCATACAGGCGTTTCGGCTGTCCGCACCGAACGCTCGCAGGTTACCGAGGCTTGACTCGAGGTCGAATTAAAACGTACGCGAGAGAATTACACTCGCCACCGGCAGTTGTGACGTAGTAGCTGAAATTCTCTTTCCATATGAAAGGCGATCTATGAGCACGGGCAAACATAGAGCCCCCCACCAGCCCCGATACAAATTGGCGTCGTTGGCCGTCGTGGGAGTAGTTCCGGTGACGTTGGGGCTGGCGGGAACCGAGCCCGCGAACGCCGCGCCCACTGAGAGCACCGAAGTGTTGCAGTCCGACCAGTCTCAACAGGACCAGCGTCTGGCCGACCCGTCTCGGCCCGGCCAGACTCAGCCTGAAGGATCGCAGCCTGACCGGCTCCAGGGCGACCAGCCTCGATCCGACCAGCCGGTGCAGTGGCCCGCGGCTGAAGCACCCAATGTGCATCCGTACCAGGGGCTTCGGATTCCAGATGACACGCTGAGTTCGCTGCAGTGGGCGCGGCCGATGCCGGAGAACAAGTACCTCGCTCCCTTGGGAGAGTTGCATGCGCCCGTGCCGGTAGCCCCGGTGCCGCCAATTGCGCCCCCGCCCGGCAAATTGCGCTTCGGTGACGTGCAAGTCGATTCACCGGAGTGGCTGAATCGTGAGCAGGCAATCCAGCTGAACGATGGCGCCGCCCAAGCCGAGGCGGCCACCGCAACCTTCCTCGACTCGATCGGAATGGAGCGCAGCCGGTCCGACCGCGTCGCAGGAGAAATTATTGGCGGCGCTGCGGTCGGCGTAACGGCAGGGGCAGTGGCGGCGAGCCCCTTCGGGCTGTTCGGTGGGGTCGTCGGCGGCATGATGGGCACGGCGATCGGCCTGCCATTTGCGCCGATCGGCCTTGCGGCGGTTCCCGTAGGAGCTGCTTACGGTGCGGCCCTCATGGAGGTTCCAATTGCGGCCATCGGTGCCGGCATAGGCGCATCTCTCGGTGCGGTGCATGCACTCAGCGCACCACCACGGACAATCGGCGACTGACACCCGATAGACGGCCCGTGGAACCGTTCGAAGGATTTGGAGAACCTGACCACACCGCATACACCGGCTGGATCCCGGCCTGCCGACCGCAGCGGTCGGTAATCGCGGAATGTGTGCTGTCATACGAGGATCGAACCGCCTCGAGCACAGCCTGGCACGGATAGACCACCGCCAAAACCGCACCCGCGGACGCATTCACACCGTCCTGGCCTCCCAAAGCTGGAGCCCCGACCTCGGCGAGTCGCGTTCGCGGGTGACGTTTCGGTCCGCCCGCGTGCGCAGCAAGTTCACGACCCGGACGCTCGAGGCCGTCAGCGTCCTCACTCGCGCCGTCCTCGACGCGGCCGCCTACGGCTCACCTCGACTTCAGGGCGGAGTCGTCACCGCCGTGAAATTCCTGATCAGCGCATACGACCTGCGTGCAGGATCTCCAATCCGCAATCGACGCATACGGATTGACCCTGACTGCGCATGCCTCTCAATAGCCCGGAACCCCCGGTTTCAGCCACATAGGCGAGGTGGGCTGCGGTACATCGGCACTCGGCCCGTTGGGCTCTGCGAGCCGGTGCCGGCCATCGGCCGAGGGCGCCACTGCGACAGGGCGTGCGACTGTGGGTGTGTCCAGGAGGAGGTGCAGACGAGCGATGAAGGCGTCAAGGATCTCAATCGCGTAGCTAATTTCAAGATATCGCTGACCTTCCGTGCCTGGGCACTCTCGATTCGTGCCACCACCGCGGCATTCGGGCCGCTCCAACGCAGGATCTCGATACGGTTCGGTGCGGGTGAGCCGATCGTGGAGCATGGCGGGAATCCGGGCGGGTTATCGCGCCGCATTCTCACTTCGGATCATCGGGCCGGGGTCACAGTGGACGGCTCCGGAATAGGTGCCCCGCTTCGCCGACTCCGAGCGGTGCACCGTGCTCGACGGCCGGGTGGATCGGCCCGCAGGCTCTTCCTATCCACCCGGCCTGAGCAGCAATTGGACCGTCAAGGTGGAAATAGTCGCTCGAGGGGAAGTGCTGGAGTGCAGATGTTCATCACCGGCCGGGTCAGCCGCCGCGGCGGTGAGGCCCATGTCGTTATCGGTGCACCGCGGCCGGTCGCCGGGTGCGCCCACGGTGACAAGGTCTGCCGCGTCGAAATCCGCCACGCGGACACCATTGTCCGGCTGCACCCCCAGCCGGGGTCCATGCGGACGGCACTCGACAACGCGCTGTGTGAGGTCACCCGGCATCTGGGCATCGACCTACCGGGGTTGCTCGCACACGTCACGATCGGGCCCGCAGTGCCCGAGCCCCAGGTCGCACGGCGCCGTCGCGGACAGCGTCGAAGCACGCGTGCATGAACCTTTCGAACACCATCAGCGGAGGCTCGACACCGTACTCGAACATGTCGTGCCGGCCTGCTTCCGAAACTCCTCGATACAGTCCGAGCCGCTGGCGCCGAGGCCGTATTCGTGCCCAGCGCAGTGCATTTCGACGACGGCGAGGTGCCTGCACGGCTTGTCCGGTGACAACCGCCCGACACGCTCGGGCAGGGCAGCCGCATCTCGGCGTTGACTGCGAGGTCGCGTTTGGTTTGCTGGACAGGTTGTCCGCAGCGTCGCCGGGTGCAGTGAATTCGTGACATCCTTGATTACGAGGCTTCGTGTCGGTGCCCCTCGTCGGCGGGAATTCCGGAAGTCGGTGCGGTGATGCGATATCCGATCGGACGATCCTGGGAGCCGGGCACAAGCCCGATCGCGCCCGGCACGGTGCCGCAGCAACCGACCTGCGCAGGTCACCTGCAATACATACGGGGCGGGCGTGAATAGCCCACGGCTACCGCTGACGCCCGGGTCGACGTTCGGGAAGTACCGGCTGCGGCGGTTGATCGGTTCCGGCGGAATGGGCAGAGTGTTCGAGGCGCTCGATACCACCAAGGGCCGGGTAGTTGCCTTGAAAGTGCTGCCCGAACAACTGGCCGACGACCCGGTCTATCGGGCCCGGTTCCGGCGCGAATCCCACATCGCCGCAGTGCTGCAGGAGCCTCACGTCATCCCTATCCATGACTACGGCGAGATCGACGGGCTGCTCTACATCGACATGCGGCTGGTGCGCGGCGAAAGCCTGGGCACCGTGCTGAGAACCGCCGGTCCCCTGCCACCCGAGCAAGCGATCGCGGTGATCGGCCAGATCGCCGCCGCGCTCGACGCCGCACACCACGAAGGCCTGATCCACCGCGACGTCAAGCCCGACAACATCCTGCTCACCCACGACGGGTTCGCCTATCTGGTCGACTTCGGCCTGGCCAACACGAACACCGACGAACGCCTGACCAAGACCGGTTCGGCGATCGGGTCGTTCAACTACATGGCACCCGAGCGTTTCCAATCCGGCCCGACCACGGCGGCTGTCGACGTGTATGCCCTGGCGTGCGTATTGCACGAATGCCTGACCGGCACCCGCCCCTACCCGAACGACGGCAGCGACGCCGCTGTCATGCACGCGCACATATTCGAACCTCCACCCCGACCGAGCACCCGCGCACCGGGAGTACCGGTCGCGATCGACGCTGTCGTTGCTCGCGGCATGGCGAAGCCAGCCGATCAGCGCTATACCGGCGCCGGCGAACTTGCCGCCGCCGCCCGCGCCGCACTGGCATCCTCGCCCAGCGACGCCGAAGACGGCAGTCCCACCGTCACAGTCGACGGCGAGCCCACCATGACGACGCGTCCCACACCTGTGGCGACCTCCACACCCGAGGCCGGGGCCGTGCCGGCGGGCAGGCGCCGACCACGCCGCCTCTGGATCGCCGCTGCCGCGGTCGCGGTCGTGGCCGCCGCGGCCGTCGGCGCCTGGCCGCTGCTCCACAAGTCCACACCACCGAGGACAGGGCCGGCGAAAGCCGAATTCACCGACGACGATGTCACCCTGCTGAAAATCCTGCCCCCGCCGTACAGCCGCAGCACCTGTCATCACCAGAACCCGGGGACCTACGGGGACAAAGCCCATCTCACATGCGACGGGATTGCCGAAATCCGTTCGGCCAGCGGCGATTTCCATCTGTTTCCCAATGCCGATGCACTACACCTGACCTACCGCCGCGTCAGCCGCGATCTCCACGCCAGCAGCTGTCCGGGCGATCCACCCGGCCCCGACGGCCCCGCGACAAAGGCCGGCAGGGAGGTCGGGCGGATGGCCTGCTTCACGAGTGCGACGACGACACCACCGACACCGGCGCTGATCCAAACAGACGAGGCGGCCTTCGTCATAGCGGTTTTCTTCTTCGACGAGTCGGCCGGCGGCAGCGCCGCATTGGCCTATCAGGTGCGCGACAAGGGGGACGGGAATTCGCTTTTCAAGACCACTCCGGCGGACCCTGACTTCTACACTCCGGCCGACCGCGTGCTGCTCGCCAAACTCCCCGCCGCCTACAACCCACGGTACTGCCGACACGTCGAACCCCCCTCCAACAATGTGACCGCCGCCGCTTTCTGCTTCGGCAACGAGTCCGGTGTACCGTTTGCAGGTTTCTCGCAGTCACCCGACCATGCGGCCGCGAGCCGGGTTTTCGATTTCTTCAGGATCCTGCTCGACGGCCACGCGTGCGACGATGCGACGGTTCCCGACCAATCGTGGATTCGAAAGGGCACGACGGTCGGCCGGTTCACCTGCGCCACCGATCGATCGACCGGGCAGCCCTTTCCCTCGCTCCTCGCTGTGGATCAGAGCGCCGATATCGTCATCGGCTTCCTATCCGACCCGCCCGATTCCCCCTACAACCGTCCCAAGTCCGAACAGGAATTGGTCGACTGGTTCAAAAGGAACTTTCAGTAGACGCCGGTGTCCGAGGCCGCGGCATGACGGCTCCCGATCCCGGCCCGCCTCGCCGCGATGCACCAGCGCCCCAATCACGCGGCATTCTGAGCGGCTGCGGCCCTCGCTCTGCACAGTGGTGGCGAAACCGGTCCTCGAGCAGGTTCGTGGCGCGGATACGGAAAACTATCGATGCACGGGTGTCCGGTTCGCGTGCCAGCAGATCCCCGATCACTTCACGTCGCATGAGCTGCTCGTGCACCGCATCGGCCTCGACATGCCGAAAGGGGCCTACCCGAACCAGCGGGCGAACGCCGGTTTGAATAAGCCCCTTATGGTGGTTCTAGCTGGGATCGAACCAGCGACCCCTCGCGTGTGAGGCGAGTGCTCTCCCGCTGAGCTATAGAACCGCGGGTTGTCGCCGAGGCGACTGTTCGGACCGGCGTTTGCGGTGCCGCTCGAACGAGAATGAAGATTACACACCCGGTTGCTGTCACACCAAATCGCGTGCACAACAGCGTAAAACTGAGGTTTCTGAGGGTGGTGTGGTGGGTGAGGCTTCACCGGCGCGTTGCCGAGGCGACACGGGCCCGTCGCCCGGGCGCGGTGGGATGGACCGCGATTCACGCCCACCCGGTTCTCCCCGCCTCGGACGACCGGCGGAACTACATGCCTGTAGTTCAGATTTACCCCCTCCTACCAGGCGATTTGTTACCTGCGCAGATCGTCGGCTAATGTTCTCTCTCGTCAGCGGGACAGCCGAAAGGCGCCCGGGACGAAATGCGGATGTAGCGCAGCTGGTAGCGCATCACCTTGCCAAGGTGAGGGTCGCGGGTTCGAATCCCGTCATCCGCTCGAGAGGCCAACACGGCCTGCTTGGCGGTGTGGCCGAGTGGTGAGGCAACGGCCTGCAAAGCCGTGCACACGGGTTCGATTCCCGTCGCCGCCTCTTCTTTTATGAAGAGCAGAAGACCCGCGCGATTAGCTCAGCGGGAGAGCGCTTCCCTGACACGGAAGAGGTCACTGGTTCAATCCCAGTATCGCGCACCATGTTTCATACAGATCAGGCCCGGCTCACGCTGGGCCTTTCTGCTGTCTCGAGCAAAATCGGCGGGGCGCCCGCGCGCGGTGATCGGCGAGATCTATCGTTTGTCTGTTGATGCGTCTTGGACGTCATCGGCGAGCAGTGGCGAGGATGAGGACAGTTTCGGGCCCGGCCCGGTCGGATCATCGGATCGTCGAAGGGATACGTGATGGCCACGGTTTCACCCGAGAGCGTCGGCGAGAGCGACGAGCACGAACCCGTTTTCCACCCCTACCATCACCCCGCGGCCGGCTGGGGTGCGGCCAAGAGCGTGACCGGTCTCCTGGCCCGCGAGGGCGAGCCCATCATCGGGCCGCGCGCGATCCTGAAGATGAACCACGAGAACGGCGGCTTCGACTGTCCCGGGTGCGCATGGCCCGACGACATGAAGGGCCTGCATCTCGACATCTGCGAGAACGGCATCAAGCACGTCACCTGGGAGATGACCCACAAGCGTGTCGGGCGGGAATTCTTTGCCGCCCATACCGTCACGGAACTGTCGGGATGGAGCGAGTTCGACCTGGAGAATCAGGGCCGGCTGACGGAACCGATGAGCTACGACCCCGATACCGACCGCTACGTCCCTATCTCCTGGGCGGACGCGTTCGAGATGGCCGGGCGCGCGCTGCGGGAGCTGGACGACCCGAATCGGGCGGCGTTCTACACCTCCGGCCGGCTCGGCAACGAGGCCACGTTCCTGTATCAGCTGCTCGCGCGGGAGCTCGGCACCAACAATCTGCCGGACTGCTCGAACATGTGCCACGAAGCCAGTGGCCGCGCATTGCAGGCCTCGCTCGGAACCGGCAAGGGCACAGTCGATCTGAAGGATTGGGAAGCGGCGGACGCGCTGTTCATCCTGGGGGTCAACGCGGCCTCGAACGCGCCGCGCATGCTGACGGCGCTGGTCGAGGCCCACAAGCGGGGCGCGCGGATCGTGCACATCAACCCGCTGGTCGAGGCCGCGGCGCGCAAGGCGATCATCCCGCACGAATTCGTCGCGATGGCCACCTTCCGGGCGACGCCGACCAGCAACCTGAACCTGCAGCCCCGCATCGGCGGCGACATGGCCCTGCTCCGGGGAATGGCCAAAGCCGTTCTGGAGCAATCTAAGTCGGATCCGAAGGCGCTGGACCACGAATTCATCGACCGCTACACCAGCGGGTTCGACGCCTATCGCGCGGTCTGCGAGGCCACCTCGTGGGCCGAGATCGAACAGCTGTCCGGAGTCAGCGAAGCGCGAATCCGCGCGGCGGTGGACATCTATCGTGCCGCCGACCGCACCATCGTCAGCTGGTGTCTGGGAGTCACGCAGCACGAGCACGGCGTCGACACGGTGCGCGAGATCGTGAACCTGCTGCTGCTCCGCGGCAATCTGGGCCGCGAGGGTGCGGGTCCGTCACCGGTGCGCGGGCACAGCAATGTGCAGGGCAATCGCACCTGCGGCATCGACCATCGGCCCACCGAGGCGTTCCTGGACCGGCTCGGCCAGGTGTGCGGCATCGAGCCGCCGCGCGCACACGGCCTGGACACGGTCGCCACCATCGAGGCGATGACGGCCGGGCGGGTGAAGGTGTTCATCGGGATGGGCGGGAACTTCGCGCTCGCCGCGCCGGACACCGCCTACACCTTCGAGGCATTGCGCAACTGCGAGTTGACGGTTCACGTCAGCACCAAACTCAATCGCAGCCATCTGGTGCACGGACGCCGTGCGCTCATCCTCCCCTGCCTGGGCCGCACCGAGAAGGACATGCAGCGCAACGGGATCCAGTCCAGCTCGGTGGAGGACTCGATGAGCATGGTGCATCTGTCGACCGGCATGAAGAAGCCCGCGTCCCCGCATCTGCTCTCCGAGCCGGCGATCATCGCCGGGATCGCGCGGGCCGCGCTGCCCGACAGCCGCACCCCCTGGCAGGACTACGTCGGCGACTACGACCGCATCCGCGACACCATGGCCGCCGTCCTGGACGGATTCGAGGACTTCAACCGCCGGGTCCGGTTGCCGCTCGGCTTCCGGATCCGCCAGCCCGCACGCGAACTCGTCTTCCGCACGCCATCGGGGCGCGCGGAGTTCTCCGCGGCCCCGCTGCCGCAACTGGCACAGAACGCGGACGTGCTGACGCTGGCGACCATGCGCTCGCACGACCAGTGGAACACCACCATCTATTCGGACAACGATCGCTACCGGGGCATCAAGAATCTGCGCACCCTGATCTTCATGAACACCGACGATATGCGCGAGCGTGGGCTCGGCGAGTTCGACGAGGTCGACATCACCAGCATCGCCCGGGACGGCAGCACGCGGAAGCTGAGCGGCTACAAGGTCATTCCCTACGACATTCCGCGGGGTTGCGCGGCCGGGTACATGCCGGAGATGAATGTGCTGTGCGCGATCGGCGACTACAGCACCCAGAGCGACCAGCCGATCATGAAGAACGTCAATGTACGGGTCGAGGCCTCGGGTCGCTGACCGGGCGTCGCGAATACAGAGCTTTCGACACTCGGCTCACGGGCGAGGTTCCGGGCCCCGGCGCGACGCCGACCCGATCCTCGGCCGGGAGCTCGGGCTGCGACGGCCCGGCAGTCGTCCGCGGCCGGGTGGCGATGGCTACGCAGATACCAACGCCGACCCCGAGGATGGTGTCCGTGCCGCGGTCGAGCAGTAGCCGAACCGGGTCGGCGGGCGCGGCGAGGTCGGTCATCACCATGATCAGCGGGGTGAAGAAGCCCAGGGCGAGAGCGTAATTGCGGGCCATGAACAGTTCGGTGGGAAACAGCAGCAGCAAGACCACCACGCCGAGCAGAGCCGCGGGCAGATGCGGCAACAGCAGGACCGCGGTGGCAGCCAGGCCGACGAAAGTCCCGAGTACGCGGTGCATTCCGCGCAGGACGCGGCCGCGCGCATTCCCGGCCGCCAGGGGTACCGCAGCGGCGGCCATCGCCCAATTGGCATGGGTCACACCCCACCCCACCCCGATCGCACCGGCGAGGGCCACCGCGAGGACATAGCGGCCGGCGTGGCGCGCCGACTCCCCCAACTCGAACGCCCGGACTTCTGCGGTCGGCGCGACGGTGTCGGCGTGGAGCGTCCCGAGCAGGACGCAGAGCACCGCGGTGGCGGCGAACAGCGACAGTCCCGGCAATGGTGCGGCCGCACACGCGGGAACCGACGCCAGCGCGCCGAGCGCGAACAATCCGAAGAAGGGCCCGCCGGGCCGCAGTCCGGCGCGGTCGGCGAACAGCGAACCGGCAGCGGCGAATCCGGTCTCGACGGCGACCAGGAGCACCGGACGGGCATGGATCGCCGCCAGCAGGACGCCGATCGCTGCGCCCGCACCGATCAGTGCGGCCGCGAGCAGCTGGTGCCGCAGGCGTGACCAGCGGGTGCGGCCACGCCCGTACATGCCGACGAAGGAGCCGAATACCGCGAACACCAGCAGATCCGTCCGGCCCGTCAGCACCAGCACGGTGCCCGGGATCGCCAGCCCGGACGCGACGCGCACCGCATGGTGGTGGTCGTCGTCGCGGGGACCGAGCACCAGCAGTTCGCGTGTCAGTCCGCGTATCAGGTGCACAGCCGGTCTCCGATCGTCGTACGAGCAGCTCCGCATCGCCTGCCGGTGACAATGGCGCCACCGGGCATAGCAATACGGCACGCCCACCGACGGTGTGAGCCGGAGTTCGCGCGAGGTGATGACGGACGAGCGGACCGACGCTCACGATCCGACAACGGAGGGGACACCGATCCGCGGGTATTCGTCCGCCAACCCATTGTCGTCGATCATGAATGCCCAGTTCAAACGGCAATTCTTATCCCCCGATAAACAACGCCGATCAACGCCGGTCGACCCGGCCCGGCGACCACCGCATCTCGGCACGGCGGTGCACAGCCCGGCAATCAGCGCACTTCGTGACCACCGCACTCCCCGAAGGTCAACTCGCTTCTGGACCACGCTGGGTGGGCGGGCGGTCTGTGGGCTCGTGCTCGACGATATCGGGGCGCGCGGCGCGGGCGGTTTCGATCAGGGCCCGGGCCAGCGTAGAGACCGGTTCGTCCGACTGGATGACCAGCGCGATCATCGAGCCGACGGCAGGGTCTCGCAGGCGCACGACCCGGGCTCCGGCGGGTGGCGGCGTGGTGCGGAGCCACGTCGAGGGGATGACCGTGGCCCAGCAACCGGTGGCGACATGCGCGAAAAGGGTTGCGACCGAGTCGGTTTCGAGGCGCGGGTGCGCGACCAGATTCCGGGTGGCAAGGGCGGAGTCGACCAGCTGGCGGCCTCGCATTCCGGGATTCAGCAGGCACAGCGGCAATTCCACGATGTCGATCCAGTCGAGCGGGCTCGTCCGCTCGGCGACCAGGTCGGCGCCGACGAGCAGCACCTGCTCTTCGCGGTACAGGGCCGTGACGGTCAGTCCGGAGGTGTCCTGCCCGTCGGGGTAGATGACGCCCGCGTCGAGTTCGAACCGGCGCAACCGATCGACGATGTCCGCGGAGGCCAGGCTGGTCTCCACGTGGACCCGCACCAGCGGATGCGCGGCGCAGAACGGGTCGGTGAGCAGCGCGATGGTCGCGGCGGAGGCGGGGATGACACCCAGCCGCAGCTCGCCGGACAGACCGGTCCGCAGCGCGGTGACCTCCTGTTTGAGCGCGTCGTGGTCGGCCAGGATGCGGCGCGCCCACAGCACCAGCCGCTCCCCCTCGGGAGTCAGCCCCTCGAAGGTGCGGCCGCGCTTCACGAGCGGCACCTTCAATTCGTTCTCCAGTTTGCGTATCGCCTCCGACAACGCCGGTTGCGACACGTAGCAGGCGGCCGCGGCCCGCGCGAAATGACGCTCCCGCGCGAGCGCAACGAAATACTCGAGCTGGCGGAACAGCATGGCCCTATTCGATCACGCCGATCCGGTGGTGCCTGCGGCCGATTCGCTTCATGGGCCGCTGCCGTGCGGATTCCGGGCGCGGTGATCGGTCGGAGGCCCGCTTCCCTCGCTGAGCATCGACTCGGGATCCCCACCGTCACCGAGCCGTCCACTCACTCGGGGGTCTTTGTCCGCTTCGGGGTCGCTGCGACAGAAATGGGCTCGAGTTGGTTACTCTGCCTTGTCACGCCGTTACAGGTTTCGCTCGACCCACGTTCGATCGACCCGGGGTTCGCTGGACCACACGGCTGTTGCCCTACATCGATGACTCGAGATGTTCGCTTCGGTTGGTGGAGGAGGTGGGGTAATGGAGGCCGGGGTCGGCGTGGATACCCGAGACGGGTTCGATGCGGTCGAACACGCGCGGGAGATGGCGGGGCGACGCTTCCGGCTGGACGGGTATTACGAGGTCGGGCGCGAGAAGGTGCTGGAGTTCGCGGCAGCGGTTCAGGACGAGCATGCGGCGCATTGGGATGACGAGGTCGCAGCCGCGCTGGGGTATTCGGCCTTGCCGGCTTCGCCGACATTCGTGGCGCTGCTGGGCGGCCCGGTGCTACACGGGGTGAGCGAGCTGCTGATGGGTTATGACCTGCGGGCTTCGGTGCACACGGATCAGGTGCTGGAATTCCATCGGCCGGTTGTGGTCGGGGATCGATTGACCAGCAATGTGGTGCTGCAGTCGTTCCGGCAGGCGTTCGGCGGAGACATGCTGGTGTTCGAGAATGTCGTCACCGATCAGCGGGGCGAGGCGGTGGTCACGGGGACGACCAGCATGATCTCGCGGTCGGAACGGTCGGCACAGACCGCGGAGGTGGCACAGCGGATCGAGGCGCTGGTGCACCGCGGCCTGGACACGTTCGTGCGGCATTCGCCCGAACGGGTCGAGCTCGTCGATTGGATCGCCACGCCGGCCACGTACCGGAGCACCCACTCGCGGGCGGTCGGCTCGCTCCGCGAATGCGATGAGTTGCCCAGTCGCACAGTCTTTCTCACCATCGGCGATCTGGTCCGCTACGCGGGGGTGGCGGGCGATGCGAATCCCATCCATTGGCACCCCGACGCCGCCCGTATGGTGGGTCTGGAGCGCGGCGTGGTCGCGCACGGCATGCTCACCATGGCCTATGCCGGCGCCTTCGTCACGTCCTGGCTGGGTGATCCGGGCGCGCTGAAGCAACTGAGTGTGCGCATGAGCAATCCGGTCTACGTGGGCAGCGAGGGGCCGACCGCGATCGAATTCACCGGCAAGGTCAAGTCGATCGATCCGGTGGCCGGCACCGCCGCGGTCGCGATCTCCGCAATGCACGAGGGCCGCAAGGTATTCGGCCGCGCCACCGCCGTGGTCCAGCTGAGCTGATCCCGGCGGCGATCACCGGCATCATGGCCGATATCACCTACTTGCTGCAGTCCTGGGCTCGATGTAGGGCGTTCACCCGTCGCCGAAGGTGAACGCGGCGGTCGCGTCCGGCAATCAGTGTGAACGCTGGGAGCGGATGAGGGCTCCTGGCCGGGCACCGGTGTCCTCGCCGTCGCGGAGCACGACCTCGCCGGAGACGATGGTCGCGCGGTAGCCCTCGGCGCGCTGTAGCAATCGGCGAGCACCACCGGGCAGGTCGTAGGCCATGGCGGGCGGCAGCAGGCGTAGCGCCTCGAAGTCGATCACATTGAGGTCGGCCTTCTTACCGACGGCGATGACGCCGCGGTCGTCCAGGCCGTACATCTGGGCGGTGTCGTAGGTCATCTTCCGGATCGCCAGGGGCAGCGGAATGCGTTCGCCCCGCGCACGATCGCGCGCCCAGTGGGTGAGCAGGTAGGTGGTGTTGGAGGCGTCGCAGATCGCGCCGACGTGCGCGCCGCCGTCGCCGAGACCCACCGCGGTGGCCGGATGCAGGAGCATCTCGCGGATCGGATCCTGCGTGAAGCGGGAGTAGTTGAGCAGCGGGCGGTAGAACAGTGCCCGGCCGTCGCGGGAGAGCAGCTGGTCGTAGATGTAGTGGAACGGTTCGACACCCGCGTGGGCGGCGTCGCCGGCCAGGCTGGTTTCCGGGTCCGGTTCGTAGTCGGGCGGGTCGCCGAGGGTGAATGTGCGGTCGAGTCCCATGCTGATGAAGGCCATCGGATTGTCGGGGAGATCGGCCTCGGTCAGGATCGTCTCGCGCAGCGCGGGATCGCGGAGTTCGGCGACGAGAGCGTCCAGGTTCTGGCCCGCGCGCTCGACCGCGGCCTGGTAGGAGGGCCGGAACGAGAACGGGTTGAAGGTCTGCAGGCCGATCAGCAGGCCCAGTGGCCGCGCGGAAACCTGTGGGCGCACCGGGATTCCGGAGTCGAAGGCGGCGGCGGCCGCGTCCAGCAGGCGCTTCCAGTCGTCGGGTGCGCCGTCGTGCTGTAGGAGACCGAAACTGACTGTACGGCCGGTCTGTTCGGCGAGGCGCAGCATCCAGGCCAGTTCGCGATCCGGGGCGGCGAGGTCTTCGCCCATGATGCCGGCGGGGGCGAGTTCGAAGACGCCCGCGCCCGCGTCGGCCAGCGCCTGGCCGATGCCGAACAGCTCCTCCTCGGCCGCGAACGTGCCGGGCACGGGTTCGCCGTCGATGGCGCGGTGCACGATCGTGCGTGAGGTCGAAAAGCCCAGTGCCCCGGCCTCGATGCCCTCGCGCACCAGTTTGGCCATCATGGCGATGTCCTCGGGCGAGGCCGGGTCGTTCTTCGCGCCCCGCTCCCCCATCACATACGCGCGCACCGCGCCGTGCGGCACCTGCGTGCCGACATCGATGGCCAGCGGCAGCCGGTCCAGCGCGTCGAGGAATTGCGGGAAAGACTGCCAGTCCCAGCGGATTCCGGTCGACAGCGCCGCGCCCGGAATGTCCTCGACGCCCTCCATCAGCCCGATCAGCCACTCCCGCTTCTCGGGGGTGACCGGGGCGAACCCGACTCCGCAGTTCCCCATCACCACGGTCGTCACGCCGTGCCAGCAGCTGGGCGTCAGCTGCGGGTCCCAGGTGATCTGCCCGTCGTAATGCGTGTGGATGTCCACGAAGCCCGGGGTGACCAGCAGCCCTGTCGCGTCGATCCGGTTCTGCGCCACCGCGTTCGCGAGCGCCCCGGGCGCGGCGATCACCGCTATCTGTCCGTTCTCCACCGCGAGGTCGGCCGGATACGGTTCCGCTCCGGTCCCGTCGACGATCGTGCCGTTGCCGATGATGAGTGAGTAGCTCACGAGAAGTCCTAGCAATCCAGATTCGCTAACACTGCACAGACTAACTAGACATGTAGTCAGCGAAGTAGGAATCGGGAGAATCGGTTCTGATCAGCGCGTTCACGCGCGGGAAATTATGGTGGAGCGCATGAGAATTCGGCGGTGGCGGCGGGTTTATCTGGCTGCCGAGTACGCGGCGTTGTTCTTCGGCGGGACGACCCTCTACAACGCGGTACTGCGGGGGAAGCCGCCGATTCCGGCGCTGCTGGTGCTGGGGACCGGGGTGACGGTGTATCTGCGGCGGTCGAAGGGATTCGATCGAGGGTCGCTGTGGCGGGCGGAGGCGTTTCCGGAGCAGGCGCGGTCGATGGCGGTGACCGCCGGGGCGAACGCGGTGGCGTTGACCGCCGTGACCGCGGCACTGCGGCGGGAGGATCTGTTCGATCTGCCGCGGCGGAATCCGCTCATCTGGCTGGCGGTGATGGTGCTGTATCCCGCCCTGAGCGTGTATCCGCAAGAGTTGATCTTCCGGTCGTTCCTGTTCCACCGCTACCAGCCGGTGTTCGGTGACGGGCGGGCGATGGTGGCGGCCAGTGCCGCGGCATTCGGCTACGTGCACATCGTGTTCGGAAGCTGGTTCTCGGTGGCGGCGAGCAGCGTCGGCGGGTGGTTGTTCGCCGCGCGGTACATGCGGACGCAGTCGCTGTTCACCGCCTCGGTCGAGCACGCGCTGTACGGGATGCTGGTGTTCTCCGTCGGACTGGGACGGTACTTCTATCACGGCGCCGCCCCGGCCGCCCGAATTCAGTTGGGGGCCACCAGAACCGCCTGACGCGATGGTGCGGGCTGAGCGAAGACCGCCACGGTGACGATGAGCACGAAGGCCAGCAGTGCCGTCGTGGTGCGGGCGATGTGGAACAGCTCCCAGCGGTGCAGCAGCTGGGCATAGTCGGCGGGAACCGGGCCGACCGCCCACTGCTTGATCTTGCCGTTGATGGGGACGTTGCCGAATCGCGTGATGACGAAGCTCGTCACCTCGAGGCCGAACGAGGTGGCGGCCAAACGGCGCACGAGGCCGCCGCTGTAGACGGCCAGCAGCAGCGAGGTCAGCGCGGCCAGCGCCATGGCCGATTGCATGACGGGACCGTTGACCTTCATGAGGGCGGTGTGGAAGGTGAAGCGGACGTCCAGGGGGACGGTCTTGAATGCCTGGGCGACATTGATCAAGCCGTAACCGAATGCGCCGCACAGGTATCCGGTGGTGAGCAGAGCGGCTGCGGTGAGCAGGCGGGTGCGCATGGGCGAGCCTTTCGAGAGGTCAGTGGTGCGCAGGTAGTTCATATTTCTGAACAGTTCTGATTTTTGAACCTGTATCCTGACTCTGTCAAGACGGCGGTTCGACATCGATCGGAGGGTTCGTGCCTCGTTCACCGCGAGCGGCGGACACCGCAGGCGCACCGGTGAGCGCCGAGGAACAGCGGCGGCTCGAGGCGCTGGCACCGCTCATCGCCACGCATTTCCGCCGCGCCCACGGCGATATGCCCTCGTCCCTGCG
The DNA here is from genome assembly GCF_042755705.1 of Nocardia sp. NPDC059154. Taxonomy (NCBI): domain Bacteria; kingdom Bacillati; phylum Actinomycetota; class Actinomycetes; order Mycobacteriales; family Nocardiaceae; genus Nocardia; species Nocardia sp. NPDC059154. The sequence goes on from NZ_JBHZCS010000003.1 coordinate 40,340, forward strand.
CACGTCCTTCGAGGCGGATGGGCTGGGCAATCGCCACGGCGCCGTCCTGGCCCAGGTGCTGGCCGCGGGCAGCATCAGCGTGAGCGAGCTGGCCCGTCGCCTCGGCATCAGCCTCACCAACGCGAGTCAGCTCGCGGGAGAACTGAATCGGGCCGGCTGGCTGCAGCGCCACAACGACCCGGACGACAATCGCCGCACCCTGCTGTCGCTCCCCGACGACCGCCGCGACGATGTGGCCACCTTCATCAACCGCCGCTCCGACGCCCTGCTGCGTGCCATGTCCCGGCTCGGCGCCGAGGAACGCCGGGGCTTCCTGGCCGGCCTGCAAGCCTGGGCCGAGGAAATCGACCGCTGACGGTGCTGCCCTACCGTCGACCGCCTCGCATTCTGCTGGTAGCGGGCCCCTGGTGACCGACCAGCATGGGATGGTCGGGCAGACTGGCCGGGTGGGAAACCTACCTGTGGCATCGATGGTCTGCGCGTTCATCGGTGCGATCTTGTTCGCGGTGTCGGCGGTGGCGCAGCAGCGCGCCGCAGCGGATGTGCCCGAAGGGGATGCGCTGGTCGCCAAGTTGATTCGGAATCCGCGGTGGCTGGCGGGTTTGATCGGGGACGCGGGCGGTTTCGCGTTCCAGGTGGCGGCGCTGGCGCTGGGCTCGGTGCTGGTGGTCCAGCCGATTCTGGTGACGGCGCTGGTGTTCGCGCTGCCGCTGGCCGCACACTACAGCGGTCGCCGAGTGACGGCGGTGATGTGGATGCAGGCGGCGGCGCTGTCGATCGCGCTGGCCTGCTTCCTGGTGGTCGGGGACCCGACCGAAGGAGTGGCCGACGCACCCTGGCATCGATGGATGCTGCCGCTGGGGTTGACGCTGGGTGTGATCGTCGCGGGCATCGCGGTGGCAACCACGGTGCGGGTGCCGACCCTGCAAGCCTTGCTGCTGGGCACGGCCGCGGGTCTACTGTTCGGCATCTCCGCCGCTCTCACCGATAATGTCACCGAGCTGTTCCGGGTCGGCATCGGCACCGCACTGACCAGTTGGGAGCTCTACGTCCTGGCCGCGTGCGGCATGCTCGGCCTGTACGTGCAACAGCGCGGCTATCAGGTCGGCCCACTGTCGGCCTCGCTGCCGGCCTTCACCGTGGCCGAACCGCTGGGCGCGGCCTTCCTCGGCATGACCGTCCTCGACGAGCGGCTACGCTCGGGCCCCGTCGGCACCGCCTTCGTCGCCGCGGCGGTCGTCGTCATGTGCGTTGCGGCGGTGCGCCTTTCCCGCGCCCAGGCCGCACCCGCCCCCGAACCCCGGCCCGCCACCGACTGACCATCGCCGCCACGCCCGAAATCCCCCGTTTTCCTGGCGATTTGCATTAACCACCCACCCATAGGCTAATGTTCTGTCCCGCAAGCCGATCGGCCCACAAGGCCGGGTGAGCACGCGGATGTAGCGCAGCTGGTAGCGCATCACCTTGCCAAGGTGAGGGTCGCGGGTTCGAATCCCGTCATCCGCTCCACGGGGGATTTTGTCGGCGCGATTAGCTCAGCGGGAGAGCGCTTCCCTGACACGGAAGAGGTCACTGGTTCAATCCCAGTATCGCGCACCAGAGTTCGACCAGATCAGGCCCGGCTTCCGCCGGGCCTTTCTGCTGTCGTGAACTCAACGTGAACTGAGGTCCGCGAACTCGATCTGAACTGAGGCCCGGCTCTCAGGTTCGCCCTCGACCACGAACTCACCGCCGCAGGTGCCGCAGTAGTCCGGCCTCGAAAGTAGTTCGGGATACCCGGATCTTGCGTCCGCACGTGCACTCGGCGGACAGGCCGTTGTTGCTCGACTTGTGCCCGCCCCGGCCATCGACGGCCGCCGGCATTTCGTGCCGAAGCCGGTCGGTCCTCACTCCGGGAGCACCCGTTCGCCGAGGGTGGCCACTACCCGGAGAGCGACCTCCAAGGTCATCCTGTGTTCGTCGAGCGGCTGCGGCAGTAATTCCTCGACCTGCTGCATCCGGTAGAGCACGGTGTTCTTGTGCACGTTCAGTGATTCCGCGGCCTTGGCCATGCTGCCTTGTTCGAGGTAGACCAGGGCGGTATCGCGCAGCCGTGCGGTGGCCGCGCCCCGCTCTGCGAGGCCGCCCAGTTCGCGGCGCACCAACCGCGACAGCGCGGCGATGTCGGCGGCCAGACAGCTGACGAGTTCGACGTCGCGGTACAGGGTGACCGGCGCGGGCTCGGTCTCCGCGGCGATCCGGTAGGCCCGCAGGGCCTCCTGGTGGCTGACGCGGAATCCTTCCACTCCGGTCGCGGGGACCCCGGCGGCCAACTGAACGATTGGTCGACGCTGCTGAAATGCCTTCAGGTGAGCGATCTTCCGGAGGTCGGGCACTTCCGGTGTGGCCAGCCAGGCCCAGAGCATCCGGCCGCCGGCGGGCAGCATCAGCGGACGCGGAGCGCCGAGGGCGGTCGCGATGTCGACGGCCAGTGTCTCCAGCATCGCCGTGACGTCGTCCTCGGTGCGGTCCAGAGTCCAGATGATCAGGCCGGTCTGCTGGATGTAGAGGTTGTGCCCGAGTTGCCGTGTGCTGCGCTCGATATCGACCCTGTCCTCGTGCAGGATTGCCTCGACGAGCTCGCGCCTGCGGGTCAGCGCGCTGCTCGCTTGCCGCCGCGTCTCGTCCAGAAAGGCCATTTCAGCGCGCTCGGTAGCGCCGGATATGGTGCGGCTCAGGTGATCCCACTGTAGATCCAGCACCACCGGCAACAACTCCGGATCGGTGATCTCACGGCAGGCGGAGGTCATGATCTCGGCCCAGCTGATGCGTTGCAGGGTCCGGTAGCAGCGTTGCAGCAGTGCGATGTCATAGCCACGCCGGGCCAGTCCGCGCCCCAGGGCTTTGGCGGCGTTGGGTAGATGGATATCGCCGGGGCGTTCGTGCGGGCCCTGGCTGAAGTACGCGCCGACGCCGTCGTGCACCGCGACCCGCAATTCCTGCCGAAGCGCGGCGTCGGATCCGATCTCGGGCACGTCGGCGGCGATGGCGTCGATCATCCGTCCGGACAGGGTGGTCAACTCCGGCTCGGCCACTTCACGGTTGGCGAAGGATTCGAACCAGGCTCTGGCCTCCGCAACCAGGTCACGGGGTTGACGCATATCGATTCTCCCGAGCGTACGTCGATGTACAGATGGCAGCGGTGGCACATTACAGACTGCCGCGGCGGCACAACCGCAGCCGGTCACCTTGTGACTCACGGTACAAGCGTGCAGTTCCGCTACCACAGCACACTGACCGTCATGAGCACCACGGACACCCCTTCACGGCTGTCGCAGGCAAAGTCGCTGTGCGAGCTGTTCCAGCGCACCTGCGCGACTCGAGCCGGAGATCTCGCGCTGCGCACACTCGACGGCAAGACTGCGTTGACGTGGGGTGAATACGGTGCTCGCGTGCGCCGGCTCGCGGCCGGGCTGGCGGCACTGGGTGTCGAGCACGGTGACACGGTCGCGATCATGCTCACCAACCGGCCCGAGTTCCACCTGATCGACGCCGCCGCGTACCACCTCGGCGCGATCCCCTTCTCGGTCTACAACACCAACGCTCCGGCGCAGATCGCCTACCTGTTCGAAAATGCGGCGAACCGTGTCGTCGTGTGCGAAGAACAGTTCCTGGCGCGTGTGCTCGAGGCCAAGGCAGACAGCCTGGTCGAGCACGTGATCTGCCTCGATGACGCCCTGGCAGGCACGATGACGCTGGCCGAGCTCGAAGCTCTGGGCGATCCCGAGTTCGATTTCGAATCCCGGTGGCGCGCGGTTCGAGCGGACGACACGATCACCATCATCTACACATCCGGCACCACCGGGGCGCCGAAGGGTGTGGAGATGTCGCATCGCAACGCCGTCTTCGGCACCGAAGCGATGCTGGGGATCCCGGAGTTCGCGGCGGGTTGCGGTGGGCGGGTCGTGTCCTATCTTCCCGATGCGCACGCCATCAACCGGTGGGTAGCCCACTACATGCCCGCCGTCACCGGTGCGGCGGTGTACACGGTGGCCGACAGCAAGAACCTCGCGGCCGCTCTGCCGATGGTGCGGCCGACGGTGTTCATCACCGTGCCGATGCTCTGGTACAAGATCGAGGCGGCGGTGCATGCCGCACTCGCCGAACAGACCGGCCGCCGCGGTGCGGTGGCCGCGTGGGCGCTCGAGGTCGGCCGGCGCAAGGTCGCCGCGGATCTCGCGGGCCGATCGATCTCCGTGGCGCTGCGGCTGCGGTATCTGCTGGCCGAGCGTCTGGTGTTGGCGCGGCTGCGGGAACGAATCGGTCTGGACCAGATGAGCATTGCCTATACCGGTGCCGCGCCGATCACCCCGGAGACCCTGGAATTCCTGCTGGCGCTGGGGATTCCGGTGGCCGAGGCGTGGGGTATGTCCGAGATCGGTCTGGCGACGTCCAATCGTCCGGGTGCGCAGCGGGTGGGCACTGTCGGCACGGTGCTGAACCGGGTCGAGGTGCGCTGCCTCGAGGACGGTGAATTGGTGGTCCGCACACCCGGATCGATGAAGGGTTACCGCAACGACCCGGTCCGCACCGCCGAGGCCGTCGACGCCGACGGCTGGGTGTACACCGGCGATATCGGAGTCATCGATGCCGACGGTTATGTCAGCATCGTCGATCGCAAGAAGGAATTGATCATCAATTCCGCGGGCAAGAACATGTCGCCCACCAATATCGAGAACGCGATCCGTGCGGCGAGCCCGCTGGTCGGTTCCGTGGTGGCCATCGGCGATCGGCGCAAATATGTGACCGCGCTGATCACCCTCGAGCCCGAGGCGGCGGCTGTATTCGCCGCCGAGCACGGCGTCGAGGGGTCGCCGCAGGTGCTGGCGGCCGATCCGGCCGTTCGCCGCCGGCTCGACGCGGCCGTAGCGGTCGCCAACGCGCGACTGTCGCGGGTCGAGCAGGTGAAGGCCTACACCGTGCTGCCGGTCTTCTGGGCACTCGGCAGCGACGAGATCACTCCCACGATGAAGCTGCGCCGCGCCGTCATCGCCGAGAAATACGCGAGCGAGATCGATGGGCTCTACACGCGCGACCGGACCTGAACATGCTGCCGCTCAGGCATTTCCAATCGTACGAACCGTCGCGTCGAAGCGACAGAACGGAAGAAAGAGAGCAATGACGACAGAAGCATTCGTGTACGACGCGATTCGCACCCCGCGAGGTCTGGGCAAGCCGACCGGTGGGCTGTACACGATCGCGCCGGTTGAGCTCGCCACCGGCCTGATCCGGGAACTGCTGCGGCGCAATGAGGGCATCGACGCGGACCGGATCGACGACGTGATCCTGGGCTGTGTCAGCGCGATCGGTGAGCAGGGTTTCGGCATCGCCGAAATGGCGGTACTGCGTGCGGGATTGGGCGAGACCGCGGTGGGCGTGCAGCTCAACCGGTACTGCGCTTCGGGACTCGAAGCGGTGAACACCGCCGCCCAGAAGATCGCCTCGGGCTGGGAAGACCTCATCTTCGCCGGTGGCGTCGAATCCATGTCCCGGGTTCCGATGGGCTCCGACGGCGGCATGGTCGTCGCCTCGGATCCCAATGCCTACCAGCGCACTCCGATCATTCCGCAGGGACCGGCCTCGGATCTGCTGGCGGCCAAATACGAATTCAGCCGGACCGATCTCGACGCCTTCGCCGCGCGCTCGCACCAGAACGCCGCCCGAGCGTGGGCCGAAGGCCGGTTCAAGGATTCCGTGGTGCCCGTCGCGGACCTCAACGGTGTCATCGTGCTGGACCACGACGAACTGATTCGCCCGGACGCCACCGTGGAGTCGCTGGGCGCGTTGAAGCCGGCGTTCGCGGCCATCGGTGAGCACGGCGGCTTCGACGCCGTCGCGCTGCAGCGCTATCACGAGCTCGAGCGCATCGAGCACGTGCACACCGCGGGCAATTCCTCGGGCATCGTGGATGGCGCGTCGCTGCTCGCCATCGGAAACGCCCGTGTCGGTGCGGAATTCGGGCTCACCCCGCGCGCCCGGATCGTGGTCACCGCGGTCCACGGATCCGATACGTCGATCGGCTTCACCGGTCCCTACCCGGCCTGCCGCAAGGCGCTGGACAAGGCCGGACTGAGCATCGACGACATCGACCTGATCGAGGTCAACGAGGCGTTCGCCGCCGTGGTGCTGACCTTCGCCCGGCAGTTCGACATCGACGTGGACAAGATCAACGTCAACGGCGGCGCCATCGCCATGGGGCACCCGCTCGGCGCGACCGGCGGCATGCTGCTCGGCACCGTCATCGACGAACTCGAGCGCACCGGCAAACGCTACGGCATGGTCACGCTCTGCGCGGTCGGCGGCATCGGCATCGCCACCATCGTCGAGCGCCTGAGCTGATCCGCCCGCACCAGAGAGGACTTGAAAGACAATGAGCGAGAACATCATCGGCTGGGAACTCGGTGCGGACGGCATCGTGGTGCTGACTGTGGACGATCCCTCCCAGACCGCCAACACCTGGAATGCCGCCTTCCGGCAGTCGCTGGCCGTCACCGTGGACCGCCTGGAGGCCGAACGGGAGACCTATGCGGGTGTCGTGATCACCTCCGGCAAGGAAATCTTCAGCGCCGGAGCGGATCTCAAGGAGGTCGGGCCACTGTTCCAGAGCGCGGACGCGGTACAGATCGCCGCCTTCTTCGACGGGGCGAAGGCGCTGCTGCGTCGCCTGGAGCGCCTGGGTAAGCCGGTCGTGACCGCAATCAACGGCACCGCGCTCGGCGGTGGCCTCGAACTCGCGTTGGCCACACACCACCGAATTGCTGTGGACCGTTCAGGAATTCAGATCGGCTTGCCCGAGGTGACCCTCGGTGTGATTCCCGGCGCGGGCGGCGTGGTGCGCACCGTGCGCATGTTCGGCTTGGCGGGCGCGTTGATGAACGTGCTGCTGAAGGGCACCAAGTTCAGCCCGCGCAAGGCGCTCGCGGCCGGGCTGGTCGACGAGGTGGTCGGCACCGATGCCGAATTGCTGCCCGCCGCGCGGGCGTGGATCGCAGCCAACCCGGCTCCCGTACAGCCGTGGGACCGCAAGGGCTACACCCTCCCGGGCGGGCGCGCCACCGAGGCCGAGCTGTCGCAGCAGGTGCTGGCGCTGGCGGCCACCGTGCGCAAGCAGCTCAAGGGCGCCGATCTGCCGGCCCCACGCAACCTGATCGCCGCCGCGGTCGAGGGCAGCCTCGTCGACTTCACCGCAGCGTCCACGATCGAGACCCGGTACCTGGTCAACCTGGCGATGAATCCGCTGACCGCCAACGGGATTCAGGCATTCTTCGACCTGCAGCAGGTGAACCGGAACACTGATCGCCCCGCCGGGACGGCGCCTTTCCGTCCGACCAAGGTGGCGGTGATCGGCGCGGGCATGATGGGCGCCGGTATCGCCTACGAATACGCCAAAGCCGGTGTGGCCGTAGCCCTCAAGGACATCTCGCTGGAGGCAGCCGAACACGGCAAGACGTATTCTCGCACCCTGGTCGAGGCCGCGGTCGCCAAGGGCCGCTGGACCCAGCAGCGCGCCGACGATCTGCTCGCCCGCATCACCCCGACGGCCGACGACGCCGACCTCGCCGGTGCAGATCTGATGATCGAGGCCGTGTTCGAGGACCCCGAACTGAAGAAGAAGACCTACGGCCAGGTCGAGCCGGTCCTCGACGGCGGTGCGCTGCTGGCGTCGAACACCTCGCAGATTCCGATCACCGGACTCGCCGAGGGAGTCACCCGGCCGGAGGCGTTCATCGGCATGCACTTCTCCTCGCCGGTGGACAGGATGCCGATGGTCGAGGTGGTCAAGGGTGCTCTGACCGACCGGGAAACGGTGTCGCGCGCGGTGGACGCCGTCCGCATGATCAACAAGACACCGATCGTGGTCAACGACGGTCGCGGCTTCTACCTGACGCGCCTGTTCATGGCGGCCACATTCGAGGCGTGCGAGATGGTGGCCGATGGCGTGCCTGCCACCTCCATCGAACAGGCGGCGCTCCAGAACGGCATGCTGACCCAGCCGCTACTGGTGCTCGACCAGGTGAGCCTGTCGCTGTCCCGGCAGATCATCGCCGACCGGGAAGCCGCGGCGGGTAGCGCGGACAACCGCACCGCGGGCGAGGGCGTCGTGGTCCGCATGGTCGACGAATTCGGGCGCCTGGGCCGTGCCGCCGGCGCGGGCTTCTACGACTACGCGGACGGCAAGCGCCTCGGGCTGTGGCCGGGCTTGCGCGAGGCGTTCGGACCTGCCCGGGACATCCCGTTCCAGGATCTGCGCGACCGCTACCTGTTCCGGGTGGCGTTGGAGGTGGTCGCCTGCCTCGAGGAGGGCATCGTCGAATCCGCGGGCACGGCCAATGTCGGTTCGGTCATGGGCGGATTCCCGGCCGGAACCGGCGGTGCGCTGTCGTTCATCAACACCTACCAAGGCGGCCCCGCCGGATTCGTCGCCCGGGCCCGCGAACTCGCCGCCGCCTACGGCCCTCGATTCTCCCCGCCCGCCTCGGTGGTGGCCGCTGCCGAGAACGGCAGCCTCGTCGGCCGCTGAATCACCTACTCCTGCAACCAGATCGGACCATCATGAACGCATTCATCCTCGACGAGGATCACCTCGTCTTCCGCGACAACGTCCGCAAGTTCGCCCGCGAGAAGTTCACTCCCGGCCAGCTGCAACGGGCCGCGAGCACGCAATACCCGCGCGCGGAGCTGCGGGAGTTGGCCGCCGCGGGTCTCACCGCATTGGCCGTGCCGGAGGAATACGGCGGACAGGGCGCGGACCTGCTCGCCCTCGGGATCGGCGCCGAAGAAATCGGCTACGCCTGCTCGACCATGGCGCTGGCGTACTTCTTCGTCAATGTGCAGACCAGCTTCTTCGCCGCACACGCCCCGGCGGCGGTGCGCGAGGAGTGGCTGCCCAAACTGATCTCCGGCGAAGCCATCGGCTGCACCGCACTCACCGAACCCGGCACCGGCTCCGACGCCTCCGCGTTGACCTGCCGCACCGAGCGGGTCGAGGGCGGCTGGAAACTGTACGGCGAGAAGTCCTCCATCACCCAGGCCCCGCATGCCGATGTCGCCGCCGTCATCGCGCAGACCGATCCGGGCAAGCGTGCCAAGGGAATCGGCGCCTTCGTGGTGCCGCTGGACGATCCGACCATCGCGCGTCAGGGGTTCCACGACCCGGGCTGCAAGCCCATCGGCCGCGGCGCGCTCACCTTCGACGGCACCTTCGTGCCCGACTCCGCCGTGATGATGGAACCGGGCACCGGCTTCCACGGGATCATGCGCGAATTCGACCTCACCAGAACTCTGATCGGGCTCATGGTGATCGGCACCGCGCAGCGCGCCGTCGACATGACAGTGGAATACACCAAGCAGCGCACCACCTTCGGGCAGCCGTTGGCGGCGAACCAGGGTGTGCAGTTCCCGCTGGCCGAGCACAGCACCTACATCACCGCGGTCCGGGCGCTGGCCTATCAGACCCTCGGATTGCGCATGGCGGGCGAGCCGCACACCGCCCAGGCGGCGATGCTCAAGTGGTGGGCTCCGCAGGTCGCGATGGCCGCCGTCAACGACTGCGTCGTCCTGCACGGCCACATCGGCTGGTCCGAGGAAATGCCGTTGCAGGCCATGCTGCGCGACGTGTCGGGCTACCAGATCGGTGACGGCACACCGCAGATCCAGAAGATGATCATCGCCCGCGGTCTGTACACCCGGTGACGACGGCGCCTGCCGGATAGGCCGGCGAGGATCATCTGGTTGCTGTGGTCAGTGGTCCGCCAACCAAGTGATCCTCGCCGTCGACGTCACCGCCGTCCACCGTGTCTCCTCACTGAGCCACGCCAAGGAGATATCCCATGAACGGAAACCAGTCCACCGGCGAGCGCCTCTACGCCGAGGACCTCACCGAGATAATCGGTGTCACGCAGGAACTCGGCCGATACAGCCTGACCGAGGAGGCCATCCGCGCGTTCGCGCAGCAGTGGGATCCGCTGGCGATCCATGTCGGCGATGGCGAACACTTCGGCGGTGTGATCGCCAGCGGCCTACACACTCTGTGCGTGTTCCAACGACTCGCCGTGGCCGGCGTCTACTCGCGATGGGCCGTCGTCGCCGGACGCGACATCAGGGGCATGACGCTGCCGAAACCGGTCCACCCCGGAGACACCCTTACGGGCCGGGTCACGATCGCTGAGGTCGCGCAGAGGCGGAGCGGGCGAGCGAAAGTCCGCGTCCAGGGGGAACTCTCGAACCAGCACGACGAGCGCGTCATGATCATCGAACTCGATGGCTACGTCCACTGCCGAGGCAACGCCGCCGCCGCACCTGCGGCGCCGACGACGTCGGAGGTGGAAGATTCGCAGGTCTGAGCGGCATATGACACACCGCGCTCGGTCGCTCGTGGTCATCAGCAGGGCTGCTCACGTGGTAGCCGACCCGCTCGCATCCCGTTCGCACGCGGCCAGCCGGGTCACCGGCCAGACGATCCCGGTCAACGGCGGATACTCCTTCACCCACTTGCACGAGAAGAGGGCTACATGACACACGCGCTGGTATTGCTGTCAGCCCTGCTTATCGGTGTAGTTGCGGGCCTGCGGGCGCTCACTGCACCCGCGGTGGTGGCCTGGGGTGCCGCGCTCGGCTGGTTGCCGGTGGCGGACACCTGGGCCAGCTGGATCGCACACCCGGTCGCCGTGACCGTGCTGACCATCCTGCTGGTGGTCGAGCTGATCACCGATCAACTGCCTTCGACCCCGCCGCGGACGGTACCGTCGCAGTTCCTGGCCCGGATCGTCACCGGCGCGTTCGCTGGTGCTGTCGTTGGTGCCGGGTGGCACCACACCTTCACCGGGCTGGTATGCGGCGTGGTCGGCGCGGTAATCGGGACACTGGGCGGGTTCCACGCGCGGCGACTGCTGGTCGAGCGGACCGGCGGCCGCGACCTTCCGGTGGCGTTGGCTGAAGACGTCCTCGCGGTGGGCGGCGGTTTCGTCATCGTCGCTCTGGCCATGAGCCTGTAAGGCCGAATGTCGACTGAGGCAATGGCGTTCGACGCCATCATCGTCGGAGCGGGGCAGGCAGAACCGCCCCTGGCCGGCCGGCTCGTCGATGCTGGGCAGACCGTCGCCGTGGTGGATTGGAAGCTGGTTGGCGGTACCCATTCAGACCAGTGCACCGCCGCATCTTCGCGAAAGTCACTGGCAGCAAGCTATTTTCGCTGTACATCGAGTATGCAGCTGACGTGCGCGTCACTGGTTCGATCCCAGTATCGCGTATCAGAGTTCGACCAGATCCGGCCCGGCTTCCGCCGGGCCTTTCTGCTGTTTGCACAGGATCTCGGCGACCGGTTGGGCCGTCAGGTCGATGCCTAGGCTCTGAAGCCAAGCCGTCACGAACCACTGCAACGCACTCGAGAAATTCGGATGGACTGCACCGACCCGGCACACTGATAACTGCGGTGGTAGAACGGCAGTCAGATCTTCAACGAAAGCGGGCCGATGCACTCCTTCAGGCAGATCGCACGCACAGGCATCGTCCTGCTGTGCGCGGCAACAGGATTGGTCACGGGGCACGTCGGGACCGCGGCAGCCGAAGGCGGTGACCGGGACCCGGTCCTGGTGATCGGCGGCATCTATGCGGATCAGGCGCGGTTGGAGAGCCTCCAGGGTTGGCTCGATGCACGCGGATATTCCACCTTTTCGATGGTGCTGGCCGGGAATCCCACGGGGACAGCAGCGATCTCGGAGTCAGCACAGGCCGTCGCCGACAAGGTCGCCGACATCCGTCGACAGACCGGGGCGCGACGGGGGGATCTGGTCGGTCACTCCATGGGCGGTCTCGCACAGCGGGCCTATGTGAAATTCCTCGGCGGAATCGATTCGGTCGGAACCTACATCGACTACGGCACACCCGAACAAGGTGACGACCTCGGAACCCTATGCTCCGGGGTGTCCCCGGGTTGCCAAGATCTGGTGCCGGGTTCGGTATTCCTGACTCGGCTCAATGCGGATCCCGCAGTGCCGTCGGGCCTGATCGCCTACCACTTCTCCTCCGACAACGCTGGGGCGGAGAAGAGCCCGCTGCCGGGTGCGACCAATGTCAGTATCCAATCCTTCTGCCCCGGCCGTACGGTCTCCCACGGCCAAGAGCCGATCGACGGTGCATTGCAGCAGTTGATCGATTCCGCGCTGCGTGGTGCGCCATTGGCCACCAACTGCCCCTGAACGCCAAGGTAAACGGTCGAGGAAGATCACGGTAGGTCCGTCGGCGGGGAGTCGCGAGCCACAGAATCGAGTCTGTCTCCTCGGTGGCGGTCAGCTGGCCGGTGTTCCGATGCCATCTCGGTCAGGTGGCGGCGGCAATCTGGTGGTGGATGTCCGCCAATGCTGTGGTCAGCTGGCGGATTCCGGGGTCTTCCACTGGGTAATGGCCTGCATCGTCCAGGACGACAAGGTGTTTCGGGGCAGCGAGTCGGTCGAAGAACGTTTCGCTGAGCGCCAATGGTGTCCAGCGGTCTGCGCCCGGGTGCAGCAGCCACACCGGGCAGGCGGCGAAGTTCTCCGGCTCGACCAGTGGGGCTGTTCGCATGTAGGTGCGCAGGAAGCCCAGCGGTATCCGGACTCCCCCACCCCGGGGATCCGCGATGACGGTGGCGGTGAGGTCGGGAAGGCTGGACATTGCCGTGATGTTGGCGACCCATCGCATCGGCACCCGGACACGGTCGATCGCGGGGACGAGCAGCCGTGTGCCGTAGCGGCCGAGCCAGCGGTATCTCCCGATAGAGCTACGGACTCGCGGCGATCGAGGGTCGAGGAGACAGGTGGCAGCGATCGCGTCGACCATCCCGGTGCGGGCCGCCGCCTCGTAGGCGAGCATCCCGCCCATGCTGGCCCCGAACACGACCAACGGGCGCGGATCGGCCGCCTTCTCAGCCCGGACCAGGTCGGCAACGCAGTCCACCCAGTCCGAATAACGCACTGCCCGAGGCGATCCCACCTCGGTGCGGCCATACCCCGGCAGGTCGAGCGTCGATACCTCGAAGCCCTGAGCGATGGCCAAGGCAGCGAACGGCCACATCAGCGCCGAATGTCCGCCACCACCGTGCACCAGCAGCATCCGCACGCGCGCCTGCGGTCGGGGGACGCGCTCGATGTGGATGCGCGCGCCACGCCATCGCCACCATGTCGACTCGGGTCGGAGTTGCAGGCCGTGCCGGAGGTCAGCGGGAAGAAAGGCGAGGTAGATGCCGTGCATGTCACAATAATTCGAGTAATCCTCGGTTCTGACAACTCGGTTTCGGGAGCCCATGTCGACACCCCGTAAAACACCGCGCCAACAGCGATCGGAGTTCACCTTCGACGCGATCCTCGATGCGGCTGCTCGACTTTTCCAGCAGCACGGCTACGCCGCGACCACCACCAACAAGGTGGCAGAGCTCGCCGGCGTGTCCATCGGGACGCTCTACCACTACGTGCCCAACAAAGACGCGCTGCTCTACGCCCTGGCCGAACGCCATCTCCGCGACGGCGCCCAGGACCTGCTGGCCGAAGCAGCCCAATTACGCAGCGAACAGCCACCTTTGGCCGACACCGTACGACGGCTGATCACTGCGGTCGCCCGCTTGCACACTGCCGCGCCGCACATGCATCGGCTGCTCTACGAGCAGGCGCCTCGCACTCCCGCCAGCACGGCGAAGCTGCGACAGTTCGAGCAACTGCTGGCCGGCGAGGTCGCATTTCACCTCAGCCGTCTCGGTGTGGCCGGAGCCGATCCCGCATTGACCGCGCTGCTACTGATTCAAGCGGTCGAGGCGCAGATCCACGGTGTCGTGCTCGAGCCACTCGACGGCCACACGATCGAATCCTCCGTCGAGGTCGTGATCGAGTTCTGGACGCGAGCACTCGCCGCACAGGCCACCTGATCCACCGGTGCCGGTTTACACTCCGGATCGGTGCATGTAGCAGTTGGTTTCGATCACCGAACCGGGGTCGAGGTGTTCGGTCCAGCCGCCGGGGCCGACCACGTGAAGTGTGTCCGTCCACGGCGAATACGGCTTGCCCTGGGCGTCATAGCCGGGGTATGGCACGTAACCCCAGTAGCAGGCGAGTCCGGCGGCCGGGGGCGAGAAGACCCACATGTCGGATGGGATGTCCACTCCTACCGACACGTGCCGGATCTGCTGCTGTGCAAGCACATTCGGGTCGCCGTTGCTCACATCGCCGGGAGCGGCACCTGCTACACCCACTGCCATCGCGAACGCCGCCGCGCCGGCCGACCCCACCCCGAACACACGCTTCATCCCCAACCCATTCCTCTTGTCGAATCCCCGCCACCCCCGAAACAAAGACGGCGGCGAACTTTAACAGGGACTTGGCATCTCGCAGTAGGGCATTGAATTGGTCATCGAATCCGTCATCGGTGGGATGATCCGTTCCACCGCGATCAGTCGGGTCAGCCCCGAACTACGAGTGGTACTGGACCAGACAGAATTCATGCTCCTCGGGATCAGCCATCACGACGACTACACCCTCGTCATAGTCGTGCCGCTCCCCCGTCCATCTTCCACCGAGCGCGACAACCTGGGCGATCCCCTGATCGATATCGTCCACTGCGACATCAAGATGCACGCGCACCTTGCCATGCTTGGGCTCGGCCACTGGCTGGAAAACAAGGCGAGGCTGCTGATCTCCGGGATCTCCGAGATAGACCCAGCCGGGTTCGGAGGGCCCTCGCGGCCGATCCAGCAGCGCACTCCAAAAGCCCGCCACCCGTTCGACGTCGACGCAGTCGATGGTCACCCCAACCCAGCGATTAGCCATCACTTCAGTGTCCTGCAACGTCACCGCTGCCGCTGTCGGCGGGACCGGGTCGGACTCGGTGCCGCCCTATGCGCCCGGGCGGCACCATCGGCTGATCCGACCTATCGGCGCCAGAAGAAGTGGTGCGTCACGCCACTCGGGCTCGGGATCTGCTCCAGATGGAAGCGGTCGGTGAGTTCGTCGGGGCTCGTCCACAGTCTTTCGCCGTGCCCGAATTCGACTGGTGCGACGGCGAAATGGAGGGTGTCGATGAGGTCGGCGTCGAGGAATTGGCGGACGGTGGCCACGCCGCCGCCGATGCGAACGTCCTTGCCGGCGGCGGCCTCCAGCGCCTGTTCCAGGGCATCCTTCGGCGATGTGTTCAGGAAGTGGAATGTGGTGGCGCCCCGGGTGATCGACGGCCGTACATGGTGGGTGAGGACGAATACCGGTGTGCGGAAGGGCGGTTCCTCTCCCCACCAGCCTTCCCACTCGTAGTTCTCCCACGGGCCGCGTTGGGGACCGAATTTGTTGCGGCCCATGATTTCTGCGCCGATGTTGCGGTGCCATTCCCGGGTGCAGTAGTCGTCGAGGCCGTAGCTGCCGCCGGGCTCGGTCCGGGTGGGCGCGTGAGCGGTGGCGCCGGACCAGGAGAACAGCGCGGTCGCGTCGGCATCACCGAACGGGTGCGCGAGGCTTTGCCCCTCACCGGCGCCGTACCCATCGCTGGAGAGATTGAAATTGTGAACCCGAACCATCTGCGCCATCGACAATCCCTTCTGGTTGCAATCTGCAATCAGTTCGGACTGTACCTAGACTGATCTCATGGTGCAACCAGTTGCTCATGACAAGCTGACGACGCCCCCGGGCAAGTCGGGCTGCCCGATCAATATGACGGTCGAGCTGCTCGGGGACCGGTGGAGTCTGATCGTCCTGCGCGACATCATGTTCAGCGGCGCCACTCACTTCCGCGAATTACTCTCCGGATCCATCGAGGGCATCGCCTCGAACATCCTCGCGGCTCGCCTGTCGAAACTCGTCGACGCGGGCCTGCTCACCCGCGACAACGATCCGAGCCACCGGCAGAAGGTGGAATACCACCTCACCGAAGCGGCGATCCAGCTCGTGCCGGTCATGGCTCAACTCGGCGCTTGGGGCGCACGCTGGCTCGATACGACCCCGGAGCTGACCGTGCGAGCCGAACTCCTGGCCGCCGGCGGCCCCGCACTGTGGGAGCGATTCATGGCCGAACTCCGTGCCATCCACCTACACGGCGCACCGCCCCCGACCGACGGCGTCCTGTCGGAACTGACTGCCGCCTACGAAGCCGCAGTCCGCCGAGAGCAGGAAGCTGCGGGATAACGGCCGCGGAGCTTCAGGGGTGCACCGGCGGCAGGAACTGCGTCACCTGCCAGCCGCGGTGCGCACCATGCCGGTTTGCACGAGAACCGTTCGCTCTCTGCCGTTTTCCAGGTCTCGCAGCTGCATTCGTCAAATCGGCGGTACTGCGACCACGCCGCCGTCGGCCCACATACACCGGAAGTCGGGATTGCCGCTCAGACACCGGGGCGGCGCCGGGTGATCTGTTTCCACTGTTCACCCATGGCTGCCGGGCGTTTGCCGACAGGCTATTGCCACAGCGATCTTGCCGGGGCAGGCTGAGGGGCGTCGGTGGCGTCACCGAGGCGCTGCCCCCGCTCAGAGGAGGTGGATCGAACGTGTTCGCACGCTCTAGCACGATTCAAGCGCAGCTGTCCTCTATTGATGCCGGGATTGCCTACATGCGCGATGAAGTGATGTCCGAATTGGCGGACATGCCCGGTTGGGTGGGCCTGTCGCTCATGGTCGACCGACGCTCCGGCCGGTGCATCGCCACGACCGCGTGGGAAACGGAAGAGGCGATGCGTGACAGTCAGGGTCGGGTTCGCCCGATTCGCGATCGCGCGGTCGAAATGTTCGGGGGTGGCGGCCCGCTGGTCGAGGAATGGGATATCGCCGTTCTGCATCGGGACCACCTCGCACAGGAGGGTGCCTGCGTGCGTGCGATCTGGACCCGAACCACCCCGGATCGGCTCGACTCGGCCATCAACGTCTACCGATCTGCTGCCCTGCCGGGCATGGAAGGGCTGGAAGGCTTCTGCAGTGCCAGTCTCATGGTCAATCGGGCAACCGGGACCACTGTCTCGAGTGCCTCGTTCGACAGCGCCGAGGCCATGGCTCGCAACAGCATGGAGGCCGCGGATCTCCGGGCATCCACGACCCAGCAGGCCGGCGTGGAGGTGACCGACGTCGGTGAGTTCGAACTCGCGCTCGCACACCTGCGCGTCCCCGAGTTGGTGGGTTAACCCGCACCGGGGGGCGCCGGCACTCCGGCGCCGCCCGTCCGAGCGGCCGGGCCGTCGGAGACCCGGCATCCTGCCAATATCCTCGATCGCCGCCGCGCCGAGCACGACTGCTGGAGCCGGAACGGCCCGGAAGTGCTTGTGCGCCTGTGAGAATCGCTGGGGACGGACGTGCTCGGCATCCACCGGCCGTCAGCGAAGCGAGAACGTCATGCGGAACTGGGCTGGTCACGGTGGAAGCGTTCGGCAATATCCGCGACAGCGATGACCTTCCTTGTGTGGCGGATCGTGGGACGCGGCGCGCGTATAGGACCGAGGGTCTTGGGGCTCAGCTGAATCGGGTGTCAGTGCAGGTTGCGGTCGAACAGGTCCAGTAGTTCGCGGTAGTGGCGTTCGTCGGCCTCGGCATCGTGGGCGGAGGTGTCGGCCTGGGTGTAGCCGTGTTGCGCGCCTTCGTAGACCTCGGTGCGGTGGCGGACACCGGCGGCATCGAGTGCCTTGTCGAACTGGGCAATGTGCTCCGGAGTCATGTGGTGATCCTCGCCGGCGTGGGCGAAATACAGCTCCCCCGTGATGTTTCCGACGGTCAGGTGCGGACTTTCCGGACTGTCGGTGACGAGTGGTCCGCCGTGGAATCCGGCCACCGCCGCGACCCGATCGGGGAACATGGCGGCGATGATCACCGCCAGCCGGGCACCCATGCAGTAGCCGGTGAGACCTACCTTGCTCGGGGCGACCTGCGGTGACGCTGCCAGCCAGTCGAGGTAGGCGCCCGCATCGGAACGCATTCGCTCCGGTGTCAGCTCGCGGATCATCGGGAAGACCTGCTGGAAGATCTCCGGCCGCTCCGACGGGTCGATGAAGTCCGGCAGCTCGATCACCGGTGCGCGCCCGTGCCGGTAGAAGGCGTTGGGCAGCAGGACGGTGTAGCCGTGGGCGGCAATACGATCGGCCAGCGCCCGCAGGCTCGGCCGCAGCCCGAACCCGTCCTGGATCACCAGCACTCCCGGATGGGGTGCGCCATCATCGGGATGGACGACGTACGCGTCCGCGACACCGTCCGGTGTCCGAATGTCGACCGACATCCCGTGCACAGCAGTCACGTTGAATCCTCCTGTCGCGTGCCCCTTTCGAACGTACCTCATGCAAGATCGGCCGATTCGACTCGGCGGCGGACAGACGCGAATGACGCGGCGCGCACATCGACAACAAGCACCCGTCCCCCGCCTCGGTACCAACTCACGACGTCGAGCATCCGGTGATACCGCGGGGTACACGTGCCGATCACAGCGCTGGTCGCCGTTCGATCTCGAGGCACGGGAATCGCCGCTCCGAGTCGCGGTGTTGCTTCGTAGAGTGAATGCACCGAATCGCCGAGCACACACGGATGGGGACTCATGACCGACCAACTGACGATCATGGCCGTACATGCCCATCCGGACGACGAAGTCCTCAGCACCGGTGGGGTTTTCGCGCAGTATGCCGCCGAAGGAATCCGGACGGTCCTGGTGACCTGCACCAATGGCGAGCAGGGCGATGCGCCCGGCGGGATCAAGCCGGACCTGCCGGGCCACGATCCGAATGCCGTACGGGCGCAACGACTTTCCGAACTTCAGGAGTCGGCTGCGCTGCTGGACATCCAGCACGTCGAGCTGCTCGGCTACCGCGATTCGGGGATGGACGGCTGGGACGCCAACCACGACCCCGAGGCCTTTTGGAATATTCCGGTCGAGCAGGCGGCCGCACGACTCGCGGACCTCATGCGGCACTACCGCCCCCAGATGGTCGTCACCTATGACGAAAACGGCAACTATGGCCACCCTGACCACATCCAGGCCAACCGTGTCGCAGTGGCGGCGGCAGCGGCAACCGATATCCCGGACAAGCTCTACTACACGGCGCTTCCGCGCGAATCCTCTCGCGAAATGTTCGCGGATCTGCGGGTGAGAGGCCTGATCGACTTCGAACCGCCGGACAACTTCGGCACGCCCATGGATCAGATCACCACCGTCGTGGACGTGGCCCCCTATACCCGGCGCAAGATCAAGGCGCTCGAGGCCCACGCCAGTCAGACCGACAGCGTGCCATTCCTGCAGCTGCCCGCCGAATTACAGCACACGATCTTCGCCACCGAATCCTTCGTCCGCCACTTCAACCGCGTCGCCGTACCCACCCGGGAAACCGACCTCTTCGCCGGCCTCCGATGACCGGCATAGTCCCTGCTCCACACCGTCACGGCGGGTTGTTCCGGCCGTCGTGACCTGGTGGACTCGGCAACATATGCCGACGCTGTGCCCCGTACCCGCCTCACATCATTGCGCCTTTTACGCATCGGCCCACGGCAAGTAGTCTTGATCTTGGGGAACGCACGCCACCGCAGGGCCGGAGGACACCTTCGGTTGTAATGCGGGGCAAGCAATTCGATAGAGATCTTCAAGGCTGCACCCGTAGATTTCGAGGGGATCGAGAGGGTGAAAGGCTATGGCGCTCCGTATATCCGGTCGCGCGATTACCAGCGATGTGACGCCCGAGACCGCGCATCTGGTGTTCGGTTCCGGCGGTGGTACGTGGGTGTTGAGCTGGCTGCCGGGGTGGGATCTGACCCGGGAGCAGGCCATCGACGGGATGGCGCTGGACGAGATCCTGAGCGACCCGTCACCCGCCGACCGGGATTTCGCGTTGGAGATGGCCGCACTGCGGGCCGAATCGCTCGGCCTGCGGCTCGAGGAGGTCGTGGTGCGGCTGTTCGCACGGATCGCCGAACGGGATCGGCAGCAGCAGACGGGAACGGACGGGGCTGACGGTCCGCCGGGGAACACCGCGGGACCGTGCCGCACCCGCCGCCTCGAGACGATCCGCCCCGGTGCAAACTGCACACCATTGGGGGATTTCTCCCTAATCAGCCCCGATGGTGTGTCGTTGAGCAGATGTCGATGATCGATTTTCGGCGGGCATCGGGCAAACTCGGAGGCGCCAACCGCACACGATCTCTTGGGAGTGAATGAATGCGCAAGATCCTGCCTTCCGCCCTGCTGGCCGCCAGCGCCGTGGGCGCCCTGCTGGTGCTGCCCGCCGGCACCGCCAACGCCCTCACCCCGGCCTGCCAGGCCGCCAACGACATCCTCGCCGGCTACGGCTCGCTCGGCCCGAGCCCGCAGCAGAAGCAGGAGGTCGCCGACCGCCTGCACGCCATCGACGCCAGCGGCCAGGAGCGGTGGGCGATCGACAACTACGCAGACGCGCTCGCCAAGGGCGATGTCGCGCTGGTCGGCAACAACGCGGCGATCCTGAACGGCGTCTGCCAGACCGGCCAGTAGTTCTTTCTGCTTCGCAGCACACTTCGGGCCGGGACACGCAGGGTGTCCCGGCCCGAAGTGTGCGGGTCGGCCGGCAACGATGCACTGCCCGTTGAAGGCTCGAATTCTCTTGGCTCCCAATACACCTCCGCGCTACGTTTGAACCTTCGGTCGAAGGGGAGGTCGAACGTGCGGATCGGGTTTTCACAGCGGCGCGGAGCGGTGCGGATGGCGGTCGCGATTCTGTCGGTGTGCCTGGTGTCGACGGCTGCGGCGTGCACCTCGCCCACCCGGGGCGGAGAGCGGGCGCTGGATGCGGATCTGGTGCGCACCATCGACGAGATCGTGGCCACGCATATGGCGGCGGGGCTGATTCCGGGCGCGGAGGTCGCCATCGTCGATCCGGCGAAGGGCACCTATATCCACGCGTACGGTGTCGCCGACACCGCGACGGGCCGCACGGCGCAGGTGCGGGACCATTTCCGGATCGGGAGCATCACCAAGACGTTCACGGCCGCGGCCGTGCTGCGGCTGGCCGACGCGGGGCGGCTGCGGCTCACCGACACCCTCGAGCAGTATGTCCCGGGCGTGCCGAACGGGACGACCATTACCCTCGCCGATCTGCTGGGGATGCGGGGCGGGGTCTGGAAGCTCGACGGCGACACGGATTTCGGCATCCAGGCTTTGGCGCACACGCCGGACAAGGCGTGGAACGACGGTGACACCCTGCGCGCGCTCATCGCGCATCCGGAACGCGCGAAACCGCCGAATCAGCAGACCAGCTACTCGAATTCGGAGTTCTACCTGCTGGGCCTGGTCCTGGAGAAGGTCACCGGCAAACCGGTCGCGGAG
This sequence comes from Nocardia sp. NPDC059154, assembly GCF_042755705.1. NCBI lineage: Bacteria > Bacillati > Actinomycetota > Actinomycetes > Mycobacteriales > Nocardiaceae > Nocardia > Nocardia sp. NPDC059154. The sequence continues at coordinate 61,640 of NZ_JBHZCS010000003.1, forward strand.
GTACTCGACAGCACCGCACAGGATTTCGCACTGCGCGAGACCAGCTATACCCGGGATACAACCGTCCCCGAACCGCACTTGGACGGGTACTCCTTCGACGAGAACACCGCCGTCGACGTCACCGACCGGGTGCCGCCGTCGCTGTACGGCGCGGCCGGATCGATGGTTTCCACGATCTCGGATCTGGCCGCCTACGGCCCCCAGCTCGCGACCGGCACGCTGCTGAAACCCGAAACCTTCCAGGCCCGAACACGATTCACGCAGCTGGACGGCGGGGACATCGGCTACGGCCTCGGCATCGCCCGAATGGGCCAGTGGCTGGGGCACAACGGAGCGGTCCTCGGATTCACCGACCAGCTGGGCTACCTACCGGACAAGCACGCCACCGTGGCGGTCGCGATCGATCAATTTGGTCCCGGTACTTGGCAGCTGTTGCCGGTCGATGCCGCCCTGCTGTGGTTCGACCTCGTCGACGCGCTCTACCCGGGCACGGGACCGGTGCCGGTCGCCGATCCCAAAGCCGTTGAACCACCGGCCCCGACGGCCGCGGAGCTCGACCAGGAACTGAGCGACACCGCGCGGACCGATCCTGCCGCGGGAACGCCCACACTGCGCATCGCCGGGGACAAGAACGGCGACATCAGGAAAGCGTGGGCGAACGACAACTCGATCCAACCGACCCGTTACCAGATCCACGATGTCCACCGCCTGCGTCACGGCCTGCTGGCGGCGACCGGCGTCATGAGTTTCGGTTCGCACGCGTTGCCACTCGAGATTCCGCTCGTTCCCGAAGACGGTGCCTGGCAGATCGTTCCGAGCTGGATCTGCCAGTTCTTCACCGCCGCCGCCGACCGCCCCGCGGCCTGCGATGCATCACCGACCCACTAGAGTTTCGGCTCGTCAGTTGACCAGGCGCGCGTGGTCTCCCCAATACCGTTCGCGCAGGTCGCGTTTCAGGATCTTTCCGGCTCCCGACACCGGCATGGCGTCGACGATCTCGACGCTGCGCGGGGCCTTGTAACCGGCGATGAGCTGCCTGGTGTAATCGCGGATCTCGGCCGGGGTCACGGCGTGGCCGGGCTTGCAGACGATGACCGCGTGGACTCGTTCCCCCCATTCATCATCGGGGACGCCGATGACGGCGACCGCGGCCACGGCCGGGTGCGCGGCGACGGCGTTCTCCACCTCGGCGGAGTAGACGTTCTCACCGCCGGACACGATCATGTCCTTCAACCGGTCGACGATGTGGAGGAAGCCCTCGGCGTCGAGGTAACCGCCGTCGCCGGTGTGCAGCCAGCCCGCGCGGAGCGCGGCGGCGGTCTCGTCGGGCTTGTTCCAGTAGCCGAGCATGACGTGGCCGCCGCGGGTCACCACCTCGCCGACCGCACCCGCCGGCACGTCCTGCCCGTCGCCGTCGACAATGCGGATTTCGCTGTGCGGCACCGCCTTTCCCGCCGAACGCAATCGGCCGGCCCGGTGCTCGCCGGGGCCGAGCAGGGTGATGATGGGCGAGGCCTCGGTCTGGCCGTAGGCCTGGGTGAATCCGGCGCGCGGGAACAGCCGCATGGCCCGCTCCAGCACCGCCTCCGAGATCGGGGACGCGCCGTACATGAGGTGCTCGACGCTGGACAGGTCGAATTCGGCCGCCTGTGGGTGATCGGCCAGCAGCTGGATCATGACCGGCACCAGCACGCTCGAGGTGACCCGGTGCTGCCGAATGGAACTCAGCACGGCCACGGGGTCGAAGGCCGGAACCGTCACGTGGGTGCCGCCGACGATGAGCACACCCAGCCAACCGGCCAGATCCGCCAGGTGGAACATGGGCGCGGCGTGCAGGAACACCGTGTCCTGGGACATCAGGTAGCCGGTGGCGACGCCGCCGAGCGCGGAGGTCATCAGATTCGCGTGGCTGAGCATGACGCCCTTGGGGAATCCGGTGGTGCCGCCGGTATAGAAGATTCCGGCCAGCGCGTCACCGCCGCGGCGGGCGTCGGCGATGGGCTCGGCCGCGGCGATCAGCGTCTCGTAGGACTCCATGCCCTCGGGCGTCGCGCCGTCACCGCAGTGGATCACCGTGGCCAGTCCGTCGTACCGCTCCCGCAGCGCGGGCACCAGGGCCGCGAAGGCGTCGTCCACCAGAAGGACGCGGCTGTCGGAATCGGCGAGGCTGTAGGCGATTTCGGCGGCGCTCCAGCGGATATTGACCGGGTTGAGCACCGCGTCCGCCCAGGGCACCGCGAGCAGGTACTCGTGGTACCGGTCCGAGTTCAGCGACAGCATGGCCACCCGGTCCCCCGGCGCGACCCCCAGCCCGCGCAGGGCCCCGGCGAGCCGGGACACGCGATCCAGCACCTCCCGATTGGTGCGCGTCCGCTCGCCGCAGATGGTCATGACGCCGTCGGGCCGCTGCTGGGCGGCGCGGTGCAGCCCCTGGGTCAGGTACATCGGGTAACCCTTCGTCGAACAACTGTGGTCGGTGTCACGAGTATTCGCGGGCACTGTGACGTGCGCCATGGAGATGGGGTTCAATTCCAGGTCGCCGGATTGTTGATTTCTCCAAGACACCGGTCGTAGGGTCGGGACACCATGAGTTCGAGTCGCGTGAGCGCGAAACAACGGATGATCACCGGAGTCCTGGACCGAGTCCCCGAGGCGTCCGAGCGCGTGGTCGCCCGCGCCCGCGCCGAGATGCCGGTCTACGCCCGCCTGTCCGCGACGACCGTGGTACGCAGCACCGAAACCATCCTGGAGCGGCTGGCCCGGGCACTGCTCGACTCCCGCCCGCTGCTGGCGGACGATCTCGACGCCCTGCGGGATTTCGGCGAAACCCGTGCCCGCCAGGGCGTTTCACTGGCCGATGTGCAGAGCGGCTGGCGCATCGCGGTGCGCGAGATCCTGGCCGAGCTGACCGCGGCCGCCCATGCCGGCAAGGTTCCCGACCGCGTGCTGCTGGAGTCCATCACCGATCTCCTCGACCTCGTCGACCAGGCCTCCATCGCCTTCAGTTCGGCCCATCGCGAGGTCGAGATCGCGCTGGCCCGCCATGACGAGCAGTTCCGCGCCGAGGTCACCCGCGCCCTGCTGCTGGGCACGATCGGCCCCGCGGAGCTGCAGATTCGCGCCCAGCAGCTCGGTCTCGACGCCGACGGTGAGTACCGCGCGTACCGGTCCCGCCCGGATGAGGGACCGACAGTGCCTGCCCTGCAAGGGATCTCGACCGTGCGTGGGTTCGCCACCACGGTGGACGGCGATCTCGCGGGCTTTGTGGAAAACTCCAGCAGGCTCGAGGGGTCCCGCCTGATCGCCTACGGCCCCGCCACGCGCATCGCGGACCTGGACCGCTCCTTCCGCCTGGCCACCCGGGTCCTCGCCACCGCCCAGCTGTTCGACCTCACCGGCCCGCTGGACCTCGATCGCGTCGGACTGCTGCCCGCCATCGCCGCCGACACCGAGCTGGGCGCCGAGCTCGTGCGCCGCTACCTCGACCCGCTCGGTCCCGGCGAGGCCGCCCGCACCCTGATCGACACCGCCGAGTGCTTCCTCGACACCGGCATGCGGGTCGACGCCACCGCCGAGCGACTCATCGTGCACCCCAACACCGTTCGCTACCGCCTGTCCCGTTTCGAGGAACTCGCCGCGACCGATCTGCGCGGCGCGGGCACCGCACTACAGGTCTGGTGGGCGATCCAGCACCGCCGCGCGACCGGTTGAGCCTTACTCAGCGCGGACGACCGTAGGCGGCCTCGGCGAATTCCAGCCAGCGACCAGCGTTCGCGTGCGGCACGCACACCCAGTCCTTCATCGGCCGATGCCGCGACGACGGATCGAACAGCTCGGCACCGGGCAACTCCAACGCCTCCTTGTGCTCGGCGGTCCCTTCGAGCAGGCGGCAGGCCAGAGCATCCAGGAAAAGGCATGCGAACGCCTTGCCGTTGACGTCCTTGTAGGCGGGCTTTCCGAAGACCTTTGCGACTGTCACGCCCCGGTCGGCGAGCCCCGCCGCAACCCGCTCGAAATCGTCCTGTGCACTCATGATCGGAAGTCTGTCACTACCCGGCGGTTTCCACCTGACGGGTTTGCGACCGCACGAATTTTCCGGCCGTGCTTCTGGTCCGGAGCCATGGCAGTCGAACTCGGGACTGGAATCCGGCGGGCGAACGTGGGTATAGTTGGCACACGCAAGTAGTTGCACGTGCTAAGTAAGTGTGAGAAGGAACCGAAAATGGCTCACACCACCCACGATCCTGATACCAGCACCGACCTGTCGGACGCCGGGGCTCTGGGGGATGCCGACGCGCTGGGGGCGCAACTGGTTCGGCTCCTCCGAGCCGTCGGCCGGGCCAAGCATCGGGTGATCAAACACGGTCCCGAAGGACTCGAACAGCTGGCCTACGCCATGCTGTTCACCCTGGTCCACGACGGGCCGCAACGCACCGGGAAACTCGCCGAGCTGCTGCACGCCGAGATCTCCACCATCAGCCGGCAGAGCCGGAACCTGGTGCGCCACGGGCTGGTCGAGCGCGGCGCCGATCCGATCGACGGACGCGCGTGCGTGCTCAAGGCCACCGCCGACGGGGAGCGCGTCTTCGCCGAGAACCGGCGGCTGCGCAATCTCTGGATCGCCGAAATGGTGGCCGACTGGTCCACCGCCGACCGGGCAGCGTTGACCGGTCTGCTGGCGCGGCTCGTGGACGGCATCGAAAAGACCACCGCAACAATCGATTCGAAACAGGGCATCGACACATGACAACAGCGACGACCGACGCGCACGCAGGCGCACCGGCAGGCGCTCCACCCCAACTGTCGCATCGGCAGATCCTCACCATCCTGTCCGGCCTGCTGCTGGGCATGTTCCTGGCCGCGCTGGACCAGAACATCGTCAGCGTGGCGATCGTCAAGATCGCCAACAGCCTGCACGGGTTCGACCAGCAGGCCTGGGCCACCACCGCCTACCTGATCACGGCCACCATCAGCACCCCGCTCTACGGCAAGCTGGCCGACATCTACGGGCGAAAGTCCTTCTACCTCACCGCGATCGGGCTGTTCGTCATCGGCTCCGCGGCCTGCACCTTCGCCACCTCCATGTACGAGCTGGCGGGGTACCGAGCCTTCCAGGGCCTGGGCGCGGGCGGGCTCATGTCGCTGGCCATGACGATCATCGGCGATATCGTTCCACCCCGCGAAAGAGCCCGCTACCAGGGCTATTTCATGATGACCTTCGGTATCGCCACCGTGCTCGGGCCGGTGCTGGGCGGCTGGTTCTCCGGCTTCGACCACCTGTGGGGGATCGAGGGCTGGCGCTGGGTGTTCCTGGTGAACGTGCCGATCGGTGTGCTCGCGCTCGGTGTGGTGGCGCGGGTGCTGAACGTGCCGCACCAGCGGCGTGACCTGCGTGTGGACTGGGGCGGCGCGGTGGCGCTGGCCATCTGCGTGGTGCCGTTGCTCATCGTCGCCGAACAGGGCCGCGGCTGGGGCTGGGGTTCGGGCAGGGCGCTGGTCTGCTACGCCATCGGGCTCGTCGGCCTCGTGTTGTTCCTCGTCGTCGAGCATCTGATGGCGGACGCCGCGCTGATTCCCTTGCGGCTGTTCAAGAATTCCACCTTCACGGTGTGCATCGTGGGCGGTTTCATCGTCGGTATCGCCATGTTCGGCGCGATCTCCATGGTCCCGCTGTACATGCAGGTGGTGCGCGGCTTCTCGCCCACCAAGGCGGGTCTGCTGATGCTGCCGCTGGTGGCGGGCATCATGATCGGATCGCTGGTCTCCGGTCAGGTCACCAAGCGCACCGGGCGGTACAAGATCCTGCCGGTGCTGGGCACGTTCATCATCGCCTGCGGCGGTGCGCTGTACGCGACGGTGCAGTACGACAGCGCGCTGTGGCAGCCGCTGGTCTACGGCGGCATCATCGGTCTCGGCCTGGGTGGCTGCATGCAGACGCTGATCATCGCGGTGCAGAATGCCGGGCCGCGTTCGGATATGGGTGTGTCGACCGCGGCGGCGACCTTCTTCCGTCAGGTCGGCGGCACGCTGGGCGTCGCGGTCTTCCTGACGATCCTGTTCAACCTGTTGCCGCACAAGATCACCGACGCGTTCGGCGGACACCTGCCGCCCGGATTCTCGGCCGACAAGCTCTCCAGCGTGCAGTCCAATACCGCGGGCATCGCGGCGCTGCCGGCGCAGGTGCGCGACCCCATTCTGATCGGGTTCACCAACTCGATGCACGGTGTGTTCTGGGCCGCGGCGGGAGTGGCCCTGGTGGCGTGCATAGTGCTGCTGTTCATGAAGGAGATCCCACTCCAGGAGGCCCCGGCCGCTCCGGCCCCGGCCACCGATCCCCTGGCCGCGCAGTCCGATCCGGCGGTCGCGGCGCAGCAGGCCGAGGCCGAGTGGGCCGAGGACCAGGTGTGGGAGGGTGCGGCCCAGGCGATCTCCCAGCCCGAGCCGGTGCTGGCCGCGGCCGCGGCAGCGCACAGCTCGATTGCCAATGGGCACAGCGTCATCGCGAACGGTCACGCTCTGCTCGCCGGTGAGCAGGCTGCGACGGCCGACGACCCGATGGCGCAGCGGATCGCGACCGCCGCACTCGGCGGGGCGGACGGCTCGTCGATCGGCGGCCGGATCCAGCGGACGGACGGCAGCCCCGTCCCCGCTGCGGCGCTCACCCTGATCGATCAACGCGGGCATCAGGTTTCGCGCGCCACCGGCGGTGACGACGGCCGCTATCGCATCGACTCGCCCGCTACCGGCAGCTATGTGCTCATCGCTTCGGCGAACGGGCACATGCCGACCGCGGTGAACGTGTCGATCAACGGGCGGGCGCCGGAACTGGACCTCACACTGGAGGGTTCGGGCGAACTGTCCGGTACCGTGCGCACCGCGAGCGGCGAACTGCTTGCGGGCGTGACCATTACGGTGACCGATCTGCACGGCGAGGTGGTCGGCGCGGCCATCTCCGGTGACGACGGTGGTTATGTCTGTCACGGCGTCGGATCCGGTACGTACACCCTGGTGGCTGCGGCCGAACGCCTGCGCCCGACAGCCACGGCACTGGTGGTGCCCGCCGGTGGCCTGCTGCGCTACGACCTCGAACTGACCCCGACGGCGGCGCTCACCGGCACGGTCCGGGGCGACGGCCGGGCGGTGGCGAACGCTGAGGTCACCGTGCTGGACGCGGCGGGCACGCCGGTCGGGACCACCCGCACCGACGCGGACGGCCACTACACGCTCACCGATCTGGACGCGGGCGCGTACACCGTCGTCGCCCGCGGCTATCCGCCGGTGACCAGCCGGGTGACCGTGCTCGGCGGCGAGGTCGAGCACTCCGTGGAACTCGGCTACGACCTGGAAAGCACCGAGCCCGAACGGGTTCCGGCAGAACAGGGCGAAACCGAGCTCGACGCAACGAGTTCCGATCCGGCCGCGGAGTTGTCGTGACCGGCCTGACCGCCGAGATCCGCAATCCGGAGGGCTGGCCGGTCGCCGAGGCGGTACTCACCGTCACCGACCTCGACGGCCACCAGCTCGCCCGGGCCACGGCCGATGCGACCGGGGCGGCGGCCACCGCGCCGCTGCCCCCGGGCACGCACACCGCGGTCGTCACCGCACCCGGCCACCAGCCGGTCGCGCTGATCGCCCGCATCTCGGCCACCGGCGCGGGCACTCTCGGCGAAATCCGCCTAGAACGCTCCGCCGACGCGGTCACCACCCCGCCCCCGGGGCCCTGGACCATCGACCCGGCGCACTCCACCGTCCTGGTCACCGCTCGCCACCTCGGTATCGCCGGCATCAAGGCCCGCTTCGCCGAGGTCGGCGGCCGACTCGACATTGCCGAGATCTTCGAGCGCACTACCGGATACGCGGAAATCAAGGCCGCCACCGTCGACACCGGCATCGCCATGCGCGACGACCACCTGCGGTCGGCGGACTTCCTCGATGTCGAGCGTTATCCGCTTATCACCTTCCGTGGCACCGGATTACACCGCACCGGCCCTACCGGCTGGTCGATGCCGGGCGCCCTGACCCTGCACGGCCGCACCCGCCCCACCGAACTCACGGTCACCTACGGGGGCTACGGCCCCGACCCGTGGGGCGGCGTCCGCGCGGCCTTCCACGCCGAAACCCTCTTGCACCGGGAGGATTTCGCGCTCGACTACAACGTCATGGTGCAGGCGGGCATCGCCGCGGTGGGCACCACCGTGCGTATCGAACTGGACATAGAGCTCGTCCAGGGAGACCGGTTACCCGCGATGTAGCGTGGACGCGTTCGATGTGTCTGTCCGGTGAGTATGGGGACATCCCCGGCCCCGGGAAGCCGGAATCCGGGGATGCCACAGTAACCTCGCAGCTCCTTCCAACTATGCGGAGGCGTCAGCCCCGTGGTCTCAGATGCACCAGACCACACTGCCCAGGGGGAAGCAGATAGCAATTGATCCATCAGCGGGGGTAACCGCGGTCGATGTCGAACCAGGCGTCGCGGCCGAAGCTGCCGGAGCTGCGATAGCGCCCAGAGGCAGGGCAATAGCGATTGCGGCCACGAACTTGATCATTTTGCTGGACATATCTGTTCCTCGATGTCGAGTGACTTGTCCAGTGCAGCCGGGCAACTCAGTGATTGCCGCCGAGCCGCTGCGCTGGTGATTGAGCGGCGAAGTCTGCCGAAGCAGACAGTGGTACGACTGCTGTCGCTCGCTTCGCCGCTCTCGGAAGCGGCTCATGACGCCCTTCGTCCGTTCTCGACCCCGACCGGTTGTCATGGTCCTAGATGACGAGCGATAGCCACGATGAAGTTGCCGAACCAGATCCTGTACGGAATGGTCCGGTGCCAGGCACTGTCACGTCCGCGTCGACCTGGCGGCTCCGGTAGCTGTGTCGACCGAAGCAACGTCCTTTTCACAGTTTTGGAGAAAGGACGTCATTCAGGCTAACCGCGATCGGCCAGCATCCGCTAGGGGCCAGAAGTCTTCATTCGTGGGTCCAGCATGCCGACCAGCTGAGACTGCTCAACGGCCGAGACCGATCAGATCAGTGTCCGCAGGATCATGAAGACGGCGGTTATGCCGAAGCAACCGAGTCCGACGACCCATACCTTGAACATCTGCCGCATCGGTATCAGCTTGCCCGCAAGCCCCGCGTCCAGGTCGGCGATGTCCTGTTGCCTCGCGAATGCCGTGCCGTGTGCACCCCAGGTTCCCACGTCGAGTTCATTCTGTTCGAAACGCTCCAGCCAGAGTTCATCCTTGCGGACGGCGAGGCGATGGCTTGCCATCAACATGATCGAGATGATCGAGACGATCAATGCGAGGAGCGAGGAGGCGATCCGCGCGACGGGGTCGTTGCCTGCTCCCATCGCGATACTGAACAGGAAGGCCTGAGCGGTCAGACTGAGCGCCGGCACCTGCCAGAGCAGAGTCTCGTATTGCAGGTGCCGGTCCGCCACCGCCAAGTAGACCAGCTCCAAATCAGGCGAACGCGGCGAAGGTGGCTCGTTCACGAAGGCCTCCGAGACTGATCGCCCTCGTCGCGCCGCTCGCCGATCAGTCCGGCGCGGGCCAGGAGCAAGCAGCTGACCACGAGCACCCAGACCGGAAACACCAGGGTCAGCCACCGGCTCATCTCGCTGCCGATCAGCAGCACCAGGGCGGCCAGGTAGCTGAGCGCGACGAGCCAGCGGGGCATCAGCCTGGTCTTCAACCAAATCGTCGCGAGCGAGATCATGAACACCGCGGCCATCCGCAGTGCGTAGGTTTGGCTCGCCGAGATCACCATCATCCTGGCGAAGTTGATCACCTCGGTGCGGGCGGCCGGATCGGTGACGCTGTTGTTACTCGCCACAAGACCAGCGATACCGGCGGTCGCGACGAACATCATCGCGACGAAGAGCAGTCCGCTGCACAGGAATACCGTCAGGAAGAACCGGTCTTCGTGGCGTCCGAACCCGTCGCGGACGACGCCGATGAACCACAGGAAGCTGATTCCGGCGAATGGCATCAGCACGGTCGCCGTGGTGAGTGCGGCGCGCCGGCTCTGCAGCCATTGGGCCGAATCTTCGACGTGGTCGGGCATTTGGATGCGAATCAGGACCAGCGTTGTACCGAGCAATATCGCGAAGAGCACCCCGGCCAGTGCGGCGGCTCGCGGCGTTGACAGCTGACCCAGAGGTGGCGCAGGCTTGCTCTGTTGCGACGGAGTCGGCATAAGGGTCATCCTGCCAGAATGGGTTGCCTGCCCCGGGAATTCGGCGGTATCGCCACCGCCTATCACGGTCAGGCAGCCTAACAAATCGACAACAATTTCCAGCCCTGGCCTCAGCCGATTCACGGCATCCGTATTCGGTGCCGAATGCAGGTTACGACACGGTCTCAATAGGTGGCTTACTGCGAAAGGTGTGGACAACATGCCATCCGCCGATCAGGACTGGAGTAAACCAGCAGCGCTTGCCATTCCCAAGGAGGGCTACTTCGAACTGCAACGCGGCAGATACGGTGCCACCTATCCACGAACCCCGGCCTGTTACGGGTTCTCGATCATCGCCAAGGTGAAACCCGGCCGGGAAGAGGCCATCCGCGCCCACGGCCAGCGGATCCAGGACGCGGTGGCAGCAAGCCCGGACGTATTGGCACCGCTCCGGCTGCACTATCTGCGGTGGCTGCTGTTCGACGTCGGATTCGGACTGTACTTCCAGTATCAGGGCATCTTCGATACCGATTTCGACAAGTACACCGAAGACGCCGTGACGCTGTTCTCACAGACCGGTATCGACACCGTTTTCACGAACCTCGAGGGATTCCCGGAGGACTGGAAGGAAAATCCGGAGTCATTCGTGGAATTCGTTCGTAAACACCAGTTTCCGAGCTTCCTCGAGTACGGCGAGTACCCCTACGCCACCTCCGACGAGATCAAGAAGGCGTTGCGGGTGAAGGCGGCGTTCTCCGACATGCTCGATCAGATGCAGTAGCCCGCCGCCATGCTCGAACTCGAGGATATTCAGCACATCCTGCTGACCCGCACCCCGGCGGTGACCGGCCGGTATGAGTTCCTGTCCTTCGACGACCCCGCCGGGGGCCGAGCCTGGTTGACGCCGCTGGTGGACCGGGTGCAGTCGGCCGCGGACGTGCGCGCCACGATGGACAGTTCGCAGCGCTGGGTCACACTGGCCTTCACCTGGAATGGGTTGCGGGCGCTCGGGGTTCCAGACGAAGCGCTTGCCACCTTTCCCGACGAATTCCGCGAGGGCATGGCCGCCCGGGCCGACATCCTGGGTGACACCGGCGCCAATCATCCCGACAACTGGGTGGGCGGACTGGCCGGTGCCGACCTGCACGCCATCGCAATCCTGTTCGCCCGCACCGAGGAAGAACGCCAGCGCTGCACGGCCGAACACGAGAAACTGGTGGCCGGCTGTCCGGGTGTGCGCGTGTTGTCGTTCCTGGATTTGAACGCGACACCGCCGTTCAACTACGCCCACGACCACTTCGGGTTTCGAGATCGCTTGTCCCAGCCCGTGATCGAAGGATCCGGGGAAGAACCGACCCCGGGCTCGGGCGCGCCGCTGCAACCCGGTGAATTCATCCTGGGGTACCCCGACGAGGACGGGCCACCCCACGGGCTGCCGCAGCCGGAGGTCTTGTCCCGCAACGGCAGCTACATGGCCTACCGGCGGCTGCAGGAACATGTGGGTGCATTTCGGGACTTCCTGCGGGAGAACGCCGACACTCCGGACGGGCAGGAACTCCTCGCCGCCAAACTCATGGGCCGGTGGCGCAGCGGCGCGCCGCTGGTGCTGTCACCGGACCACGACGATCCCCAGCTCGGTGCAGATCCTCTGCGCAACAACGACTTCAATTACAAAGAGATGGACCCGCACGGTTATGCGGTGCCGCTCGGCTCGCATGCGCGCCGACTCAATCCGCGCGACACCGCGGTGAATATGAACCGGCGCAGGATGATTCGCCGCGGCGCCACCTATGGACCGGCGCTGCCCGAGGATGCGCCCGACGACGGTGCGGACCGGGGCATCGCCGCCTTCATCATCTGCGCCAGCCTGGTTCGCCAGTTCGAGTTCGCCCAGAACGTCTGGATCAACGACAAGGCATTCCACGAACTCGGCAATGAGCACGACCCCATTTGCGGCGCCCAGGACGGCACCCTGGAATTCACCATCCCCAAGCGCCCGATCCGAAAGGTGTTCACGGGCCTGCCCGCCTTCACCACTCTCAAAGGCGGAGCGTACTTCTTCCTGCCCGGTATCAGCGCCCTGCGCTACCTGGCCACGCTCGAGAACCGAGAGGTGACCTCATGAGCAGCCTGCCGACGGCACGCACCTACAACCAGAGCCACATTCCGCGCGCGGCCGACGGGCGGCGGCGGGTCAGCATCTACTGGACGTGGAGCTACCCCTGGGAAGCCCAGCGAGACCCTGCCGAAATCTACAACCGCTTCTCCACGATGACCGAGGTCCGCAACGTCACCTGGCCGGCCTACGAGACCGCCGACTACGACAAGGACCATTTCCTGCAGGGTATCGCCGGCACCCTCGAGCTGTTCCACCGCTCGACACTGGATTTCCAACAGCTGGCGGGGCAGGCCACCGGTCATCCCGTCGCGGTCTTCCAGCGCATCGACCAGGCCGGCTACTTCCTGCCCATCGACGAACGCATCCTGGCCGACACCGACACCCTGATGGTGTTCGGGCTCGACCATGTCCTCGCCGAACAGCAGGCCGCCCCCGAGGAGATCGACGCCATCCGCGAGTGGCTGCAACGGGAGGGCACCTGCCTGCTGCTGGCGCCACACCACGACGTCGGCTTCACCGACGACAACGCGCAGCGACAGATCGAATACGAGCATCACGGCGATCCGCTCGTGCCCCGCCAGCAGCGATTCGGTCAGTACACGCGCTCGCTGATGAAAGCGCTCGACGTACCGGTGCACAACATCTGGGGCCTACGCCCGGCAGTCGTCGAAGGCACCGATCAGATCGCCCCCGTCACCGCGTTCCGCGACCTGGACACACCCCGGCTGCTCGACCAGGTCACCACATTCAACTTCCACCCTCATCTGCCGCACTACGAACTCACCGCGCCCGAAAGCGACTCGCTCCGCGTGCTGGCCAGCCAGCGCGTCGACCCCAATCGACCGCACCCCTTCACCACCGCCGGAAACACCGAATTCAACACCTTGATCTGGATGCCGCCCGCCGGCCGGCGCGCGGGCGACATCCTGCTCATCGACTCCACCAACTTCACCACGCTCTTCGGCGGCACCGACAGCCTCAGACACCTCTGGCACAACCTCGCCACCATGAAATGACCTGGGGCACAACCACACTCGTCGTGCGCCGACCCCACATGCTCGATATCCCGAGCGCCGCGCCGTGACGACCACACGATCTGCACCGCCTACGACGCTCGGGTTGGTTAAGGTGCAGTCGCGGCGAGCAGGTCGAGGAAGCGGCGAGCGAAAAGGTAGGCGTCGCCCGGCCATCGGGCGGACAGGTAGTTGCCATCCAGGACCACGAACGCGGGGTTGTCGTCGGTGGCAGTGCCGCGTCGAACGAGTTCGATTGGCCCCCTTCGGAATTGGCTGTCGGGATGGACGAGGGCGTCGCGAACCTCGTCCTCGACGTAGGCGGGGTAGGTGCGGTAATAGCGGCCCAAGCGCCAAGCGGTGAGAAAGTAGGCGGTTCGTTCCATATATTTCGGTAGGCAGGTGGTACTGCGGTCGGCCAGCACACTACGGCCGGTAGACGGGTCGTTGGCGCGGGCCAGCACCAGTACTCCGTGGCAGATCGCGCCGACCGGACGCTCCAGCGCCCAGAACCGGGCGACCTGTTGTTGTAGCAGCTCGGAACCGAGGTACTGCCGCATGCAGGGTGCGTGGCCACCGGGCAGCATGAGCCCGTCGTATTCCTCGACCTCGAGGTCGGACCAGGACACAGTCGCCCGAAATTCGGGAGATTCGGTGAGTTGCCGGTAGTACTGCTTCGGCTCGTCCTCGGCCCCCAGCTGCCCGAACAGCACTCCGGACAGCAGCCGTGGATCGGCGTGGGGAACGGTGCCGGCACGCTCGGTCGCGAACACCACCTGGTGTCCGGCGTCGGTAAGAATCCGCCAGGGCACCGCCACCTCGGTGACATCGAAATCACTGTCGGGGAGCGGCATCAGTACGCGCATGACGGCATTATTACAGGCTTCGTCTCCGTGGCCGGATCGAGCAACCTACGCTGCCGAGATAGCTCTCAACGCCGGGCTGCCGCCGAGTGCACTACGGCACAGGGCATCTTTCGACCAGCCCAATATTCGACATCGCCCGATACGGCACAGCCACTATGCGCTTCGCAGGTCTTCGACCTCGGCACCGCCGCTGTTCGTTCACAGCACTGCGATCGGTGACCAAACAGACCCTGGCCGCCCCGCCGGGCCGACGCTGCCACTCGGCCCGGGGAAATCGACTCACCCCTTCCCGCCTCGCCCCAGACGAGCCGGGTCAGGCGAAGCGGCGGGCCTTGGCGACGAGGGCAGCTCGGCCGCGCGGGGTGATGCGGTAGCGGCCACGCGGGCGACTAGGAGTGATGAGTCCCCGGGATTCCAGGCAGGAGAGGGCATTTCGGGTGCGCCAGCTGGTCAGGGCTGCGGACTGCTGGATTTGCGGGGCGGTCAGAGTGCGATCCGGGTGGAGGGTGGTAAGCACCGCTACTTCGGCGGGAGTCATCGGGTCACCTCAGGGTGTGGGGGCGATGGCGGCCGGTGGGATGGCCTGGCGGGCAGGGGATGTCGAGGTGGCCGCCGGTGGTCAGGGACAGACGGAGGGTGGTGTGGCGGGACTCTCGGCCGAGGCGGTACGAGTCCCACGCGGTGCGGGCGGTAATGGCGGTGCAGACCACGATGATGGACAGCAGCGCCCATGCGTCCCAGGGCATTTCGACCTCCTCGTAGCGAATTTTCGGTTGACTCCACTGTGATTGCACAGCCACCCTTGCGGAAGAGCTTCAACGAATTACGTTGGCGTTCCACGATGGACCACCCCACGAAAGGCACTCCCCAGATAGCGAGGCTAACGAAATGGTCGGATCCACCATTCCCAAACGGGCATTCGGTCGATTTCTTCGCGGGCTCCGCGAGCATGTCGGAGCGTCGCTGCTAACGGCCAGCTTGCAAATAGACACCTCCAAGCAAACATTGGTGCGCTTGGAGGACGGGTTACCCACAAAGGTCACTACGCCACAGCTGAAGTCGCTGCTCGATCTGTACGAGGTCAGCCCAGACGTCCGGCAAGAGGCACTGGAGATGTGGAATGAGGTCCGGCAGCAAGACAAGGCCGCCAAGCTCCAAGGTTCGTACAAGGGGTGGTGGCAGGCCTACGCCGACCAGTACGCGCCGCATTTCGACCACTACCTGCGACTCGAAGCGACGAGTAACCACTGGGTCAGTCACCAACTCGTCCTTGTACCGGGCCTGTTGCAGACGTCCGGGTATCGCCGAGCGATTATTCGCGCCACTCACCCGGACCTCTCGGAAATCGATGTTGAACGCCGGTTGGAACTCGCCGCACGGCGGCAGGAACGCATCGCAGAACCGGACTACCGCATGGATGCTCTACTGTCGGAGGCCGTCCTGCGCCACAGGCCCGGGGGGCCAGCGGTGATGGCCGCCCAACTGCGCTACCTCTGTGAGGCCGGCACGCGGAACAACGTTTCGATCCGAGTCGTGCCGTTCAACGAGAACACGCACGAGGGTCTCGTCATCCTGTCGTTCACGATGCTCGAATTTCCACCCCTCTCATGCCATTTGATGGAACCGCCCTGCGTCTACATCGATGGAGCGGAAGGGGCGCTCTACCTAGAGAGCGACCGAGTGATCGATCGGTTCAAGAAGGCGATCTCGAGTATTCGGCGAGTAGCGTTGAGCGAGAATGACACCAGAGATCTGATGTCGGACATCGCGAAGGAGTACACGGCGTGATAACCGATCAGTCGAATGCCAGGTGGTTCAAGTCGTCGAGATCAGCCGACGCCAACGAGTGTGTCGAGATCGCGTTCATCGGTGAGGGCGCGCGCGTCGTCGGGGTGCGTGACTCGAAGGATCCGGGCGGGCCGGTGCTCGTGTTCTCCGGTGAGCAGTGGGATCGATTCCTCGGTAGTGGGATCTGGGGATGAGATGCAGCTGGTGATCTCGGCGGATGGAGGCGGAGATCACCAGCGGAGAATTTGCCCTGGTCGCTGAATGTTTGCCATCGTGTAGGTAGTCCCCGGTTGGGGGCCCGGACGAGGGAGCCGTACCCGGTGTGCGACAAGACGGCCTTCGGAGGTTGTCATGTCGTGGCTGGTGTTGGTCGTGTCCGGGGTGTTCGAGGCCGTGTGGGCCACCGCGCTCGGGAAGTCGGAGGGGTTCACCCGGCTCGGGCCGACCGCGGTGTTCGGGGTGGCGCTCGTGGTGAGTATGGCGGGGCTGGCCTACGCCATGCGGGGGCTGCCCGTGGGGACGGCGTACGCGGTGTGGGTGGGGATCGGAGCGGTGTTGACCGTCGTCTATTCCATGGCTACCGGCGGGGACGCGGTCAGTGCGGTCAAGCTGCTGTTCCTGGGCGGGATCGTGGCGTGCGTGATCGGGTTGAAGCTGGTCGGGTAGCCGCTATTTCGGGGGTTCCAGTCCGACCGCGTCCGCGGGGACGCTGGGAACCGATTGCACGGTCTGGGTTTTGGCGGCGGGGTCCGCGAGCAGCAGCCGCCAATCCTCGGACGCCCAGAGCACGGTCTCGGCGGTCGCGGTGATGCTGGCGTCGGAGTAAGTGGCATAGACGGTGAGATCGGCGCGGTCGGGGGTGTAGGCGGTGAGCTTGTAGGCCGTGATGCGCGGGGCCACCACCGGATTGGCGGGGGCGGTGATCGAGACCTGCGCGCGGGCCAGTACCCAGGAGTCCTTGGCCGGACCGGGAATCAACGAAATGGCCGCCACCTGCGGCCATGCGCCGTCCGGGGCCAGTGATAGCCGAGTGCTGTGATTGATGGCCGCCAAGGCCGCGCCCTGCGGGGTGTGCGAGAAGCCCGCGGCGGTGGTGCCGAGTTTGCTGGGACCGTCGTGACTACCGATGGGGAGTTGGACTCCCTGGTAGTTCTCCCAGTGCACGTCGGCAGGCGCGCGGGCCGGATCAACCGGTGTGGTAGTCGTTTTCGCGGCGCTCTGATCACTGACTCCGCAGGCAGCGACGCTGAGGACGGCCGCGGAGGCGAGCAGGGTCGCGGCCGCGGCGGCGAAAGTTTGCGCGTGGTGTGCTGACTTGGCGCGCATGAGGATTCCTCCGGGTGGACCTGGGGTGGTCGAGAAGTGTTGCGGTGAAGCCGGTTCGGATGACGCGCGGGCGGGCGACGTGTCGTGATCCTACGAGTGCCGGGCGCTGATCTACGAGTGTTGCTCGGCTCGGTTTAACAATTCGTCACTCCTGTAACGGAACCGGTTGTGGGGGCTCACGATCCGGGTAAGATCAGGGCCGCAACATGATCATCGCAGGTGGTGGGGTTCATGAGGGATCATCGGGACCTGGTTCCGGTGGGCCACCTGTGTAGTCGGCCAGGGGTGCGGAATGCCATGGCATCCGGGGGATTCGGGCCGTGCGCCCGGTGCTGTCCATTCGGGGAAGGGGAATTGGGGACATGAAGACCACACGAACTTCGATCCTGTTGTCGATGCTGCCCATCGCGCTGGTGGCCGGGCAGGGCGTCGCCGCCGCGGCCCCGGGCCAGCCGGGCCTCGCCGTACCCGGCGACGGGCAACCGGGCCTGAGCACCCAGCCGCAACAGCCGCCCGCGAATTCCTCACCCAGCCCTGCGGATTACATCCCGGATCCGCCCATCGCACCCCCGAACCGTCCCCGGCCGAAGCAACAGACAACGCCGCAGCAGGACACCATCATTCAGCCGCAGACCCAGCCACAGGTCCAGCCGACTGAACCGCAGGACACCCAGCCTGGTCAGCCCACCGCGAATGCGCCCGAAGTGATGCCTGCGGACCCGCATCAGCTCCGGCTGGGAAACAACACGATTCAACTGCCGGACTGGGTCGACACCAAGACTCGCAACAAAGCCCAGGCGTACGCCGACATGGCCGAGTGGCAGATTGCCGCCGCATTCGACCGTCTTGGTTACTCGGAGGATGAATCCGATCGACTGGCCGGGTCCAGCGTCGTGGGTGCTGGACTCGGTTTGGCCGCCGGTGGCGCGGCAACCGTCGCCCTGGTTCCGGCAGGTTGTGCTGTCGGAGCAGTAGTCGGCGCGGTCGCAGGCGGTGTTATCGGCGGCGTCCCAACAGCGGGTGTTGGCGCGCCTGCCGGCGCGTTGGTCGGTGGTGTGACCGGCTGCCTCACCGGCGCTGCCATAGTTGGAATTCCGGCGGTCGGAGTTGTCGGGACGTTGGGCGCGATCGTCGCTGGTGCTCTCGGCGGAGGGAACGCGAAGCAGCCCGAGCCAGCTGCGCCGCCGCCGCTGATCGATACCGCTGCGCAGGTGCCGGTTTCGGATCCGATGACGGGTTTTCCCGGGGTGCAGCCGGTTTCGGTGATCGCCGGATTGCCCGCCCCGATCGCGCAGGTGGCCGCGCCCGTGATGCAGCAGGTCGCCACGACCGTCGAGCAGCAGGTCATGCCGGTGGCGCAGCAAGTTGCCACCACGGTCGAGCAACAAGTCGCACCGGTCGCGCAGCAAGTTGCCACCACGGTTGAACAGCAGGTCGCGCCCGTCACACAACAGGTCGCCACCACAGTTGAGCAACAGGTTGCACCGGTGGTGGAGCAGGCGGCTACCGGGGTCGGGCAGCAGGTGGCCGCGGTGGCGCCGCAGGCCGGACCCGTCGTCGAGCAAGTGGTGGACGGCGTGAACGCGCAGGTCGACTCGTTCCGCACCGCCGTGGCGCAGATGCCCCCGCTCACCCCCGAAGCCTTCATGGCCGCCCTGCAACCCGCCCAGCCGGGTGCGTGACCGGAACGGCACGGGCACCGCCGTGACTCCAGACACCAACGCCGCCGACTCCACCCCAGGCCACTTACCTCCCGCCACCCCCGACCCCACCTCCACACCCCCGTACCCCGACCTGACCCATAGCGACCGCACCCACGACTTCCTCGCCCTCGACCCCGATCCCGCCGTCCAGGCATCTGCCATGGC
The DNA here is from genome assembly GCF_042755705.1 of Nocardia sp. NPDC059154. NCBI lineage: Bacteria > Bacillati > Actinomycetota > Actinomycetes > Mycobacteriales > Nocardiaceae > Nocardia > Nocardia sp. NPDC059154. The sequence goes on from NZ_JBHZCS010000003.1 coordinate 80,793, forward strand.
CCGGACCGAAGGTCACGCGGCCCAGGCCGAAAGCGCCGCGCCCCAAGGCAAGAACGGCGCAGCCCAGACCCAAAGCGGCACACCGCAGCCCGACAGGGGCACGCCCCGAGTCGGAAACGGCACAGCCCGGCCCGATAGCGCCACACATCGAACCGAAGGCAGCACGGCCCCGGCCAGCAGCGCCACACCCCATTCCAACGGCACCACAGCCCAGACCCAAAGCGGCACCCGCAGGACCGAACACGGCACACCCCGGGTCGAAAGTGGCGTAGCGAGGGCCGAAAGCAGTACCACTCCACGCGCAGCCGACCCGGCACACCGAAAACCCGGCACGGCTCAGCGCGAGTCCGCCACAGCGCGCGAACACGGCACAGCACAAGACGAATCCGCTACGGCTCAGCTCGAGCCCGGCACTATGCAGCGCAAACCCGTTTCGGTTCGAACCGTTTCGGTTCGAATCGGCCCCGGCACGGCTCAGCACGAACCCGGCTCGGCTCGAAACGGACCCGACACGGCCCGGCCTGAATCCGGCACAGCTCGAAGCGAATCCGCTACAGCTCAGCGCCGAACCGGCACTGGTGAACGCGAACCCGATACAGGTCGGTGGGAACCCGACAGGGGCCGGCCGGGGCGGGGTGCGGCCGAGCGGGTAATCGGCGCGGGGCATTCGGGAGTTGCTTCGGCTGGCAGCGGGGGCGGTCGAGGTACTGCCGGTGGGGTCGACGTGAGCTTGGGCGAGGGTGGCTTGGGTCGGGTTGGGAGTGAAGGTATGGACGGTCGAGGTGGGGCGGGGCGGCATCAAGCTGCGGAAGGTTGGGAAGGGTTCTCGGCGGACCGGGATGGGGACGGCGGGAATATGAGCGGGGGCGTTGGGGGTTCGGGGGCGAGTGGGGGGCGGCCGGTGATGCCGGTGCTGGCTCCGGGCGGTGGGGAGCCGGTGGGGGCGGTGGAGGCGGAGGCGCCGGGGTGGGCCTCGTGGCTGACGGAGGGGGCGGTGCCGGCGGCGAGTGAGGCGGGGCGGCAGTCGGTCCGGGCGGACGAGTTGCGGGCCGAGGATCCGATGGCGGCGCTGGTGTCCGAGGCGCGGCGGCGGGCGGCGCAGACGCAACGGCGGTTGCGGATCCGCAATCGGGCGCTCGCGATTGCCGGAGTTTCGCTGGCGCTGGTGCTGATGGCGGTGGTCGGGTGGCTGGCGCTCACGCCGCGTAACTCGCAGGCGCCGCAGGCGGTTCCGGCGACCAACGCGGCGGGCACGAGCACGTCCGGCGGGAATCAGCCGGGGCTGGTCGCCTGGTGCCAGGAGGTCAGCACGCCGCAGCGGGTGAGCGGCGACACCGCCGGCGACCTCCTCAGTGGGCCCGGCGTCATCATGCACCTCGAATACGCCTGGTACGTGCTGCGCGACGTGGGCGCGGTGCGCGCCCTGCTCACCCCGGACGCCCGCGTCGCCCCGGAACAGGCCACCCGCGACGCGATTTCGGCCACCCCGGCCGGCACCAAGCACTGCGTCACCATTACCGGCGCGGACGCCGACCGCTGGAGCGTCACAGTCGACGAGAAACACCCCGACGGCACCCAGACCTCCTGGCAGCAGGTCATCACCACCGCCGCCCGTGACGGCCAGGTCCGCATCACCTCCATCGTCGCCGGAAGCCGGTGAGCCATGGTCGACATCGACGACCGGCTCCGCTCCACTCCTTCCGGTCCCCCCGCAACCCCCACACCCCGGCCCGGTCTCGAACACCCGAACACGAGTCCGGAGGTGGAGGCGCGGCTGGCAGAGGCCGTGCGGGCGAGTGCGGCTGGGGGCGAGGGGGATTCGGGGCTCAGTGAGCTGATGCAGCCCGGGCCCGCCGGTTCGCCCACCGATGGCGTGCCATTGCGGGGTGGGCAGGGGCGGCTGGTGCGGGCCGCCGTGCCGCCGGTGCTGGTGCTGGGTGGGTCGGGGGCGTCGGGGGCCAGTACGACGGCGCTGGGGCTGGCCGCGGCGGCGGCCGTGGACAGTGACGGCGAGGTGTGGCCGGTGGTGGTGGACGCCACGCTCGGGGGCGGGGACGTGGCGCTGCGCGGGTGTGATGCGGCGGCTCCGGTGGGGAGCTTGCAGAAGTGGCTCGGCACACCGTATCCGGGGCTGGCATCGAGTGTGGGGGCGTGCTCGGGGCAGACGTCGACCGGGGTACGGGTGCTGGGCCGGACGCCGGATCCGTTGCCGCGCAGGGAATCCCTGGTGTCCGTCGCGCGTCATCTCGAAAATGCCGGACTGCTGGGGGTTTTCGATGCGGGCGCACCGGTCACCAGCCGGTTGGCGGCCCCGCTGCTGGCGGACCCCCGGGTCGGGCTGGTGATCACCGTGGCCGCGCGACCCGACGCCATCAACCGCCTTCAGCCCGCCCTCACCTGGCTGGACGAGAACTTCAGCGAATTCGTCGTCGGCGACGCGGTCATCGTCCTCACCGAACAGGTACCCGGCTCGGCCGCAGCGGTTCTCGACCATGTGCGCACCCACCTCGGCTCCTGGGTCCGCGCCGTGGTCCCGATCCCCTTCGACCTCCACCTCGCCACCGGCGGCCCCATCACCTGGCACCATCTCACCGCACCCACCCGCGACGCCTACCTCACCCTTCTGGGAGCGCTGCGATGACCACGCTCGACGACCCGCGCCGCGCCGCGCCACCACCAGACCCGACACCGCACGCCGCTCACACCCCGGCATCGCACGACGCCCCCATCCCGGCACCGTGCGCCACCGACAACACAGATCAAGTACCGCACACCGCCCACAGTCCCTTCGATGCCGACGAGACGGCCCCTGGTCGGCCGTCCATGCCGAGCACCGCATGGCAACCACTGGGCGGCGGCGAATGGCGCAGCGGCACAGCATATTCCGATGCGCCTCCACCGAGTCAGCCCGCGCCCACGGCTCCTCCCGTGCCGATGTGGCATCGCGCGGTGCCGAATCGACCGCCGCGGCCGCCACTGGTGTGGCTGGTGGGCGTGCACGGCGGCGCGGGGGTCAGCAGTCTCGCGGCCAGTCTCAGCTGGGCAGGCGACGCGGGGCAGCGGTGGCCCGCGCGGATCGGGCTGGCGGGAGATCTGGATTCGCCGCTGGTGGTGCTCGTCGGGCGCAGTCATCTGCGCGGGGTGAATGCCCTGCATCGGGCGCTGCTGGCACATCAGGCCCGGGCCACGCCCGCCGGCAGCCAGGTGGTCGGCGTGGTGACCGTGTCGGATTCGGCTCGGCCGCTGCCGATTCCGGTCGCGCAGCGGCGCGAGGAGATGGAGGGCCTGGCCGTCGCGCTCGGCGCCCGCACCTGGCGGCTGGGCTGGCTCGAACAGTGGCGCGCCCTCGAACCCTACGAAATGGCGGAATGGGATCCCGCCGCCGGTGGCTCACCGGTGGACGACGGGGATCCCACTCGCACTCCCCCGCAACCGGTTCGGCTTCTGGCCGAGCAGATCCTCACCGCGGCGCGCATTGCCGGGGCGCGGATCACCGAACGCGCGCAGCACGGCGCGGAATCAGCCAGTCCATAACCTGAACGAGGTGCGACGTGCATCGAAAACTGCTGCCCAGCGTGGGGTTTCGGAGTTCGGCACTCTTGACCGCGGCCGTCTGCATCGTGGCGACGGCCGCCGTCGGGCCTGCTGTGCTGAATACGGCGGAAGCCCGGGGCGGGCCGCCGGACACCACGGTCCCCATCGACAAATGCCCGGCACTGTTCGCGCTCGGCGTCCAGGGCACCGGCGAATCCTCCCCCGACGCCGCCGTCACCACCGACACCGGCATGCTGTCGGAAGTCTTCCGGCCCATGATGGCCGCCGCCAGCGACGCCGGTCTGGTGGACCGCGCCTACGTGCCCTACGAGGCGTCCTTCGGCGGCGCGGTGTCGGTGTCCACCACCACCTACAGCCAGTCCGTCACCGGCGGCCTGGACCGGCTGCGGTCCATGGCCAAACAGGTCACCGACCGCTGCCCCAGCACGAAACTCGCCATCGCCGGCTATTCGCAGGGCGCGCATGTGGCCTCGCAGTTCGCGCAGGAGGTCGGCGCGGGCCAGGGCACCGTCCCGGCCGACCGGATCGCGGCCGTCGCGCTCTTCGGCGATCCCAACCGCAATGCCAACGCGCCGCTGTTCCCGGGCAAGCCGGATCAGAAGCTGCCCACCGCCGCACCCGGCACCGACGGCAAATCAGTGGCGGCACTGGGGGATCCGCCCGCCACCAAGACCGCATCGGGGGCGGGCATCGCCCCCGACAGCGCCACCCTGGAGAACTTCGGGACCCTGGTCGGGCGGGTCGCCGAATTCTGCACCGAGGGCGATCTGGCCTGCGATACTCCGGTGGGCGCGCCGCTGGTGCGGACCGTCGCCAATATTGCTGGGCAGGTGGAGATTTCGGCCGGTGACCCGATCGGGTCACTGAAATCCATCGCGGAGGCGCTGGCCTACACCTCGATCAAGACCGCCACCTCGGTGGTGAACAACGACGTGTCCGGCAACTCGCTGACGGACCTGTCGTACCAGCCGCAGAAGTCGATCTCGCAGCGCATCGCCGACGCCTCCAACCCGAACAACCAGGTCGACGTCCCGGGCGCGTTCCAGGCGCTGCTCAAGGTCGGCACCATCGCCATCAATTCCATTGTGGCCGTGGTGAAGGACATCCTGACCCCGGCCAATATCACCGAGATCGCCACCGCCGGACTGGCCAACCCCCTCGCCGGGCTCGCGGTGTTCGGGGCCAAACTGGTCGGCGCGGTCACCAACCTGGTGCCGCCGACCACCATCAGCCGGCTCACCACCCAAGCATTCACGGCCGTCACCCAGAACGTCACCGACAACAAGGATCTGCTCGACATCACCACCTGGGTGCGGTACTGGGACACCGCTCAGAAACACGACTACACCCACGCCCAGGGCGCGGGATTCGGCGAGAGCCCGACCGACTGGGTCGGCCAATGGTTCGCGGCCGTCGCCCACGACCTGTCCGGGGCCGCCACCCCGGGCGCCATCCCGAGCGGTGGCAGCGACAAACCAACGCTGGGAATGGATTTCGTGGGCACATCGACGACGCCCACCAGCGTCGCGCCCAACGGGCAGTTCCCGCTCGGCGGCGGCACCGACACCGGCACGCCCAGCAGCGGCGTCCCGGTACTGAGCTTCTCCCCCGCCCCGACCACACCCACCACCAGCGGGGCGCCACTGATCCCCGACCTCAGCCCGCGGGCGACGCCATGAGCACCACCGAATCGGAGTCGCGGACAACGGAATCGGAGCCGCCCACCCCGCTGCACGAGGGCGCGCAGGCGTACACGGGCAGCTGGTCGGACTGGATCACCGGCGCGGCGGCCGGGCCGGGACGCACCGGATACGGCGAGTACCCGGAGCAGTCCGGCGACCGCAGGGTCAGCCCGGCGCGCCACGGGAGCTACGCGGCCGGCCGTGACGAGTACGAAGCCGACGAATTCGACGACGAGTACGACGATTTCGACGAGGACGAGTACTACGAGCCGCGGTCCGCGGAATCGAATCCTCAGCAGTCGATCGGCTGGGCCGCCGCCGCTTCGGAAAACAGCGGGCCGAGCACCCGACCGGCCTCCGGCTCGTCCCACGCTCGGTCGATCGACGACCCGCCGGGCCCCCGGCAGGCGAGCGCGGCCCATGCCCGGCTGGGCCGCGCCCGCGCGGGCGATCCGCCACGAGCGCTCACGGCCTACGACCCCGCCCGGCATGCCGCGGGCACCGACGGTCCCCCGCCGGGCTACCCGACCGCCCGCCGCCCCTTGAAGCGGGCCGCGCGGCCGACCAGGCAGCGACCGAGATTCGCACTCCCCACGCTGAACGGCGGCCAGTGGGCCGTCCCCCTGCTCGGCCTGCTCGCCGTCCTCGCGGTGACGGCCGCGATCGCGGTCCAGATCGCCAAGGTCACCGGTGGCGACGCACCCGCGAAACCCCATGTCGCCACGCCTCAGGCCGCACCCGCCGCATCCACGCCCGCCGCAGCCTCACCCACCGACCAACCGGCGTCGGGTCTGCCCGCCACCCTCTGCCCCAATGAGGTGAAGGGCGGCAATGTCCGCGGTAATGGGCCCGGCAGCACCAAGTCCGGCCCGGACGCCATTCTCGCGCTGCAGAACCGCTACTACGTCGACCGCTCCGGCAAAGCGGTCCGTGAGATGTTCGCGCCCGACGCACCCACGCCGACCGTCGACCAGATCCAGGCCGGCATCGACAGCATCCCGGTGGGCACCACCTACTGCGTGCAGATCATGCCCGGCCCCTTCGACGGCCAGCACATCATGGTCGTCACCGAACAGCACCCCGACGCCACCAAACGCACCTGGTCCCCGCAGCTGGTCATCACCACCAAGATCGGAGACGCGACCCTCATCTCCGCCATCGTGCCCATGAACGAGGACACCCCCAAATAGCCGCCGCGCCACAACCGGAACACCGCCACCCCGCCACGGCGGCACGCCGGGGCAACTCAGGGTTTGCCAGGCGTTTTGGAAATGCGGGGCCGGTGGGCTAATGTTCTCTCTCGCAGCCGGACGGGCCCAAACGGGCCGGATGGAAGCGATGCGGATGTAGCGCAGCTGGTAGCGCATCACCTTGCCAAGGTGAGGGTCGCGGGTTCGAATCCCGTCATCCGCTCAACACAGACAACGAGACGCAGCGCCTGAGCCGCGAAAGTTGTTCTTACGCAGTAGATCCCGAGCACATTCGCAGCCATATCGGCCCGATTTCGCGGTAACCTTGTCAGAGTGACCATGTTGCTCAGCGCCTTCCACGACACTGTGCTTTCCCAACACGCCGTGCTCGCCCAGCTCGGCAATCCGACACCGGAGACACCGCCGGTGGCGGACAAGCTCATGAAGCTCGTCCGGTACTTCACCTGGTTCGTGTTGCTGTCGGGTGTCCTGGGCATCACCTACGCCGGTGGCCGCTTCGCCTGGGAGAAGTGGTCGGGCGGCGGGCTCGCCTCCCCGAAGATGGTGGCCGGAGCGATGATCGGCGGAATCATCGCCACCAGCGCGGGCACCATCATGAATGCCGTCATCGGATCCTGACCGTTCCACGGCAATTCCGGCCGTTCAGCGCGTGGTGCGCCGTGTGTCGGTGGGCACCGTTAGGCTCGTCGAACCGACTGGCGAAGACGGGTAGGGGCCTTGACGACGAGCGATGCACGCACCGCGCGCACCACACCGCGCGACGACCCGGCCGAGGGAGTCGACTTCGGGCTGGAGCACGTCAATGAGGTGCTGGCCGCCATGGCCGGCGACGTGGTGGCCGATCGGCCACGCGATGCCGAGCTGATCACCTGCCGGCTCGGACTGGACGGGGAGGGTCCGGAGACGCTCATGCTGCTGGGCGCGCGATTCGAGGTGTCGCGCGATCGGGCGCGGCAGCTGTACACGCGGGCCGTGGGCACCATGCTGCGGCAGACACTGGCCACCGGGCAGCACGATCTGGCGGTGTTCGCGGAACGGTATCCCGTGGGGTGGGGTGACGAGCGACTGGTGCGGACACTGCTCGCGGAAACCTATGCCACCGACGGCGATATCGCGGCCCAGGACTGGGCGTATCTGAAGCTGCGGCTCGCCGGCCACGATCTGCAGGACTCGAAACGACTGGCGGGCTTCGTCTTTCAGCGCATCGCAGGGTGGCAGCAGAAGGGGCGCTGGCATCTGCTGCCCGCGGCGCAATCCGATGACACACCCGACGACATGTGGAATACGTGGCTGCGGCGCGTCGAATGGGGCGACGGCAGTCCCGAGGAACTCCCGGTCCTGCCGGCCGGACGTCTGGACTACGACGATGACGGCCGCGGGCGCATGTACTCCGAAAAGCTCGGCCGCGAAGTCACTTTCGACACCGCCCTGCAGGCTCGCCTGCTCCGCCTGCTGGACGCCAGCCCGCGCGTGGAATCCTTCCGCGAGCTGCCCGCCGCCGTCATCTACGAACTCGACGGCGCCGACCGCGTCCACTACCCCACCGCCGCAGCACGATTCACCGATGGCCGCACCGTCCTCATCGACGTCCTCCCCCTCGCCCATACCGCCCTGCACCCCCAGCGCGCCCGCGCAGCAGCCTCTCGTGCCCACGCCTTCTCCCGCGGCTGGGGCTGGCTCACCTGGACCGGCAGCCGCGACGGCATCCCGGAACTGCTGTCGCGCAGCGTGAACCCCCACCACGAGTCCACCCTGACGAGCCGCCTTTCTTCGGGGCCGATGACCTGGCCCGCCCTCGATGCCTACCGCACCGAGACCGGCATCGACCTCCTCGACCTCGCCGCCCTCGTCCTGCGCCACGACTGGCACTGGCACCGCGCCCCCTTCCGCCTCACCCGCTGACCCCTTCCAAGATCAGGGAGCACTCACGGAGGAATTTCGCCCGATTCCCCGCTCTGCGAGCTCCCGCATCTTGAAAACCCTGTGGGACACGCATGGCCTGCGATGCCGACATTGCGAAACGGCAAACGCGTTATACACGCCGAATCAACGTGCGCTGGTGACCAATCCGCGGTAAGAGTGCCCGATCAGCCTCTCGCAGTGCCCGATCGGACTGTCGGGCGCTGCCGAATCAGACCGTCATGGTTGCCATATCGGCACACCGCGGGCCGAATCAACTCGCGGCGGTGCCGAATCAGCTCGGCGCGGTGCTGAACCAGCACTCGGCGGTGCAGCATCAACTCATGATGGCGCCGAATCAGCTTGTGGCGGTGCCGAACCAGCGGGGCAGGACTTCGAGGAGGTCCTCCTGGTCGGAGCCGGACCAGGCGATGTGGCCGTCCGGGCGGAGCAGGAGGGCCGGGGTGGTGAGTTCCTCGCTGACGTCGACTACGTGGTCGACGCGGTCGAACCAGCCCTGGACCGACAGCCGGCCGGTCTGGTCGAGGAGTAGGCCGCGGCCCTGGTGCATGAGCTCGTAGAGGCGGCCACGCTTCAGGGCTACGTCGCGCTGGCGGCGACCGCGGAGGTCGTCGCCCGGGCCGAAGTCGTAGCGGACGCCGAGGGCGGTGACGCGCTCGATCAGGAACCGGTGGACCTCTTCGAACTCCATCAGTTGGGTGAGCAGGCGGCGCAGGGCCTGGGGGCCGGGTTCGAGAGAGGTGAGTTCGCTCATGGCGCGGGCGGTGTCGAGGACGTCGGCGGCCACCGGGCGGCGTTCGGATTCGTAGGTGTCGAGGAGATCGGCCGGGGCCCAGCCGTTCACGGCCGCGGCGAGCTTCCAGCCCAGGTTGAACGCGTCCTGGACGCCGAGGTTGAGGCCCTGACCGCCATTGGGCGGGTGGATGTGCGCCGCGTCGCCCGCCAGGAAGACGCGGCCCGACCGGTACGCGTCGGCGAGACGGGTGGCGTCGCCGAAGCGGGAGAGCCAGCGGGGTGAGTGGGCACCGAAATCGGTGCCGGCCACGGCCCGCACCTGACGCTTGAGCTCGTCGAGGGTGGGCGGAACATCACTGTCCTCGGCCACGCCGTCGGCCGGCGCGCCCAGCCGGTACACGCCATTGCCCAGCGGCATCGCACCGAAGCGCCGATGCGTCTTGTGCAGTTCGGTGACCAGCGCCATCACCTCCTCCTGCGGTGTGGTCAGCTCCACCTCGCCCATCAGCGTCTCGAGCCGGGCGGGCTCGCCCGGGAACCCGATGCCGAGCAATTTCCGCACCGTGGACCGGCCGCCGTCACAGCCGACCAGGTAGCGCGAGCGCAGCCGCGAACCGTCGGCCAGCTCGACCGTCACCCCGTCCGCGTCCTGGCTCAGCCCGGCCACCGCACACCCGCGCCGGATCTCCGCGCCCAGCTCGACCGCGCGCTCGGCCAGCAGGCGATCCGTGATCGGCTGCAGCAGACCCAGCACGAACGGAAACGTGGTGTCCAAACGCACCGGCCGCGCCGGCACGATGCCGGCGAAGAACGCGCTCGGATCGTGCTGCTTGCCCAGCGCCAGGAACCGATCCGCCACACCGCGCTGATCCAGCACCTCGACACTGCGTGCGTGCATCCCCATCGCCCGCACCACCTTGGTCGGCTCCGGGTCCCGATCCAGCACGAGCACCTCCACCCCGTGCAACCGCAACTCCGCGGCCAGCATCAGTCCCGTCGGCCCGGCACCCGCAATGATCACATCGGCCATGAATCGCCATCCTCCTGATTTCCGCAGGTAATCGCCTGTCGGCCGACGATTTTGCGGCACCCCCCGGGCCTTGCCGCAAGCCCCCCACTGCGATATACGTTGAAAGGGGAGGGGATTCAGGTCGCGATTCGCGGCTACTTCAGGATCAGGCCCGCGGCGATGAAGGTGATGATCACCATCACCGCGAACCAGGTGATCAGCTGCCAGTGCATGATTGCGGACTTCTGACTCGCCACCGTGAGCCGCAACGTGGCGTCGACCCGATTGTGGTCGGCGATCTTGCGGCGGGTCTGGGCCAGATCGTCGGCCTGCTGCTGGGCGGCGATCTCCGCGCGCTCCAGGCGGTGGGTCATGCGCAGCAGCTGCTTGGTCTTGTCGCGGGCGGCCTTGCGGGCCAGCGCCAGAGCCGTGCGCTGATTCATGAGTTCCTGGCGCTGCCGTGCGATGACGGCCGCCTGTGTCCGAGTGTGGCGTTCCCAGTCGGTCACCGTCGCCCATCCTCCCGTGTGCTCGTCGCGGCAGCCGAAAGCTATCTCCCCGGCCACCCAGCCCGTTACGAATTCACGGAGTTCACAGGCAGATTGGCGAGCCGACACCACACCGCCCGGGCCGGAGGACAGCAGGCCGCCGACCACCCGGTACTCACAGCCCTCGGCGGCGAAGTCGTCGAGGCCGAGCGCGGGCAGCTGCGCGGTCCAGAAACCCGGCGGGCAGATCCACAGCACTTCGCCACCACCGCCGGCCCGGAGCTGGGCGGTGACCACGCGGGCGCGCGCCAACTCGGGTGGCGCGCTGGAAACTTGGATGACACCGCTGCGATCACCCTTGCGCCACAGCACATCCGAGAGCTGCGCACCGACAGCGACATCCAGCTGGACATCCTCGGCGCCGGCCGCCAGCAGCCGACCGCGCAGCCAGAATTTGAGCCGCCGCACATCCCAGCGGCAGTCCGCGCAGCCGGGTTCCCGGCACCGCTCCCCCGCCGCATGGCCACGCCCGTCGGCACTGCGGACAGCCGTGTCCGCGTCGCCCCGCACAGACTTCTCCACCGTTCCGAGCACAGGCTTGTCCACCGCCGAATCCCCCACGGCCGTCGCCGGATTCGTGCGCGGATCCGGGTCGGCAAGGGCCACCGACCGCTCCGGCGGAACTTCCACTCGCCTCATGCTCACAAGATCACCCCAGCCACCACACTCACCGCAAGGACCGCTTCCGTCGTATCGGAAACCACCAGCCCGAGCCGTCACTTCCAGAGTGCCGCAGGGCATGCGTCCGAAGACACGAAAGCGACCAGATTCGTTACCCAACCGCGAGCCGCGTGTGATCAAGCGCGCCGCGGACCGTAACCCGTGCCCGGGATGCCGGCCCGGCCCGCCGCCGCTACTCTTTCGAAATGCCCCCGAGTCAGTCCCCGAAGCCGCAGCTCAGCGCTCTCCATCCGACACTGCGGGCGGCGCGCTCCGCGAACTCGGTGGCATTCGCGCTGCAGGGGTTCTTCCTGGCCGTGATTCTCACCGAGCTCCCGCAGCTGAAGGACAAATTCACCCTCTCCGACGGACTGATCGTGGCGATCGTCGCGCTCATCTCCCTGCTCGCGGGCGCCGGCAGCATCACCGCCGAGCGGATCGCGCTGCACTGGTCGAGCCGCACCGCGCTGCGGATCGGGCTGGCGCTGATCGCGGTCTCCGGTGTGGCGATCGCGCTGTCGCCGAACATCATTGCGGCTTTCGTGGCCCTGGGCGTGTACGGCGTGGCCGTCGGCATCGTGGACGCCGGGACCAATATGCAGGCGGTATTCATACAACATGGCTATGGCCGATTCATTCTGGTCTCGTTCTACGCGGCCTGGAGTGCGGGATCGATCACCGGCGCGCTGTTCGTCTCGGCGTTCGAGGCGCTGAAGGTGCCGTTGCAGGCGTCGATCCTGGTGGCCGCGGCGGTGGTGGCCATCGGCTGCCTTTCGGCGGGACCGCGACTGCTGGGCACCGACGAGGCCGAAGCCGGTCCGGCCGAACACGAACCGGCCGGCTCGGTGCCGATGCGCATCTTCTGGATCTTCGGCGCGGTGATCGCCCTCGCCTTCGCCATCGACCTCGCGGTGGGCAATTGGTCGGCGCTGTACCTGAAGGACGAACTGCTGTCCTCCTCCGCGACCGCCGCGCTGGCGCTGGCCGCCTACCAGGGCGCGTCGCTGCTCGGCCGCCTCACCGGCGACCTGTGGGTACGCCGGTTCGGACCACGCATGGTGGTGCGGGTGGCCGCGGCGGTCGGGTCGGTCGGCCTGGTGATCGTGGTCACCGCCCCGGGACCGGTGGCCGCGATCCTCGGATTCCTGGTCGCCGGAATCGGATTGCCGGTGATCGCGCCGCTGTGCTTCAGCGAGGCCGGGCAGCTCACCAGCGGACGCGAGCTGGATGCGCTCATCGCGCGGCTCAATCTGTTCAACTACGCGGGCACCCTGGTCGGCGGCGCGGTGGTGGGCGCGGTCGCCGACGCCGCCAATCTGCGTGCCGGATTCGCGATTCCGCTCGCCTTCGCGGTGGTGCTGATCGGCTGCGCCCGGGTCTTCCACCGCCGCACCGACGCCACCCCCGCGGCCGCCGAGCCCGCCGCGGAGCCTGCTTGACTGGAACGGTGAGCGATTCCGTAGCCATCACACCGGCGACCGCGGACGACGCCGGCGAACTCGCCGTCGTCGCCGCCGCGACCTTTCCGCTGGCCTGCCCGCCCGGATCCACACCCGAGGACATGGCCGCCTTCATCGCGGAGGTGCTGTCCGCGGACCGGTTCCGTGAGTACCTCGCCGATCCCGGCCGTGTGGTTCTGAAGGCGGTGCTCGGCGGCGAGATCGTCGGCTACGCACTGCTCAATGCCATGGAACCGGCCGATCCCGCCGTGGCGGAGGTCATCACGCTGCGCCCGGTGACCGAGCTCAGCAAGATGTACGTGCTGCCCGGCCAGCACGGCAGCGGCGTCTCGGCGGCGCTGATGCGGCGCGCGCTCGAGCACTCCCGGGCCGACAGCAGCAAAGCCGTGTGGCTGGGCGTGAACCAGCAGAACGCGCGCGCCCAGCGCTTCTACGGCAAACACGGCTTCACCGTCGCCGGCACCAAGACCTTCACCGTCGGCAACCAGCTGCACCACGACTACGTCATGCTGCACGAATTCTGAAGCTCCAGGCGGCGACCCGCGAAGCGCTGCCGCGTCCGGCGATCGTGGGTCACCAGCACCACCGCGCCGGGGTAGCCGTCCAGGGCCTGCTCCAGATCCTCCACCAGGGCCGGGGACAGGTGGTTGGTCGGCTCGTCGAGCAGCAGTGTGGATATCTCGGCGGTGAAGCGGAGCGGATCCGGTGGGGGCGCAATCGGATCCGCGGTCAGGCGGGAGACCCGCTCCTTGGCGTTGCGGATGCGGGACTGGGCGCCGTGGCCGCGGCTGCGGGTTCGGAAGGGACCGGCGGCGAAGACCGCGAGCGGGAGCTTGCGCGGAATCGCCTCCAGGCGGACGACATTCGACTCGGCCAGTCGCTCGTTGCGGGCCAGTTCGGTGCGCCAGCGCTGGTATTCGAGCTGCTGCCGGTGCCGCTGGGCGGCCTTGGCGGTGAGGTAGCCGCGGTAGCCGTTGCCGTGGCGGGCGACCGCGCCCGCGTCCACCTCGAGCACGGTGCTGGTGATCCGTTCGAGGAAGACGCGATCGTGGGTCACGGCGACCACGGTGCCGGGGTGGTCACGCAACTGCCCCTCGAGCCATTCGACGGCATTGTCGTCGAGGTCGTTGGTGGGCTCGTCGAGCAGCAGCAACTCCGGCGCGGAGGCCAGGGTGGCCGCCAGCGCCAGGCGGCGGCGCTGACCGCCGGACAGCGTGCCCAGCAGGCGATTCCGGTCCAGGCCGGTCAGCCCGAGCCCGTGCAGGGCCGCGTCCACCCGGGCGTCGGCATGGTACCCGCCGCGCGCCTCGAACCGGGCCGCCAAAGCGGTGTACGCCTCGAGGCGGCGGCCGAGCGGCCCGGGCGCGGCCAATTCGGCCTCGGCGGTGCGCATCCGGGCCTCCAGATCGCGAATATCGCTGAGAGCCAGGTCGATTGCCGCGCCGACGGTGGCGGTGGGCGGCAGCTCCAGACTCTGGGCCAGGTAGCCGATGCCGCCCGGGGCCTGCACGACGACCTCGCCGTTGTCGGGGACTTCGCGACCCGCGATGAGCCGCAGCAGGGTCGACTTGCCGGCACCGTTGTCGCCGACGACGCCGGCCTTCTCACCGGGCCTTATGGACAGGTTCACCGCGTCCAGCACGATGCGGTCGGCATAGCGTTTGGTGACGCCGGACAGGGTCAGCTGGGAGACGGCAGGCAGTTGGGAGGTAGGCACAGGGATCTCCTGTTCTCCGCTCGGCACGAGCCGGATGGGTGGAACCCACGCGAAAATCGAACGCCGACAGGCGGATAGGCGTGGGAGGGGATCGACGCGGAGCAAAGCTCAACGCGGCGAAGCGATCACAAGAACAGGAAACCGATACCCATGAGGCCTGGAACGTTAACGGTGCGACGCGGGGCCGTCAACCACTTTGTCGTGGATCACAAAGGAGAACGCCGGGCGGTAAGAACCACCCGGCGTTCGCCATCACATCGTGAAAGACCTTGTCAGGCCAGCAGTTTCGCCTTCAGCGCGGCCACGTCCGCGTCCGAGAGCTTCAGACCGTCGCGCACATAGGTGTCGAAGCTGCCGTAGCTCTTGTTCACCTGGTCGAAGGCCGAATCCAGCGCCGAGGCGGTCACGCCGTTCATCATGTCGCCGTCCTTGGCGCCACGGTAGTAGTTGGACAGCAGGTAGTCGTAGTAGACCGTGTCCTTGTCCACGCCCAGGATGGTCAGCAGCACCGCCGAGGTCCAGCCGGTGCGGTCCTTGCCCGCGGTGCAGTGGAACAGGACGCCGCCCGGGTTGTAGGCGATGTCGCGCAACACGTTCGCGAAGCCCTCGTTCGCGCCCGGAGCGGTGATGAAGGCGCGATACAGGTCGGTGCCCGCGGACAGGGTCGAGACCATCACCTGCGGCGGAGCCTGGCCGATGATGTCGTCGTGATGCTCGGCGGCGCCGGCGGGGACCTTGTCCACGCCCATGAACAGCTGCTCGTAGCTGGTGCGCAGATCGTGGATGGACGCCACGTTCGACGACGCCAGCTTGGCCAGGTCGGCGTCGGTGGCCTTGCTCAGATCGCCGGTGCGGAAGACCAGACCGGTGCGCACGGTGTGGCCGTCGACGGTCCGGTAGCCGCCGGCGTCCCGGGCGTTCAGCACGCCGTTCAGGCCGAGGGCACGGTTGTCGGTGTTGACGAGCACGCTGCCGGTGGCGGCGGGCGGGTCGGTGGCGAAGGCGGTCGCCACCGACCCGAGGCTCGCGGACAGTGCGATGGTGACCACCGCGGCAGCTTGGACAGCACGGTTACGCAAGGCAGATCTCCTTCCGGGGCCGAAAACCGAATCCGGCCCGGCTTTCACTGACCCTCGGAATTTATTACCTAAGGAAACTATGAGAGAAACCGGGTCCTACCTGCCGGTTACACGTGAGCCAAGATTGGTGGTCACGCGTGAGCCGGTGCCTCGTTACGCGTGAACCGGGGCTTCGAACCGCGACAGCGCCAGCAGACGCGAGATCGCGCGCAGGTACTTCTTGCGGTAGCCGCCGTCGAGCATCTCCTGGGTGAAGATCTGATCCAGCTTCGCGCCCGAGATGGTCACCGGGATGCCCGCGTCGTACAGACGGTCGGCGAGCACCACGATGCGCAGCGCGACCGCCTGATCGGTCACCGGGTGCACATCCGAGATGTACACGGCCGAGACGTCGTGGATCAGGGCGCCGTAGCGGGACGGGTGCAGCGTGCTCAGGTGCTTCACCAGCGCGTCGAAGTCGTCGAGCGTGGAACCCGGTGTGGCGGCGGCCTTCTCGGCCAGCAGCTCGGGAGCGGTGGGCTCCGGGGCGGGCGGCAGATCGCGGTGCCGGTAGTCGGGGCCGTCGACGCGGACGGCCTCGAACAGCGCGCCCAGCTTCTTGATCTCGCGCAGGAAGTCCTGGGCGGCGAAGCGGCCCTCACCCAGCTGGCCCGGCAGGGTATTGGAGGTGGCGACCACGGAGACGCCGCGGTCGGTCAGCTCGGTGAGCAGGCGCGAGACCAGCATGGTGTCGCCCGGATCGTCGAGCTCGAACTCGTCGATGCACAGCACGCTGTTGGCCGCGAGCCGCTCGACGGCATTGTTGAAGCCCAGCGCGCCAACCAGATTGGTGACCTCACCGAAGGTGCCGAAGGACTTGGGCTCCGGCACGCTGTGGAAGATCGAGGCCAGCAGGTGGGTCTTGCCCACACCGAAGCCGCCGTCCAGGTACAGGCCGATGCCGTGCACCGGCTTCTTCTTACCGAACAGGCCCTTCTTGTCCGCGGCCTTGCGGAGCTTGGTCACCTGATCCGCGAACAGCTCGGCCTTCAGCACGGCCGCGGCCTGGGACGGTTCCTTCGGATCCGGGATGTAGGAACCGAAGCTCACCTCGTCGAAGGTGGGCGGGGGAACCATCTGGGCCACGAGCTGGTCTGCCGGAACCTCCGGGTGGCGATCGACGAGGCGTTGTTGCACGGCGTCAGCGTAGATGCGTGGTGGGATGGGTCCTTATGCAGCGTATGCCGAATGCGATTCAGCTCACAGATCTCACCCGCGACGACCTGGTCGAGTTGTACGCGTATCCGGTCGAGCCATCCGCACCGTACGTCCGTGTCAACTTCGTCACCAGCATCGACGGCGCGGTCAGCGTGGACGGGCGCTCCGGCGCGCTGGGCACGCCCGCCGACAAGCGGGTCTTCGGGCTGCTGCGGGATCTGGCCGACGTGGTGCTGGTCGGGGCCGGGACGGTGCGCGCGGAGAACTACGGTGCGGCACACACCGATCCGGAACTGCGCAAGCGGCTGCACCGGGACGGGCTCGGCGGCGATCCGGACGGGACGCCGCCGCGCATCGCGGTCGTCACCGGGTCCGCGGCGCTGGATCCGGCGAGCAAGCTGTTCACCGACACCGGGGCGCGGCCGATCATCCTCACCACCACCACCGCGCCCGGCGACCGCAAGAAGCGGCTCCTCGACGCAGGGGCCGAGGTGATCGAATCCGACGCGAACGAGTCCACCGTGACCGCCGTCCGCACCGCACTAGAGCGTCTCGGACTGCGGCGGGTGCTGTGCGAGGGCGGGCCCTCACTGTTCGGCCAATTCCTCACCGCCGGGGCCGTGGACGAGCTGTGCCTGACCGTATCCCCGCAGCTGGTGGGCGGGACCGCGGGCCGAATCGCGGTGTCCCCCAAGGCCCTGCAAACCCCGATGAACCCCTGCCACCTGCTGCTCGACACCGACGGCACGATCCTGACCCGATGGGAACGCGCGCACACCCGAGGCTGAAACCGCGTGCCGGACCTGGCAGGCTGTAGCGCATGCGCTGGACTCGGGCCGCTCTGCTGGCGTCGACACTGTCGATATTGGTGACCACCGCCTGTGGGGCCGGGCCGTCCGACCGGCCCGCCGTCGCCGTGGAACAGCCGCATCAGGCCGGAGTCGCCACCTCCACCGCGCCCGCCGACGCCACCCCGCCCGCACCCGAGGTGCCCAAGGCCGACCTGGCCTGGAAGGACTGCACCGCACCGACATTGAACCTGCTGTCGCTGGGCGCGCCGCCGCTGGGGCTGGTGCTCGAATGCGCCGAATACACCTCGCAGGTGGATGTGGCCGGAAATGTGGCGGGCAACTTCCGCAATGCGGCCATGCGGGCCCGCTACGACCGGACGCCCAAGGACGCCGCGCCGCTCATCCTGACCTCCGGTTCCGACCGGTCCTCGACGGCCACCCTGGCCGGGCTCGCGGCCGGGCCCGCCAGCGCGCTGCTGGCCGCGCGGCCGATCATCGCGGTCGACCGGCGCGGCATCGGCAGCTCCCAGCCGGTGACCTGCATGACCGACCCGCAACGCAAGGCCATCGCCGATCAGACCCAATTCACCCGGGGCGCAACCGATGCCGTGGACACCATGAGCACCGCCGGGCGCGACGCCACCGTCGCCTGCCTGGACTTCCTGGCCCCGGCCCAGGCCACCTTCGACGCACCGCACGCCGCCGACGACCTCGAGCAGCTGCGCAAACAGCTGCAGGTGGACCACCTCGCGCTGCTGGGCACCGGCACCGGCACGAACGTGGCGTTGAACTACGCGCGGAAGTACGGACAGCACCTGGGCCGGCTGGTGCTGGACTCGCCGCAGGGAGTCGGCACGGACGCCAACGGGCGCGCCGAGCAGCGGGTCAAGGGACAGGAGGCCGCGCTCACCGCATTCGGGCAGCGGTGCGCGTCGCTGAACTGCTCGCTGGGGGGCGACCCGCGGGCCGCCGTCGTCGATCTGGTGAACCGGGCCGGGGCCGGACAGCTCGGCGACCTGTCGGCCTCGGTGCTGGTGACCACCCTGAGCGGCTTCCTCGGCGACTCCCGGGCGACCGGCAACGCGCAGATCACCGAATTCGCCGACGCCCTCAGTGCCCTCGGCAAGGGCGACCACGTCCCGATCACGCCGTTCCTGCTGCGCGCCGCCGCGGGGATCGCCACCGACGGTCAATTCGTCAACCGCTGCAGCGACAACCACGAGCCCTCCACCCCCGACAAGGCCAAGGAGCTCGAAACCACCTGGGGCACACAGTATCCGGTGTTCGGCAAGGTCGCGGCCATCGACCTGATGGCCTGCTCGGCCTGGCCCGCCGCCACCCCCATGACCCTGCCCGACAAGCTGAACCTGCCGGTCCTGGTCCTCGGCGGCAGCGCCGACCCTGTCACCGGCCAGGACGGCCGGCCCACCGTCACCGGCGCACTCGGCGCAGCGGGTGCGCGCACCGCCACCGTCGTCTGGCAGGGCTGGGGGCACCCGACCTTCGCCCACTCCGGCTGCGCCCAGCAGTCCCTCGCCGACTACCTGAAGGACGCCACGCTGCCCGCCGACGGCACCGCCTGCCCGGCCTGAGTACACACCTGTGAAGTGACGCCGGTCACTACTCGACGGAGCGCGGAGTGTGCTTGACCGGCTTGAGCATTCGGGGCGGGCCGGGGTTTCATCCGACCGGCGGCTGTGGTGTGTCGCGCACAACGCATTAGGCGGGTCGGCGCATGTGTGACGCGGGGATTCGGTGTACCGTGCCCGAGTGTTCCTTCGACAGCTCGAGCCCCGCACCGCTCGCACCACCGCCGAGGTACTGAACTTCGCATTGTGGCCGCTCGCGATCCTCACCGTGTTGCACCGGGTGTTCATCAACGCTGTCAACTACCACATCACCAATGACTTCACACCGGTGTACAACGCGTCCCTCGCGTTCCTCAACCACCGGCCCGTGTACAACGCGAACTTCAGCTCGACCGATCCGGCCTATCTGTATCCCCCCAGCGGCACGCTGCTCATCTCGCCGCTGGCCATCATCGATCCGGAAAAGTCGCGGTGGGCCTTCATCCTGGTCAATGCGATGGCTCTGCTGCTGGCCTGGTACCTGCTGCTGAAGCTGTTCAACTACACGCTGAACTCCGTCGCCGCGCCCGCGCTGCTGCTGGCCATGTTCGTCTCCGAGACGGTGACGAACACACTGGCCTTCACCAATATCAACGGCTGCCTGTTCATGGCCATGCTGGTGTTCATGCACCTGCTCCTGAAGCGCAGGGACCTGTGGGCCGGTGTGGCACTGGGGCTGACCATCGCGGTGAAGGGTCCATTGCTGGCGCCGCTGCTGCTGATTCCGCTGGTCCGCGGACAGTGGAAGGTGTTCATCACCGCCCTGGGCATCCCGGTGGCGCTGAACCTGCTGGCCTGGCCGCTGATCGTGGACTACAAGCAGTTCTGGACCCATACGCTGCCGTACCTGTCGGAGGCCCGGGACTACTTCAACAGCGCCATCGTCGGCAATGCCGGGTACTACGGTGTCGCCGAGTGGCTGACCTGGACCATGCGTATCACCGTCGGTGTCCTGGTGTTGATCTCGCTGTGGCTGCTGTACCGGTACTACCGCGAGGACGAGGTGTTCTACATCTGCAACACCTCCGGCATCCTGATCACCGCGGCCATGCTGCTGGGCCCGCTGGGCCAGATGTACTACTCGATGTTCCTGTTCCCCATGCTGATGACCGTGGTGTTGCGCAACTCGCTGCTGCGCAACTGGCCCGCATGGGTGGCCATCTTCGGATTCATGTCCTACGACAAGTGGCTCTCGGACCGCTGGCAGAGCATCGGCCGCGATCTGGAGTATCTGCGCACGACCTTCGGGTGGGGGCTGCTGCTGATCGTGGTGTTCTGTGTGCTGGGCGACCGCTATCTCGCCGCCCGCCGCCAAGGCCGCCTCGAGGTCGGCAAGTCCCTGGATCCCGCGTGGATGCACCCGGAATGGGTCGCCGACGAACCCGAGGTCACCGTCGCGCCCCGGACGAAGGCGACCGCCTCGTATTAGCGTGGAGCCATGAGTTCCGATGCTGACAGCTCCACAGGGACCGAGGGGCTGCCCGTCCCGCGCATCCAGTTGACCCCGCAGGAATGGCGGACCAAGCTGACCCCGGACGAATACCGGGTACTGCGCGAAGCGGGCACCGAGCGGGCCTTCACGGGCGAATACACCGACACCGAGACCGAGGGCGTCTACTCCTGCCGGGCGTGCGGGGCCGAATTGTTCCGCAGCGACGAGAAGTTCCACTCGCACTGCGGGTGGCCGTCGTTCTTCGATCCGGCGAAGTCGGAGGCCGTGCTGCTGGTGGAGGACAACTCGCTGGGGATGCGGCGCGTCGAGGTGCTGTGCGCGAACTGCCACAGTCATCTGGGGCACGTGTTCGAGGGCGAGGGATATCCCACGCCCACGGACAAGCGCTACTGCATCAACTCGATCTCGCTCCGATTGCACCCCTCGGACAGCGCAGCTGAGTGAGTCGCAGAAACACTATGGGGCATGCGCGATTTCGCGCATGCCCCGAATTATGCGGGCAACACATCGGCGACCTTCCCGCTAACGACATCGGGCCCGGCCGCGGTGGGCGGCCGGGCCCGATCTCGGTGCGGGTCGCTACGGGAGTGCGGCGATGAGCTGCTCGACCTCGACGCGCGGACCGGTGAAGAACGGAACCTCCTCGCGCACATGGCGACGGGCCTCGGTGGCGCGCAGATCGCGCATCAGATCCACGATGCGGTGCAGCTCGGGGGCCTCGAAGGCGAGAATCCACTCGTAGTCGCCCAGGGCGAACGAGGCCACGGTGTTGGCGCGCACGTCCGGGTAGTCGCGGGCCTCCTTGCCGTGGTCGGCCAGCATCTTGCGGCGCTCCTCGTCGGGCAGCAGGTACCAGTCGTAGGAGCGCACGAACGGGTAGACGCAGATGTAGTTGCCCGGCGCCTCGCCCGCGAGGAAGGCCGGGATGTGGGACTTGTTGAACTCGGCCGGGCGGTGCAGGGCCGCGTTGCTCCAGACCGGGTTGGAGATCTGGCCCAGCTCGGTGACGCGGCGGAAGTCGGCGTAGGCGGCCTGCAGATCCTCGATCTTCTCCGCGTGCCACCAGATCATGAAGTCGGCGTCGGCGCGCAGGCCGGCGACATCGTAGATACCGCGCACCACCACGCCGCGCTCCTCGAGCGAGTCGAAGAAGGCCCGCGCCTCCTTGATCGCCGCCTGGCGATCCTCACCGAGCACGCCGGGCTCCACCTGGAACACCGAGAACATGAGGTAGCGGATGGTGTCGTTGAGGGCCTTGTAGTCGAGTCGCGCCATGGCCTCCATCGTGCCACTGCGCCCGAACCCGCTCGAAATGGGGCACGGTGGACTGCGTGATTCAGCTCGCGCTGGGTGATTCAGCTCGCGCCGGCGGCCCAGGAGGCGATGAGGCGGCGCAGGCCGTCGTGGAAAACGGCGTCGCTGGTGAACAGTTCGCTGATGGCATCCAGATGGGTTGCCAGCACCGGGTATTCGTCCGGGTCGAGGGCGGCCAGGCTGGACCGGGCGCGCAGCCGGCCCGGTTTGCGGTCCTGATGGCCGACCAGGCCCGCACAGTTACAGTGGAACAAGGGGGTCCATCGGCTCGGGGGTGTTCCGTGAGCCGTGCCGCGCGGCCGCTCGGCGGGAAGAGAATCAGCGATGGAAACGAAAGAAGCGCCAGTGCATCCGACATATGGGGACGTGACAGCGGCTGCCGATCGAATCGCCGGCCACACCCGCCCGGTGGTCCTCGCCCGCGCGGACGCCGACACCGTCCCGGTGGCCGGCGAGGTCTGGTTCGCGCTCGAGCACATGCAGCACACCGGCAGCTTCAAGGCGCGCGGGGCGGCGAATTTCGTACTGGCACAGCGGGAACAGGGGCGGCTGCCCAAGGTGGGGATCACCATCGCGTCCGGCGGGAACGCCGGGGTGGCATGCGCGTGGGCCGCCCGGCTGGTCGACTCCGCCGCCACCGTGTTCCTGCCCGACTCCGCACCCGCGGTGAAAGTGGCGCGGCTGCGGGCACTTGGGGCGCAGGTGCTGTGCGGCGGCGACGCCTACGCCGACGCGGCCGCCGAATGCGAGCGCTTCGCCGCGGTCAGCGGGGCGCTGCGCTCACACGCTTACGACGACCCCGATATCGCGGCGGGTGCGGGGACACTGCTCGACGAAATCGTCGCGCAGGTACCGGAACTCGACACCGTGGTGGTCGCGGTCGGCGGCGGTGGGCTACTGACCGGAATCACGGTGTCGGCCAATCATCACGGCGTGCGGGTGGTGGCGGTCGAACCCGAACGCTGCCGCGCCTTCAATGCCGCGGTCGAGGCCGGGGAACCGGTGGACGTCGAAATCGACTCCGTCGCAGCCGATTCCCTCGGCGCACGTCGCGTCACGGCCATGGCCCTGTCCGCCGCGAACGCGGGCGATGTCCGCTCGGTCCTGGTCAGTGACAAGCAGATCATCGCCGCCCGCCAAACCCTGTGGGACTGCCGCCGTGTCGCCGTCGAGCACGGCGGTTCCACTGCCCTGGCCGCCCTGCTGTCGGGCGCCTACGTCCCCGCCCCCGGTGAACGGGTGGCGGTCGTCGTCTGCGGCGCGAACACCGATCCGATCGACCTGGTACCCCGCTGATACCGCGGTGACGAGGGTCAGCGCCCGGTGTTGACAGGGGCCGGACGGGACTGGAGCCAGGAACGGTAGCGGCGGAGGGCGCGCCCCTGCACGATCTGGTCGGACAGCAGGGCCTGAACGGGACCGGTTGCGGGACGGGGGTTTCGGCCGCGAGCCATGCGGCGCATGTGATGCCGAACCACCGCCATACCCGCGGCGGACGCGAGGGCCTTGTTCGACCAGGTGATGGGCTTCGGGGTGGCGACGGCCCCGAGATCGTCGCGCCAGCGGGCGGGGAGGTCCGGGGCGATGGACAGGGCGGTGCCCATGCCGATCACCGCGACGCCGCTCGCCAGGACGTCCTGGGCGGTCTGGAGGCGGGTGATGCCGCCGGTGAGCATGAGCGGAATCGGGCTGGTGGCAACCAGTTCCGTCGCCAGGTCCAGGAAATAGGCTTCGCGAGCCTGCGTCCGGCTGTCGGCGGGGCGGCCGGTCATGGCGGGGCTTTCGTAACTGCCGCCCGACACTTCGACCAGGTCGACGCCGAGGGGCGTGAGCAGGGCGATCACCCGGCGGGCGTCGTCGGCGTCGAAGCCCCCGCGCTGGAAGTCGGCGGAGTTCAGTTTCACCGCGACCACGAACCGGGGCGACACGACCGCGCGGACCGCGCGCACCACCTCGAGCAGGAGCCGCGCCCGGTTCTCCAGGGAGCCACCCCACTCGTCGGTGCGGTTGTTGACCAGCGGAGACAGGAACTGCGACAGCAGATAGCCGTGTGCGGCATGGATTTCCACCCCGTCGAACCCGGCCTGTTCGGCGCGGCGCGCGGTGGTGGCGAACCGGGCGATGGTGTCCTCGATCTGAGCCTTCGTCATCGCGACCGGACGGCCGAACCGGCTGCTGAGCCGGCCCAGATCGACCGGGATATCCGACGGACCCCACACCACGCCGGGCTGGTTGGCCGCAACCTGGCGGCCCGGGTGACTGATCTGCATCCACATGGCCGCCCCCGCCGCCTTGCCCGCCCGCGCCCATTCCGCGAACGGTTCCAGCGGCGCGGCGTCATCGAGCACGATGCCGCCGGGTCCGGTGAGCGCCTCGGCGTGCACCATGACATTGCCGGTGATCAGGGCGCCCGAGCCGCCTGCTCCCCACCGGCGGTAGAGGGACACGAGACGGTCGTCGGGTAGTTGCCCGTAGCCGGCCATCCCCTCCTCCATGGCCGCTTTCACGATCCGATTGGCCAGGACCGCGCCCGATCGCAGTACCAGCGGCGAGAACAAGTCACTCGTCATCGGGCAATCCACCTCCAAATGTTGACTGTGCTTACATAATGTGCGCAGCGCTAACATAGGGGAAGGATGTAGGCAGTGTCAACACTTGTTGGATCGAAGACGTGCCGACCTCGATCACGACGACCGGGACGGTCTCGACGGGCGAGGTCCCGGGGAGTGGGTCAGGACAGCTGCGCGATGATGCGGGCGGCGGCCTTGGTGCCGGTCGCCGCGCAGGCGGGGACGCCGACGCCGTCGAGGTAGGCGCCGGCCAGGGCCAGACCGGGGAGGCCGGCCGTGGCGGAACGCAGGTCGGCGATGCGGGTGGTGTGGCCAGGGGCGTATTGCGGGAGACCGCCGGGCCAGCGCTGGACCACGGCGCGCAGGGGGCGGATGTCGGCGGCGGTGACCGTGGTGAGGTCTTCGACGGCGGCGGTGATGAGGTCGTCGTCGGACCAGGACAGCGGGGCAGGGTCGCCGAAGCGGCCGAAGGAGGCGCGGACCAGGGCCACGTCGCGGGCGGCCAGGTGCGGCCACTTGCGGCTGGAGAGGGTGAAGGCCTTGGCGCGCAACGGTTCACCGGTGGCGACCAGAATGCCGGAGTTGTCGGGCAGGGCGGTCTCGGGCGGCAGGGCGAGGGCCACCACCGCCGAGGAGGCCAGGTCGATTCCGGCGGCCAGCGCGGCGGCCTCCGGGGCCACCGCGCGCAGGAGTTCCGCGGTGACCGGGGCGGGGGTCGCGAGGATCACAGCGTCGACGTCGCCGACCGGGTCGAGCCGCCAGCCCTGTGCGGTGCGGGCGAGAGTGGTGACCGCCGTACCGGTTTCGACCTTCACATCGGCGGCAGCACGCAGCGCGTCCAGCAGGGCGCGGTAGCCGTCGCGGATGCCGCCGAACACCGGTGTGGTGCTGGGCGGGGGCAGGGCCTCGGACACGGCCCGGGTCAGGCTGGCCGCGCCGCGATCCAGGGCGGCGGCCAGCGTCGGCAGCGCGGCCCGCACGCCGATCGAATCCGCAAGTCCCGCATACACTCCCCCGAGCAGCGGGTCCACGCTGCGCCGGACCACCTGCTCCCCGAAGCGATCCCGCACCAGTTCCCCCACCGACACGTCCTCGCCCCGCTCCCACCGCAGCGGCCTGGACGGCTCCGCCGCAACGGCGGCCAGGGTCTGCGCATCCACCAGCCCCGCAACCGATTCCGGCGCGGCGGGGATGCCCATCAGCGTCCGCTCCGGCAGCCGATGCCCCACCCCTTCCGACCACACCAGCGGCCGCTTGCCCGCCGGATGAACGAGCTGCTCCGCAATCCCCAACTCCCCCATCAGTTCCGGAATCTCGGGACGCCGGCCCACGAATGCCTCGGCCCCCAAATCGACCGGATCCCCCTCGATCTCGACGGTCCGCAGGATCCCCCCGACCCGATCCCGCCGCTCCACGAGGATCAGTTCCGCCGACTCCCCGAGCGCCTTCCGCAGCCGATACGCGGCCACCAGCCCGCTGATGCCGCCACCGACAACCGCGACCCGCATCGACAACTCCTCGCCACTCGTCGAACGCCGCGACCACACGAACCCGCAGCCCGCGACCCGCACCTCGACCTCGAGCCGCCCCGAGCCAACCTACTCCGGCCGCCCGCCACCCCCGCCTCCGGGCCCGCCCATCGCGGCCCCGTTCCACGCCGGCCCGGCCGCCCTGAACCACGCTCACCAGCGCTTTCGAACCGCCCGCCCAGAAATGGCACGCACCGGAACGTGATTGACACCGCGCCGCGAACACCCCACCGGCCGAAGTCCCGCCCCTCACCCGGGCCGGCGCACCCGCTGGGCATCCGACGGCTTCGGAGACCTCGCTCACCTGCCCCGGCCGGGCCCGGCGGTCAGCGCCTTCGATGGGGGCGAAGCCGAAGCGCTCCGGTCACGTCACAGGAGCTTCGATCCCACCGCGCGCACCGCTGGCGGGAAGTGCTGGTCAGAGCGGGAGCGGGAGGCTGTGGATCAGGGCGACGGTCTCGGTGATGACGCCGGGGTCGGTGTTCGGGAGGACGCCGTGGCCGAGGTTGAAGATGTGACCCTTGGCACCCAAGGTGATTGCCTCGTCGGCCTCGCGGGCGATGCGGCGCACCTGGGCGTCGATCGCCGCCGGGCCCGCGAAGAGCACGGCCGGATCGAGGTTGCCCTGCAACGCTTTTCCGGGGCCGACCCGGCGCGCGGCCTCGTTCAGCGGGATCCGCCAGTCGACGCCGACCACGTCCGCGCCCGCTTCGCCCATGGCGCCCAGCAGTTCTCCGGTGCCGACGCCGAAGTGGATGCGCGGCACGCCCGCGGACGCGATCTCGGTGAAGACCCGTTCCGAGTGCGGCAGAACGTATTCCCGGTACTGGGCCAGGCTCAGCGCGCCCGCCCAGGAATCGAACAGCTGCACGGCGTCCACGCCGGCATCGATCTGGGCGCGCAGGAATTCGATGGTGATGTCGGTGAGCACGCCCAGCAACTGGTGCCAGGTCTCGGGGTCGGCGAGCATCATCGCCTTGGTGCGCTCGTGGTTCTTGCTGGGTCCGCCCTCGACCAGGTACGACGCCAAAGTGAACGGGGCACCGGCGAATCCGATGAGCGGGGTGTCACCGAGCGCATCCAGCAGCAGCTTCACACCGGCTGTGACCGCGCCCACCTCCTCGGCGCGCAGGCGCGGCAGCGCGCGCACATCGGCAACGGTGCGCACCGGATTCGCGACCACCGGGCCGACGCCGGCCACGATGTCGAGATCGATGCCGGCGGCCTTGAGCGGAACCACGATGTCGGAGAAGAGGATTGCCGCGTCCACCTGGTGGCGGCGGACCGGCTGCATGGTGATCTCGCACACCAGCTCCGGATCGAAACACGATTCCAGCATGCCGATTCCGGCACGCACCTCGCGATACTCCGGAAGGGACCGACCAGCCTGTCTCATGAACCACACCGGACGCCGATGCGGCACGCCACCGGTGGCGGCGGCAAGGAACGGGGCATCGGTCAGCTGGCGTCGGGTGTGAGTACTCATCACCGCCCATCGTAAAGGGGCCCCGGCGGCGCGCCTCGCACTACTCGGCACCGGAGGGGTCTACGGTGCCTTTCGTGACACCGCTCGACTTCCGCGACGGCGCTGCCCCCACCCCGGAGCCCGAAGAACCAGCCCGGTTCCGCGCCGCGGTCGAGGCCATGGGAACCGTATCTGTGCATCCTCGAATCGAGCTGGCACCGATCCGCCCGCCGCAACGCCTCGCCCCGTACTCGTACGCCCTAGGCGCGGAAGTCACGCGACCAGATACAAACGTGGTGCCCGTCGACTCCGAGGGCGACGCATTCGGCCGGCTGATCCTGCTGCACGACCCGGCCGGGCAGGAAGCCTGGCACGGGGTGTTCCGTCTGGTCGCCTACATCCAGGCCGACATCGACTCCGCGCTCGCCGCCGACCCGCTGCTGCCGGAGGTGGCGTGGAGCTGGCTGGTCGACGCGCTGGACTCGCGCACCTCCTTCACCGCCCTCGGCGGCACGGTCACCGCCACCAGCTCGGTGCGCTACGGAGACATCGCGGGGCCGCCGCGCGCGCACCAGCTCGAACTGCGCGCCTCCTGGACCGTGTCCGACACCGTCATGCGGCCGCACGTGGAAGCCTTCTGCGAGGTGCTCGCCTACGCGGCCGGACTGCCGCCCGCGGGGGTAACCCGGCTGGACGTGCGCCGGGGCGAGAGCACCGAATAATTGGGCGCGAGATCGGGGCGGCCGATCCGCGAATTCCCGCGCCGGTCGCCCGAAAATGCCCTCTCGCCTGCGAGAACATCTGTACTGCAACGAAATCGACGGCCGCCACGTACGATTCCCCATGGCCCGACGCAGTGTCACGGCCGGTCGTTTCACCGACGTGACGCGGCCCGCCAATGCCCAACCCGTAGAGTTCAAGACCATGTCCGTACCAGATGAACCCGAAGCCACTGCCGCGGTACCGTTGCTCGCGCCAGTGGACGGTGTGCCGCCGGTACTGGACTCCGCCGCCGCGGTGGCCGCAGCCGCCCGCCGGCTCGCCGCCGGCAGTGGACCGCTCGCGGTCGACGCCGAGCGCGCCTCCGGCTTCCGCTACTCCAATCGCGCGTACCTGATCCAGCTGCGGCGCGAGGGTGCGGGCACCTTCCTCATCGACCCGATCCCGGTGGACGGGGAGCTCACGCCGCTGGCCGAGGCGATCAACGATCTGGAGTGGGTGCTGCACTCCGCGGATCAGGATCTGCCCGGGCTGGCCGAACTCGGGCTGCACCCGGCCCGGCTCTTCGACACCGAACTCGGCGGCCGCCTCGCGGGTTACGAGCGCGTGGGCTTGGCCGCCATGGTGGAGAAGCTGCTCGGCCGCGAGCTGCGCAAGGGCCACGGCGCGGCCGACTGGTCCACCCGGCCGCTGCCCGACGACTGGCTGAACTACGCGGCCCTTGATGTCGAGCTACTCATCGAGCTGCGCGACGCGGTCGCCGCCGACCTGGCCGAGCAGGGCAAATCCGAGTGGGCCGCAGAGGAATTCGAGCATGTCCGCACCGCGGAGCCGGCCGGCCCCAAGGCCGACCGCTGGCGGCGCACCTCCGGCATCCACACCCTGCGCCGCACCCGCCAGCTCGCCATCGTCCGCGAACTATGGACGACCCGCGACCGCCTGGCCCGCCTGCGCGACGTGGCCCCCGCCCGCATCCTCCCGGACTCGGCCATAGTGGCCGCCGCCACCAACGAGCCCAAGTCCATCGCCCAGCTGCGCACCCTGCCGATCTTCGGCGGCCCCCGCCAGCGCCGCTACTCGCGCGAATGGCTCGGCGCGGTGGAACGCGCCCGCACCCTCCCCGACAGCGAGCTCCCGCCGCTCACCCAGCACTTCGACGGCCCGCCCCCGGTCAACCGCTGGGAGCGCCGCGACCCGGCCGCCGCGGCCCGCCTGCAGTGCGCCCGCGCGGCCATGACCGACCTCTCCACCGAGGTGTCGGTCCCGGTCGAGAACCTGCTCACCCCGGACCTGCTGCGCCGCATGTGCTGGGACGGGCTGCCCAAATCGGTCGCCAACGGCGAAGCCCCGACCCTCATCGAGGGCTACCTCGCCGCGGGCGGCGCCCGCCCGTGGCAGCGCGCTCTGACCGTCCCGCGCCTGAGCGAAGCCCTCTACCCGAAGAGCTGACCCCGGAAATATCGCCCAGGAAAGTTGGGGCACAAGGGTTTTCTGAAGTGGACTCATTTCACAGTTGGTGAAAGTTAGATTCTGTCGACCCCGAACCAAGGGGCACGAAAGAGGAGTCCACCAATGCACGTCACCCGCCGCCCCCTGCACTACATCGGCTGGGCTGCAACCACTTTGGCACTAGCCTCGACCATCACCGCCCTATCCACGACCACCGCCTCCGCCTCCCTCGGGCTTCCCATGCTCGTCGATGCCGCAACCGGCGCGGAGGTGGGGTCCGCGGTCGTCGGACACGCATACACGTACTACGCGGGCATCAACTTCCAGCCCATGTTCGCGAGCACAGCGGACTTCTACGACAACGGGCAATGCATCGGAAGCGCCCCGCTATCGGGTCCGGGTGCACTCCAGATCACCTGGGTTCCCACCGCCGCCGGATCGCACACGCTCACCATCGTCGGCGGCGTCAAGGAGATCTCGGAGGGCGGCGGCGACCGCGGCCGCGGCGGTCAGCCGCCGAAGCAACCCGGCTGCGGCGGTGGCGGCAGCGCCAACCTCATCGGATCCGGCAGCGCCGCCCTCGACGGATCCGGCAGCGCCGGACGCTGATCACGAATACGGAAGAGACGGCAACGAAATGCCTATCACCCACCACACCACACACCGCATCGGCTGGGGCGCAACAACTCTGGCGGTGGCCGCGACCATCGCCGCACTGTCCGCGCCCACCGTCACTGCCTCCATCGACGGTCCCGAGGTCGACGATTGTTCGACCGGCACCTGCACGGTGCCATCGTCCTACGTCGCCGGACAGACCTACTCGTTCTACGCGGGCCCATTTCTGACGAACGTGAGCGCCACGAGCTTCTACGACAACGGGAAATGCATCGGCAGCATCTCGTACCCACACACCGGCCGCAATGCCATCGCATGGGTTCCGACCACCGCCGGAACACACGAACTCTCCGTTGCGACCTCCTCCACGATCCCGTTCGTGGTGATGCAGCCGTATACGTTCACGGTGTCGGTGGTCGCCGCGCCACCGGGATCAGGCACTCCGCAGCCCCCGCAGCAGGGCACCTGCACCCAATCCGGAAGCGCGAACCTGCTCGGATCCGGCAGTTCCAACTTGCTCGGATCCGGCAGTTAGCACGCGCCGGGCGCGCGGCGGACCGTTCGCTCAGTCCTGGAATTCGGGTGGGCGGCGGTCGCGGCGGGCGCGGATGGCCTCGTCGAAGTTGTCGGTGGTGAGACGGACGTAGAGCTGGGCCATGCCCTCGTTCTGCATGTGGGATTCGAAACTGCCCGCCTCCAGGCCACTCCACAGCAGGCGCTTGGTGAGCTCGCCGCCGACCCGGCTCCAGCGGATGATCTGGTCGGCGGTGTCGTAGGCGGCCTCGAGGAGTTTGTCGCCGGGGACGACGCGGGAGACGATGCCGATGCGTTCGGCTTCCGCGGCATCCACATCGCGGCCGGTGAGCATGATCTCGAAGGCGCGGGTGGAGCCGATGGCCCGCGGCAGCGTGTAGCTGATGCCGAGTTCGGCGGAGGTGAGGCCGTTGTTGATGCCCGCCGCACGGAAATACGCGTCCTCCGAGGCGATTCGGATATCGGTCCCCATGGCCAGGCAGAACCCGCCGCCGATGGCCGCGCCGTTGATGGCGCTGATCACCGGCTGGTGCATCCGCTTGATCGTGAGCATCACATTGTTCAGCAGCTCCATCGAGCGCCGCGCAATGCTGGTGCGCGTCAACCCCTCTACCCCCGGCACCTTGCCCGCGTGTTGCAGATCCGCGCCCGAGCAGAACCCGTGCCCGGCGCCCGTGAGCACCACCACGCGCACCTCGTTGTCGGCCGCCACGCTCTCGAGGGTCTCCCGCAGCGGCACCATCACGTCGAACGCCATGGCGTTCATCCGGTCCGGCCGGTTCAACGTGACCAACGCGATCCCCGGCCGCGGCTTCTCGACAAGCACAAACGACATCCGAACTCCCGTCCCGAAACTGTAACCTGTTTCAGAATCTACGCGAGAACCCCAGCTCCGTATAGAAAGAAGGGCCCGCGATCGGATGATCGCGGGCCCGTCACGAGCGGAGTGCCACTCGGCGGTACTACTCGGCCGCCGGAAGCAGGGCCTGCTCGATCTCGCTGCCGGAGGCGTCGGCGGCGCCGAGCCACACGTGCACCCGCTGGGCCACCTCGCCCGGAGTGAGGCCGAGATCCTGGTGGATCTTGCCGCGGGAGGAGTGGTCCAGGAAATGCTGGGGGACGCCGAGGTCGCGGGCCGGGACGTCGACGCCCGAACTGCGGAGCCGGGCGGAAACGGTGGAGCCGATGCCGCCGTGCAGGCCACTGTCCTCCAGGGTGACCACCAGGCGGTGGTTCCCGGCCAGCTTCACCACGGTGTCGGAGACCGGGAGGACCCAGCGCGGGTCGACCACGGTCACCGAGACGCCCTCGGCCTCCAGCAGATCCGCGACCTCGAGCGCGAGGTCGGCGAAGGCGCCGACCGCGACCAGCAGGACATCGGCGCGCACCGAGTACGCGGCAGCGTCTTCCACTTCCACGTCGGGCAGGCGCAGCACATCCACGCCCTCGAGGCGTTCCACCGCCGGAATCTCTTCGATCGCAGGGCCCTTGGGGAAGCGGATGGCGGTGGGCCCGTCGCTGATGTGCAGGGCCTCCCCCAATTCCTCACGCAGGCGGGCGGCGTCACGCGGGGCGGCGACCCGGATGCCCGGGATGATGCCCAGCACCGAGAGGTCCCACATGCCGTTGTGTGAGGCGCCGTCGTCGCCGGTGATGCCGGCGCGATCGAGCACCAGGGTCACCGGGAGCTTGAGCAGCGCCACATCCATGAGCAGCTGATCGAAGGCCCGGTTGAGGAAGGTGGAGTAGATGGCCACCACGGGGTGCAGACCGCCCAGGGCCATACCGGCCGCGGAGGTCATGGCGTGCTGTTCGGCGATGCCGACGTCGAACATGCGCTCCGGGAAGCGATTTCCGAACGGGGTCAGACCGGTCGGCCCCGGCATGGCGGCGGTGATCGCCACGATGTCGTCGCGCTGCTCGGCCTGGGCGATGAGCTCCTTGGAGAACACCGAGGTCCAGCTCGACGCGGACGGGCCGCCCAGCGGCTCACCGGTCTCCGGGTCGATCTGGCTGATGGAATGCATCTGATCGGCCTCGTGGTCCTCGGCCGGCTTGTAGCCGCGACCCTTCTGCGTCACCGCGTGCACGATGACCGGACCACCGAAGTCCTTGGCCCGCCGCAGCGCAGCCTCCAGCTGTACCGGATCGTGCCCGTCGACCGGGCCCACATACTTCAGCCCGAGATCGCTGAACAGCTCCTGCGGCGCGACCGCGTCCTTGATGCCGGTCTTGATGGCGTGCAGCATCGAGTACGCCGAATCCCCCACGCGCGGAATGCTCTGGACGATCCGCTTGGTGGCGTCGAGCGCGTGCTCATAGGCAGGCTGGGTGCGCAGCCCCGCGAGCCGCTCGGCGAGCCCGCCGATGGTCGGCGCATAGGAGCGGCCATTGTCGTTGACCACCACGATGACCGAGCGGTCCGGCCCGGCGGCGATATTGTTCAACGCCTCCCAGCACATGCCGCCGGTGAGCGCGCCGTCACCGACGACCGCGACCACATGCCGCTTCTGCCGGGTCAGCGCGAACGCCTTGGCGATGCCGTCCGCATAGGACAGCGAGGCCGACGCGTGCGAGGACTCCACCCAGTCATGGGCGCTCTCGGCCCGGCTCGGGTACCCCGACAGCCCGCCCTCTTTGCGCAGCGTGTCGAACCCGTCCTTGCGGCCGGTGAGGATCTTGTGCACGTAGGCCTGATGCCCGGTATCGAAGATGATCGGGTCGGCCGGCGAGTCGAAAACCCGGTGCAACGCGATGGTCAGCTCCACGACGCCGAGGTTCGGCCCCAGGTGCCCGCCGGTGACGGCGACCTTCCGCACCAGGAACTCACGAATCTCCTCGGCCAGCTCGTGCAGCTCCGGTACCGACAGCCGACGCAGGTCCTCGGGCGTGTCGACCCGGGAAAGCACTCCCACGGCTATTGCTCCCTCCGGATGTCTCCTGTGTTTGCAACAGTCTACGGAGCCCATTCCGGCCCCCGATGCCAGGAACGAAACGCCACCTGCAACATCCGTAGCAGATGTGAGGCTCAACACAGATTACGCCGGTTACAGTGGCCAAGAGGTCCCGTCCGGCGGCGTCGTCGCCCGCATCATCGACGAAGTGTACGAGCTGTGCCGGGCCGACACGTCGGGAACGCCGGCCGACTACATTCCGGAACTGGCGGCAGTACAACCCGATTCATTCGGCATCTGCCCGGCTACCGCGGACGGGCCGGTCTACGGCAGCGCAGATCTGGACGCCGCCTTCACGATTCAGTCGATCTCCGAGCCCTTCACGTATGCGCTGGCTGCTGCCTACACGCAGCCGATGCCGCCGTGCGCGCGGTCGGCGCACGGCGGCATCCGACCCGCCTCGGGCCGAGCCTCGTCCGACACCCCTCGTCCGGTCGCACGACGCCGCCCGTAGTCGTTCCCGCGATCAGCGGTAGCCGTACTCCTGCCAGCGATCCAGGACGCGCTGCTGGATCTCCGCGGGCCAGCCGTTCTCGAAGCTGCCCTTGATCGGGCGGCGGCCCTGCGGGAAGTGATCGGCCAGCAGGCAGTTGTAGATCACCTTGCCCGCCATGAAGGAATGCGCTTCCTCCGGCGAGAGGTAGACCGCGAGCTGATCGGAAACCGCTGCCGGGTAATGGAATTCACCGCGCTCGACATCCGGGTGGGAGCGGGTGGCGAAGGCCCACACCACCTCGTCGATATTCGTGATGTCGACATCGTCCTCGACCACCAGGATCTTGGGCGCATTGACCGACGGCTTGCCGGTGAAGATGATCTTGGCGATCTGGTCCACCAGCTCGTGCGAGCCCAGGCCGGTGGTCTCGTGCCAGTCCTGCCGCACCGCCAGGGTCAGCCAGTGCACCGCGGCCTCGAAGTTGTACCAGGCCGAGGAGATCGGCAGCCCGGCCTGCCGCAGCAGGTGAAGGATCTCGGCGGCACTGGTGGTGCCGATGATGGTGTGGTCCTCCTCCACCGGCGGGCCCGCCGCCACGGTCGGCTGGATCGCGCCGTCGCGGTGGGTGATCGCCGAGACGTGGAAGACCGCCTTGGGGCCGGCCTCGGTGGCGTTGTAGCCGGGGAACTCGTTGAACGGGCCCTCCATGACCGTCTCGTCGAGGGCGATGTGGCCCTCGATCACGATCTCGGCGGTGGCGGGCACCAGCAGGTCGACGGTCTCGGCCGGGACCAGTTCCAGGCCCTCGCCGAAGAGCGCGCCCAGGTAATGGGTTTCGTCCTCGCCCTCGGGAATCGGCATGCCGCCCACCCACGGCAGGCCCGGCTCGACGCCGATGGCCAGCGCGATCGGCATGGGCTCGCCGATCTCGGTCCACTTCGAGCGGATGATGCCCAGGTGCTGGGGTCCCGGGATCAGGCAGGCCAGGGTGTTCCGGTCGTGGATCATCATGCGGTTGATCGACCAGTTGGTCCACGAGCCGTCGGGGGTCTTGACGATGTTCATCCCGTAGGTCTGGATGTAGCGTCCGCCGTCATTGCCGTGCAGCTTCGGGGTCGGGAAGACGAACAGGTCGATGTCGTCGCCGAGCATGACGTTCTCTTTGCAGGGCGCGGCCGCACGGTCCACCACCACCGGCGGGATGCCCGGCTTGGCACGCGCGTCGGCGAGCACCTCCACGATCTGCTGACCGGTGGCGTCGGCGGGCAGGCCCAGCGCCAGCGCGATGCGCGCCAGCCGGTGCTGCGGACCCGAGAGCGCGCCGGGCGCGCCGAGCACCCGGAAACCACTGTCCTGATATCCGGTGATATTGCTGAACAACGGCGCGGGGGCCCGGAGATCGTAGGACCGGCGAATGATCGCGCCGATCTCCAGATTCCAGTCGACCTCGGTGTCGATGTGCTGCACCTCACCGATGGCGTCGAGCGCCTCGATGAACTCGCGCAGGCTCTTCAAATGCGGCACAGGGGTTTTCCTTAGCGTCGGGTGTTCACAGGTGTCGGGTGCTCATGACGATGCCGCCCATCTCGGTGACCACGGCAAGTCGACGCGATTCACTCGCCGGCTCAGCATCCGTCACGTGTCGGATAGCCATCAACGCCGAAATCCGCGAAGATCGATAAGAAATGCTGATCGAAGACTCGCCTCGAGGACCCCGCGTCGACCCGGCCGAACTGGAAGCGTTCGTGGTCCTCGCCGAAGAACTGCACTTCGGCCGGACCGCCGACCGCCTCGGACTGTCGCAGCCCCGGGTCAGCCAGCTGATCCGCAGCCTGGAGCGCCGCGTCGGCCGCCGCCTGGTCGAGCGCACCAGCCGCCGGGTCACCCTCAATCCGCTGGGCGAGCATCTGCTGGCCCGCGCGCGCCCGGCCTTCCAGGAGCTGCAGCGGGCCTTCGCCGAAACCCGCACCGCGGCACGGGGTCTGCGCATCGGATTCCTCGGGCCCTACGCGTCCACCCTGGACACCGCACTGACCGGATTCCGGGCCCGCCATCCGGAATGCCAGATCACGCTGACCCAGCTGGCGTGGACCGACATCTTCGGCCCGCTGCGGCGCGGCGAGGTGGATATCCAGATCTGCCTGGCCCCGGTCGAGCAGCTCGGCCTGACCGTCGGGCCGGAGGTGGGCGTGTTCCCGCGGCTGCTGGCCATCGCCCGCAGCCATCCGTGGGCCACCCGCGACAGCATCGACGTCGAGGATCTGGCCGAATTGCGGGTGATCGGACCGCATCCGGATGTCGCGCCCGAATTCGCGCGCGCCTTCTGGCCGCCGGCCACCACCCCGCGCGGGCGGCCCATCCCGCGGGTCGCGCCCGCGCGCACCGAACCCGAGATGCTCACCGCGGTCGCCCACAACAACGCCGTCTTCGCCACCACCACCGCCATGCCCACCTACTTCACCCATCCGGAGGTGGCATTCGTCCCGCTCACCGGCCTGCCCGACGCGCGGGTCCGGCTGGTGTGGCGCACCGACACCGACCATCCCAAGGTCGACGAATTCGCCGGGCTGGCCGCCGGACAGCCCGCGGCGGGCCTACGTCGGCAGGCGTAGCCGGGATTACGCACACGCGTGCAGGCGCGCCGCCGCGAACGCGCCTACGCTGGCGGACAACGAGATTGCTTCCCTCCCCCGAGGTGGATTGTCATGACCGATTTCGATCCCGCGGTCTACGGACCGTCCACCGTCCGCGTCGGCACCGCGGAACGCGAGCAGGCCGCCGCCGCACTGGGCGAGCATTTCGCCGCCGGCCGGCTCGACATCGCGGAATACGACGAGCGGGTGGGCCGGGCATACGCGGCCAAGACCGCGGGCGAGCTGGCGGTGCTGTTCGGCGACCTACCCCGGCCGCAACCGCCCGCGCCGCAGATCCCGGCCCCGCCTCCCGCCCCGCGCCGCCCGCTGCCGCTGGCCCCGATCGGTGCGGGTGTGCTGCTGGTGTTCATGATCGCGTTCGCGGTGACCACCCACTTCTTCCCGTTCTTCCTGTTCCCCGTGCTGTTCTTCGCCTTCGCGCGGGGGCGGCGCGGGTACGGGTATCGCGGTCCGGGCTACCACCGGATGTGAGGGCTAGGGTGAATTCGTGGGCGTCATAGGCGAACTGTTCCCCGGCAAGAAGCTGCAGGACGAGGGCAGCGAGGACGGCAGCGGCGAGGGCCACCGGCCCCGGGTCAGCCTCGATCTGGATGCCGGGGTGATCCGGGTGTCCCCGGCCCGGCCGGATCCCGGCCCGGACGCGCCCGCGTCGCAGGGCTAGTACACACCCGATAGGGTCGGGCTTCGACCAAGCCGAGGCGGCTCGGTGCGGCCGGAGGGTGAAAACACGTGACCGACAACAATGATCACTGGGCGAACCCCCGCGGCGGGCCACAGGGCTGGGGATATCCCGATGCGGCACAACAGGACTGGGGTTACCAGGGCGAGGCACCGCAGCCGACCGAATATCCGGGCTTTGCCGCGCAACTGCCCCCGGGGTACCAGCTCGCGCCTCCGCAGTACATCACGGGTCAGCAGCCCCAGTACGTCACCGGACAGCACCACCCGTACGTCACCGGGCAGCACTCTGTCCCGAATTATGCGGGGCAGCAACCGATTCCGGGCTACACGCCGCCATCCGCACCCGGCGGCGGGCCGCGCCGCACCCTGGTGATCCTCGCCGCGCTGGCCGCGGTCATCGTGCTGGCCGGCGGCGGTATCGCGGCGTATGCGCTGACCCGGGACTCCGCCGACAGCGGCACCACCGCCGCGCCCGGCACGACCGCCGCGCCCTCGGGCGGGCCGTCCGCCACCGGGCCGTCCCGCTCCGGCGCACCCAAGCCCGGCAGCACCACGGTGGTCGCCCCGGCACTGGGTATCAGCTACGACGTGCCCGCCGGGTGGACGATCGCCGAGCCCACCGACATCACCGTGCAGACCGGGGCCGACGGTTCGGTCATCGGGCACGCCAAGTCCACCGAGGGCAACGACTACTGCGCGGGCTCGGCATATCGGACCCTCGCCTTCGTCGCTCATGTCGACGGCAGCGATCCCGCCGCCGCGGCCGTCAAGGTGGCGAGAATCTCGGCGGAGAGCGGCTATTCGGACGCGACCGGCGGCAACCAGGGCGCGTCGGCCGCGGTCACCACCACCAGCGGCATCACCGGCCAGCAGGTCGAAACCTCCGGCAGCTGGCAGCCGGGCGCGCCGGGCTGCACCACGACCAGCTACTCGATCTACACCTTCGCGTTCTCCGGCCCGAACAAGGCGCTGCTGGTGCTGGCCATCCTGTCCGACCGTGGCACCCAGAGCGAACTCACCGCCGACCGGGCCGCGCAGATGATCGCCAGTCTCCGTACCTCCTGACCCGCGCCGATCAGGCTCAGGTCGTGGCCACCATGGACGACGACGAGATCTCCGCCGCGTTCGTCGGCGAGCTGACGCCCTACGCGGTGCCGGTGATCCTCGAGGAACCCAACCCCGACTGGCCGTCCTGGTACGCCGACGACGCCCGGGCGATCCGAGCAGCCTTGGGGCCGAAGGTCTTACGGCTCGAGCACACCGGATCCACCTCGGTGCCCGGCCTCGCCGCCAAGCCGGTGATCGACATCCTGCTCGTGGTCGCGGACACCGCCGACGAACCGGCCTACGTGTCCGCCCTCGAAGGCGCCGGATACACCCTGCGCGTACGCGAACCCGACTGGTACGAACACCGCTGCCTGGTCCGCCGCGTGGAAGACGGTGCGCCGCACGACGTCAACCTCCACGTGTTCTCCCCCGGCCTCGGCGACACCGAGATCGAGCGAGTGCTCGCCTTCCGTGATCGGCTCCGCACCCACGACGGTGACCGCGCCCACTACGAACGGACCAAACGCGAACTGGCGCAACGACAGTGGAAGTACGTCCAGCACTACTCCAACGCCAAGAGCGCGGTCATCGAGGAGATCATCGCCCGCGCCCTCCCTGCCCGCTAGCGTGTACCGCCGCCGGGGCCCGGCGGTCCTTGCCTCGGCCAATACACTGGCCGGATGCCCCTCGTCGAGGTGACCCACAAGCCGGAGCTTCCCGAGACCGTGCTGCGTGAGCTGGGCAAATGGCTGCCACACCTGGTGTCCCTCGCCGTCGAATGTCCGGAGGAGCCCTACGACGGCGACCTACAGCCGGGGGATGTCGAGATCCGCTTCCATCCGCTGGGCAAGTTCGATCGGTCGGGGATGGATGTGGTCATCGAGGTCCGGTCGAAGTACTTCGCGAGCCGGGCCGAGAACCGGCAGGAGCGCTGTGACCAGCTGCTCGCCGATATCGAGAAGTTCGTCGACGCGCATATCGGCGTCTACCTGACCCTGCCGGTCGCGGCCTGGTCGCAGAGCGAGTGACCATTCGCTGCCGGCCGGCGCGGTGGCGCTGCCGCCACTTCCAACAGACCAGGCCCACAACGTAGACCAGGCCCACAACGGCAATTTTCAATCAATGATTGAAATACTGATTGAACCGTGTTTCACTGCTTGCCATGGTCGAGAAGGTGTCCGCGGGAACGCGGGAACGACTGCTCGCGGCGGCCGAGCAGCTACTGCTGACCGAGCCCTATGACGAGGTATCGGTGCGCGCCGTCTGCGCGGCGGCGGGCGCCAACCCCGCCGCGGTGCACTACCACTTCGGATCCAAGGAGGCGCTGGTCGCCGCCCTCATCGAGGCCCGGCTCGGGCCGCTGTGGGAGGAGGGGCTGGGCCGGGCCACGGGCGGACGGGATTCGGTGCCCGCGGTGGTGGACACCATCCTCGCGCCGTTCCAGGAGCTGGCCGCGGATCCGCTGGGGCGCCTGCATCTTCGGCTGCTGGCCCGCTTCGTGCTGGGCCGGCATCAGACCTCGTGGCAGGGGCCGTGGTTCCGGATGGACTCCTGGACCGCGCTGCTGCCCGAACTGCGGGCCGGCGAGGCGCGACGGCGCTGGATGCTGGCCTTCGACCTGATCATCATGCGGTTCGGCGCTCCCGAGATCGAGGATCACGGGATGCCCGAACCGGCGTTGACGGCCCTGCGGAACTTCGTGGTGGCCGGACTCACGGCACCGGGAGAACAACCATGAACGAGATCTTCGCACCGGCGAAACTCGGCCCGATCACCCTGCGCAACCGGGTGATCAAGGCCGCCACCTTCGAGGGACGCACCCCCGACGCGCTGGTCACCCCCGAGCTCATCGACTTCCACCGCGAGGTCGCCGCGGGCGGCGTGGGCATGACCACCGTCGCCTACTGCGCGGTCGCGCCGGGCGGCCGCACCGACCGGCACCAGATCTGGATGCGGCCCGAAGCCGTTCCCGGACTGCGTGAGCTGACCGACGCGGTGCACGCCGAGGGCGCGGCCGCCAGCGCCCAGATCGGGCACGCCGGACCGGTCGCCAACGCCGCCTCCAACCGCGCGCCCGCGCTCGCGCCGAGCCGTATGTTCAGCCCGCTGAGCATGCATGCCATGCACGTGCCCGGCGACTCCGAGATCCGCGAACTCATTGCGGCACACGCGAATGCGGCGCTGCTGGCGGAGCAGGCCGGATTCGACGCGGTCGAAATCCATTTCGGCCACAACTATCTGGTGAGCTCGTTCCTGAGCCCACTGCTCAACCGCCGCCACGACAAGTGGGGCGGCACGCTCGCCAACCGGGCCCGGCTCGCACGCGAAATCGCCTGCGCTGTCAGGGATGCCGTGGGCGACCGGCTGGCGGTGACCGCCAAACTGAACATGGAGGACGGCCGCCGCGGCGGGCTCACGGTCCCGGAGAGCATCCAGGTAGCCGCCTGGCTGGAGGCCGACGGCGCGCTCGACGCCCTCGAATTGACTGCGGGCAGTTCACTTCTCAACCCCATGCTGCTGTTCCACGGCGACGCACCGCGCAAGGAGTTCGCCGAGGTGCTGCCCGGCCCGGCGCGCATGGGTTTCAAACTGGTCGGGCGTGCCTTCCTCAAGGAGTACCCCTACCACGAGGCGTACCTGCTGGAGCGGGCCCGCCAGTTCCGCCGCGAACTGTCCATGCCGCTGATCCTGCTGGGCGGCATCACCAATCTCGACACCATGAACCTGGCCATGACCGAGGGATTCGAGTTCGTCGCCATGGGCCGGGCGCTGCTGCGCGAGCCGAATCTGTTGCAGCGCATCCAGGCCGACGCGGCCACCCGGTCGGCCTGCGTGCATTGCAACAAGTGCATGCCCACCATCTACACCACCACCCGCTGCGTGTTCCGGCCGGAGCGGACCATCATCGATCTCGACGGAAGGCACCGAGCATGAAGGGTCAAGCCCGGAGGCGTCGCTCCTCCTCCCCGCGCTTGCAAAGCGTAACCATGGAGGGCTCCGCTCAGGCTCGAAAGGATGCGGCATGAGCGGACGGCTCGACAGACGTGTAGCGCTGATCAGCGGCGCGGCATCGGGAATGGGCGCCTCGCACGCGCGGGCATTCGTGGCCGAGGGTGCCTCGGTGCTCATCGGCGACATCTCCGACGAGGCGGGCGCGAAACTGGCCGCCGAACTCGGCGACGCCGCAGAGTACGTCCACCTCGATGTCACCAAGGCCGAGGACTGGCGCACGGCCGTGGACACCGCGGTCGAACGGTTCGGCAAGCTCGACGTGCTGGTCAACAATGCCGGCATCCTCGACTTCGGGCCGCTCGGCACCTACACCGAAGAGCAGTGGCAGCGTGCCCTGTCCATCAACCTCACCGGCCCCTTCCTCGGCCTGACCGCCGCCCGCGACGCCCTGGTGGCGGCCAGGCCCGCAGCGGTGGTGAACATCTCCTCCGCTGCGGGTATCCAGGGCGTGCCGGGCGCGCACGCCTACACCGCCTCGAAATTCGGGGTGCGCGGGCTCACCAAGTCCGCGGCGCTCGAGCTCGCCCCGCACGGGGTGCGGGTGAATTCCGTTCACCCGGGCGGGATCATGACGCCCATGATCGGCGTGCCCGAGGGCACGACCACCGATCGCGACGCGAACCCCCTGGCCCGCCTCGGCGTGCCCGAGGAGGTCACGGCGCTCGTGGTGTTCCTCGCGAGCCACGAATCCAGCTATTGCAATGGCGCCGAGTTCGTCGTCGACGGCGGTATGACGGCGGGCCGCCCGGTCTGAGACCTACTGCTTGTAGGTCGCCAGGAAACGCCCGATGCGCTCGATGATGGCCTCGAGCTCATCGGCGTGCGGCAGCGTCACGATCCGGAAGTGGTCGGGGCGCGGCCAATTGAAGCCGGTGCCCTGCACGATGTGGATCTTCTCGCGCAGCAGCAGATCCAGCACGAACTGCTCGTCGTCGTGGATCTGATACATGTCGAGGTCGATGCGCGGGAAGGCGTACAGCGCTCCCCGGGGCTTCACGCACGAGATGCCCGGGATGGCGTTGAGCGCCTCCCACGCGCGGTCGCGCTGCTCGCGCAGGCGACCGCCGGGCAGGGTGAGGTCGTAGATGCTCTGGTGCCCGCCGAGCGCGGCCTGAATCGCCTGCTGCGCAGGGACATTCGCGCACAGCCGGAGACCCGCCAGCATGGTCAGGCCCTCGAGGTAGTTCTCGGCGTGCTCGATCGGACCCGATACCACCAGCCAGCCACCGCGGAAGCCGGCGGCGCGGTAGGACTTGGAGAGCCCGGAGAAGGTGAGGCACAACAGATCCGGGGCCAGCGCGGCGGTCGCGGTGTGGGTCAGGCCGTCGTAGAGGATCTTGTCGTAGATCTCGTCGGAGAACACCACCAGGTTGTGGCGGCGCGCGATCTCCAGCATCTGACGCACCACCTCGGGCGAATACACCGCGCCCGTGGGGTTGTTCGGGTTGATGATGACCAGCGCCCGGGTGCGGTCGGTGATCTTGGACTCGATATCGGCCAGATCGGGCATCCAGTCCGAGCCCTCGTCACAGATGTAGTGCACGGGCCGGCCGCCGTTGAGCGCGGT
The DNA here is from genome assembly GCF_042755705.1 of Nocardia sp. NPDC059154. Lineage (NCBI taxonomy): Bacteria > Bacillati > Actinomycetota > Actinomycetes > Mycobacteriales > Nocardiaceae > Nocardia > Nocardia sp. NPDC059154. Next base: position 123,985 of record NZ_JBHZCS010000003.1, read on the forward strand.
GGCGGCGGTCCAGAGCGGGAAATCCGGTGCGGGAACCAGGACTTCGTCGCCGTTCTCCAGCAGCGCGGTCATGGCCATCATGATGAGCTCGGAGACGCCGTTGCCCAGGAAGACCTGTTCGACGTCGAGCTCGGAGAGTCCGAGCGTCTGGTAGTACTGCACCACCGCGCGCCGCGCCGAGAGCAGGCCCTTGGAGGTGGAGTAGCCGCTGGACTGCGGCAGATTGCGGACCATGTCCTGAAGCAGTTCGGCGGGCGCCTCGAAGCCGAAGGTCAGCGGGTTGCCGGTGTTGAGCTTCACGACGTGATGCCCTTCCGCCTCCAGCCGTGCGGCGTGCTCGGCGACCGGCCCGCGGATCTCGTAGGACACGCCCGCCAGCTTGCTCGACTGCTTCACCTGCATCAAACGACCCCTTCTCGGTGTGGTTGCCGCACACTCTACTTGGAAATTCCAAGTTTGCACTTGGTATTTCCAAGTTGTTGGTTAGAGTGGGATCGTGACACGCCGAAGCTACGACCACTACTGCACCGTCAGCCGGGCCCTCGACATCGTCGGCGACCGGTGGAACCTGCTGGTGGTCCGCGAATTGTGTTCGGGCCCGCGCCGATACAGCGACCTGTTCGCCGACCTGCCCGGCATCAGCACCGATGTGCTGGCCGCCCGGCTCAAGGATCTCGAGCGTGACGGGATTCTCACCAAACGCCGCGTCGGCCCCCGCGCCGGAACCGCGGTCTACGAACTCACCGACTCCGGCGCGGCGCTGCGGCCGGTGCTGGACTCGCTGTCGGCCTGGGGCGCGGCACAACTCGGCGAACAGCGCGCGACCGACGCCGTGCGGGCGCACTGGTTCGCGCTCCCCCTCGGACATGCCGTGGCCGAGCTGGTGCCCGCCGGCACCGTCACGGTCCGCATCGGCGAGACCGCCTTCCACTACGTGATCACCGAATCCGGCCTCACCCATCACGACGGCCCGGCCGCCGCACCGGATCTGGAGATCCGGCTGGAGCTGGCCGCGGCGAGCGAGATCGCCACCGGCGCCCGCTCGCTCCCCGCGACCCTCGACCAGGCGACCGGAACCGGGCAACCGGTCGGCTGAACTGCGTCACCCGTCGTCGACGCGGTGGCGGCAGTTGGCCGGCGGCCGTCGGTAGCATCGGCTGGGTTGTGCCCGCATCGATCGAGGAGGAATCCGTGACCAGCGAGAACGCCACCGGCACGATCACGATCGTCGGCTCGGGCAGTGCCAGTGCCACGCCGGACATCATGCGGGTGTCGATCTCGGTGGAGACGCGCGCCGACACCGTGGCCGCCGCCTACGCGCGGGCCGGGGAACGCGCCGACGCGGTGATCTCGTCGCTGCGCGCGGACGGCGTGGCGGGTCGCGACATCACGACCAGCGGGCTCACGGTGCGCGCGGAAACCGTATGGACCGAAGGGAATCGGGAGAAGCTGGTCGGCTATATCGCCGGCACGGCGCTGACGGTCACGCTGCGCGAGATCGCCGGCGCCGGCGGGGAGGCGAAACCCGCCGCCGACGGCGGGCCCGCCGCGATCATCGCGCACGCGGTCGACGCGGGCGGCGACGATGTGCGCCTGGGCGGGCTGACCCTGACCGTCGCCGACGAGGAGAGCCTCATGGTCCGCGCCCGCGACGCCGCCTGGGACCACGCGCTGGGCAAGGCCGAACAGTACGTGTTCCGAGCGGGCCGCAGGCTGGGTCCGGTGCTCGAGATCACCGAGAACGTCTCCGGTCCCGCGCCCACGCCGCGAATCGCGTTCGCCGCCGGCAAGATGGCCGCCCCGGGCGGCGCGGTGCCGGTGGAGCTCGGGGAGAGCGAACTGTCCACCAGCGTCCGGATCACCTGGCAGCTGGCCTGAGTCTCAGAGCTCGACCTGCGCCAGCAGGGAACCGGCACGCACGGCGGTGAGCTGAATGCGAAACCGGGTGGCGTCCGCCCGGGTTCGATGCGGAAACGGGTCCTCGACGACCATCCCGCGCAGATCGTGCAGCAGCCGCGTGCCCTGCGCGATGGTGAGGCGGCCGATGTCCACCAGGTGCCGCACATTGCGACCGCCGTCCGGATCACCGGTCCCGGCCGCGTACGCCGTCACCTGCTGCAACGCCGACCGCAGCCGCTTCTCGCACGCCGGGAACCGGCCCCGCTCATAGTGTTTCACCGCGTGCCGCAGGTGATCCAGCGCCGTTTGCTGGCCGCGCACCTCGAGCTCGGTCTCCAGCAGCGCCACCCGCTCGGCCAGCCGCACCGGCAGCCACGCCGTGGGTTTCAGGCGACATCGCACGCTCGCCTCCGGCCCCGCACCGATCACCCGGTCGATCTTCATCCGGTAGCCGTCCTCGAGTAGCGCGGTGCGCAGCGCCGACATCCACGCCGGAAGACTCTTGCGCGCCAGGGACTCTCCCTGCAGGAACCGCGCCACCGTCACCTCGACCAGATCCAGCAGCGCCCGATCCGCCTCCGCGTTTCCGCCCAGCGCCGCCAGCCGCGCCCCGTACACCGGCGTCACCAGCCGCCCCCAGTAGCTGTCGGCGTTCACCCACAACTCGACGCCGTACTCCGGCCGCTTGAGATCCGCCCCCAGCAGCAATGCCTCGAGCGAGTGGAACCGCGACTGATCCCCATAGATCAGCTCCACCACCGACGCCACAGTCGGATCCGACAACGTAGTCATGGGCAACATCTTGGCGCACCCCCAAACCGTCCGCGCCCCAACCCATCCCCCGCGACCTCGACCCGTCACACCGAGATCGGGGAGCTGTCGGTGCGGAGCATCGGGCGACATTCCGCAGGGACAGCTCCCCGATCTCGAAGGACCTGGTCAGCGTTCCAGGACCGCGATGCACTCCACGTGGTGGGTACCGGGGAAAGCGTCGAAGACGCGCAGGTCCACCGGCTGGTAGCCGACGGCGCGGTAGAGACCGATGTCCCGGGCGAAAGCGGCGGGGTCGCAACCGATGTGGATGATGCGCCGGGGCGAACGCTCACTCAGCGCATTGATCACGTCCTTGCCCGCGCCCGCGCGCGGCGGGTCGAGCACGACGACATCCGGTGCGGTATCCCGTTGTTCGTGAATCCACCGCTCGACGCGCTCGACGGTCAGGTCCACCCACGGCAGATCCCGCAGCGCGGCACGCCCTTCGGCGACCGCCGTGCGCGCGAACTCGACACCGTGCACCATCCCGGTCACACCGACCTGCTCCGCCAGCCGCGCGGCGAACACGCCCACGCCGCAGTACAGGTCCCAGACCAGCGCCCCGGGCGCGCAGTCCGCCCACTCCGCCACCACATCCGAATAGCACTGCGCCGCACCGTAATGCGGCTGCCAGAACCCGGTCGCCGACAGCTCCCACCGCCGCTCGCCCACGTACTGCACCGCCTGGCCGCTGCCATCCACCACGCGTTCGGTCCGCGCACTGTGCGCCGCCGCCCGCCGCGCGGCGGTACTGCGCCGATCACCCCCGCCACGCCGACCGGAATCCCCTGCCCCACCGCCTCTTTCACGCCGCCCGCGCGGACCACCCGCCGCCGCCCCGGCCGGAGCCAGTTCGACGACATGCCGCATCCCGTCCCCGTCCACGGCCACAACGAGATCCGCCCCGGGCGTCCACACCCGCTCGCCGATCCCCGCCATGGCCCCCGCCACCGGCTGCGGGCACCGCAGATCCGCGATCACCTCGGTGCTCCGATACCGGTGCACCCCGGCCCGACCCTCCGCGTCCACCACCAGCCGCACCCGGCTCCGCCATCCGGCGGTATACGACCCCACCGAAGGCTCGCCGCCCTGCGCCGCTTCCCCGGCACCTGGGCGGCCGATGAGCGCCCGCGCCGAGGGCGTCGACACCCCGCCGATTCGACCCGGCGGGACGCTCGTGCCCGGGGTCGGGCGCGGGGCCGTCGCGGCGGGCTCGGCGCGACGGCCGAGCAGAGTCGAGCCGAGGTCGGTCGTCACGCTGCCGAGCCGCCCGGGATGGCCGGGCTCCGGGATCGGTGCACCGAGTGAGGTTCCTGGTGCCACACCACCGATCGCCAACCCGGGCGGTGCCGGGATCGGTTCGACGGCGAAGTCCGGTTCCCAGTCGGCGAGGCGGCGCAGCTGCTCGGCGACGACCTGGCGTGTGAGTTCGCGCTGGGCCGCGGGGGTGGCGAAGGTGAAGTCGCAGCAGCCCGCACCGCCGGGGCCGGAGACCGGGCAGGTGGCGGGGATGCGGTCGGGCGAGGGGTCGAGGATCTCGATGGCGTCGGCGCGGCAGAAGGAACCGCCGCGGTCCTCGGTGACGAGAGCGCGGACCAGTTCACCGGGCAGGCCGTGGCGGACGAACAGCACGCGGCCCTCGTGGCGGGCCACACAGAAGCCGCCGTGGCCGGGCGGGCCCAGGCGGACCTCGAAGACCTCTCCGTACCAATCGGATCCGGCGCTCATGCCTCGTCTCCGAATCCGCGACGCACCGATCCGGGGGCATTGACCACCCGGCCGGGACGGGCCCGGCCCGCCGAGGACGACAGCTGCCAGGGCACGCTCGTCACCATCACGCCGGGCTCGAACAGCAGCCGGCCCTTCAGCCGCAGCGCACTCTGGTTGTGCAGCAACTGCTCCCACCAGCGGCCGACCACGTATTCGGGGATGAATACGGTCACCACGTCACGTGGGGAGTCCTTGCGGACCCGCTTCACGTAATCCACCACCGGCTTGGTGATCTCACGGTACGGGGACTCGATCACCTTGAGCGGCACCACGATATCGCTGCGCTCCCATTCCCGCACCAGCGCCCGGGTGTCGGGCTCGTCGACGTTCACCGTGATGGCCTCGAGCGCGTCGGGCCGGGTGGCGCGGGCGTAGGCCAGGGCGCGCTTGGTGGGCAGGTGCAGCTTGGAGACCAGCACGATGGAGTGCGTGCGACTGGGCAGTACGCCGTCCCACTCGGACTCGTCCAGCTCCCGCGACACCGTGTCGTAGTGGCGGCGAATGAGTTTCATCAGCCCGAAGATGGCCGCCATGGTGACGATCGCGATCCACGCGCCCGCCAGGAACTTGGTGACCAGCACGATCAGCAGCACGGTCGCGGTCATGGTGAGACCGATCGCGTTGATCACCCGCGACCGCTTCATCCGCGACCGCACCGCCGGATCGGTCTCGGTGCGCAGCAGTCGCGTCCAGTGCCGCAGCATGCCGGTCTGACTCAGCACGAACGACACGAACACGCCCACGATGTAGAGCTGGATCAGGCGCGTCACCTCCGCGCCGAACAGCACCACGAACGCGATGGCCGCGCCCGCCAGGAACAGGATGCCGTTGCTGAACGCCAGCCGATCACCGCGGGTGTGCAACTGCCGCGGCAGGAAACGGTCCTGCGCCAGAATCGAACCCAGCACCGGGAAGCCGTTGAAGGCGGTATTGGCCGCCAGCACCAGGATCAGCGCGGTGACGATGGTGATGAAGTAGAAGCCGGGCTGGAATCCGGAGAACACCGCGCCCGCCAGCTGCGCCACCAGCGTCTTCTGCTCGTATCCGGCGGGTGCGCCGATCAGGTCGTCGGTGTTGTGCGCGTACACGATGCCGACCTTCTGAGTGAGCACGATCATGCCCATGAAAAGCGTCACCGCGATGCAGCCGAGCAGCAGCAGGGTGGTCGCGGCATTGCGGGACTTGGGTTTGCGGAACGCGGGCACGCCATTGCTGATCGCCTCGACACCGGTCAGCGCCGCACAACCGGAGGAGAACGCGCGCGCGAGGAGGAACACGAACGCCAGCCCGAACAGATGCTCGTCCTCGGCCTTCAGACCGAAGCCGTAGGACTCGGCGTGCACGGTCTGCCCCAGGCCGAGCCGGGTGAAGCCCCAGATGAGCATGATGAACATGCCGATCATGAAAGCGTAGGTGGGAATCGCGAAGGCCGTACCGGATTCCCGCACGCCGCGCAGATTGATTGCGGTGAGGATCACGATCGCCGAGACCGCGAACAACACCTTGTGGGTGGCCACGAACGGCACCGCCGACCCGATATTGGAGGCCGCCGACGAAATCGACACCGCCACCGTGAGCACGTAGTCCACCAGCAGCGCGCTGCCGACGGTCAATCCCGCGGTGGGGCCGAGGTTCTTGGTCGCGACCTCGTAGTCGCCGCCGCCGGAGGGGTAGGCGTGCACGTTCTGGCGGTAGCTGGCGACCACCACGGCCATCACCAGTGCGACCGCCAGACCGAGCCACGGCGCGTAGGCGTAGGCCGACAGTCCGGCCACCGACAGCACCAGGAAGATCTCCTCCGGCGCGTATGCCACCGAGGACAACGCGTCCGAGGCGAACACCGGGAGCGCGATCCGCTTGGGCAGCAGCGTATGCCCGAGAGAATCGCTGCGGAATGGGCGGCCGACCAGCATGCGCTTGGCGGCCGTCGTCAACTTCGACACTCCAGGCAGCATAAGGCAGTGCGCGAGCGACCGTGTTCGGGGCGCGACCTCGCAGTCGTAGGGTGGCGGGTGCGGGTTGTGAGGTTTTCCCGGTTCCGGTTTGAACGGCTTCCGGAGGGGGAAAGTGCCCGCAGTGAGACTCGAACGGTACGGTTGCGACCCGAGCAAGCAACCAGACCGCACACCACGGTTTTCGGGAATGGGGTTCGTACGGTGTACGTCGTGATCATGGGGTGTGGGCGGGTCGGCTCCTCGCTCGCTCGCGCCCTCGTCCGCATCGGCCACGAGGTCGCGGTGATCGATCAGAATTCGAGCGCCTTCCTGCGTCTGGGCCGCGACTTCCCCGGTTCGTGCATCACCGGCGTCGGTTTCGATCGAGATGTCTTGACCCGCGCCGGAATCGAGCGCGCCGGCGCCTTCGCCGCGGTGTCCTCCGGCGACAACTCCAACATCATCTCCGCCCGCGCGGCCCGCGAGACCTTCGGCGTGGAACGCGTGGTGGCCCGCATCTACGACGCCAAGCGCGCCGCCGTGTACGAGCGCCTGGGCATCCCCACCATCGCCACTGTGCCCTGGACCACCGACCGCTTCCTGCGCGCCCTGGTCGCCGACCAGTCGACCACCACCTGGCGCGACCCGACCGGCACCGTCGCGGTCACCGAACTCGTCCTGCACGAGAACTGGTACGGGCGTTCGGTGCATTCGCTCGAGGACGCCATCGGCGCCCGGGTGGCCTTCATCATCCGCTTCGGACAGGGCGTACTGCCCAATGGCAAGTCCATGCTGCAGGCCGACGACCTGGTCTATGTCGCCGCCACCTCCGGCACCGTCGGCGAGGCCGTCGCACTCGCCGCGAATCCCCCCGCTAGCGAAGACTGATCGTGAAAGAAGCCCGAGCATGAAGGTAGCCATCGCCGGCGCCGGAGCCGTCGGCCGCTCCATCGCCCAGGAACTCCTGCGCGGCGGCCACCAGGTCATGCTGCTGGAACGCCGCCTCGACCACATCGACCCGACCAGCGCGCCCACCGCGGTCTGGACCCACGCCGACGCCTGCGAACTCGAAACCCTCGAGGAGGCCGGGCTGGAAACCTACGACGTGGTCATCGCCGCCACCGGCGACGACAAGGTGAACCTGGTGTTCAGCCTGCTGGCCAAGACCGAGTTCGGTGTGGGGCGCGTGGTGGCCCGCGTCAACGACCCCCGCAACGAGTGGCTGTTCGACTCGTCTTGGGGGGTGGACGTCGCCGTCTCCACCCCGCGCCTGCTCGCCTCCCTGGTCGAGGAGGCCGTCTCGGTGGGCGACCTGGTCCGGCTGATGACACTGCGCCAGGGTCAGGCCAACCTGGTCGAGATCACCCTGCCCACCGACACCCCCTTGGCGGGCAAGGCCGTTCGCACCCTCGCCCTGCCCCGCGACGCCGCCCTGGTCACCATCCTGCGCGGCGGCCGCGTCATCGTCCCGCAGGCCGATGACCCCCTGGAGGGCGAGGACGAGCTGCTGTTCGTCGCCTCCGTCGAAGCCGAGGACGAACTGCGCAAAGCGCTCGGCGTCAACGGGTTCAACAGCAGGGGCAACGCCCCGGCCTGACCGCGCGCCGACCACGGATCCGGACACAACAGTGGGCCGGACGCACCCCCTGCGCCCGGCCCACTCGCCGTTGTCCACACCGAACCGTCAGGACGCCACCCGCAGTTCGGCGCGCAGCCGGTTCAGCGCGCGATGCTGCATGACCCGCACCACGCCCGGGCTGGTGCCGATGGCCTCGGCGGTCTCCGCCGCCGTCCACCCCAGCACAATTCGCATGACCAGCACCTCACGGTGGGTCGAGGACAGCACCTGCATGAGATCGCGTGCCGCCCGGCGGGTTTCCATCGCCAGCGCCCGCTCCTCGGGTCCCGCCTCGTTCATCGGCGCGTCCGGGAACTCCGCAACCGGGTAGGCCGGGTGCAACTGCGCCCGCCGGAATGCGTCGGCCACCTTGTTCGCCGAGATGCCGTAGACGAAAGCCAGGAACGACTTGCCCTGATCCCGGTAGCGCGGGATGGCCTGCACCGTCGCCAGGCAGACCTCCTGCGCCACATCGTCCGCGGTCACGTGCAGGTGACCCGCGCCGCCCATGCGCGCCGCGCAGTAGCGGCGCACCAGCGGATACACGATCCTGAGAATCTCCGAGACCGCTGCCCGGTCACCGGCGGCGGCCGGGCCGATCAGCTTCTCCAATTCCACTGCGGCGCGCCGGGACTCCGACGTCGCCACACTGCCTGTTTTGCCTCCCCGCCCCGCCGGGTGCCGGCGCGAGGCTGCAATCTGCATCGCAGTCCCGAGCCCCTCGCCACGGTCCTGCGCTGCCACTGCCTTGCCGTCGGTAACCAACTCCGCGATCCTTTCTCCGAATGAGCTACTGAGAGCTCCTGAGAAAGATCGTGCTCGCCGGAGGCCCGCCGAAATAGGTACCCCAGGGGTGGGTTGGTCACCCCCTTCCGTCCCCCAATGGCCCCGAAGGTGTTGCGCTCTGGACTTTTAGCGCGATAAGGGCCCGATCGGGCGGTTGTCTAGCCCGCGGATTCCGGGGCTTTGGCGGACGAGGAGGGCAGATGGCCCGCCTTGCGCACCGCCCAGAAGGTCACCAGCGCCGCCACCGCGGTCAGCGGCCAGCCCATGGCGATGCGCGCCACGGCCAGCAGGCCGGTGCTGTTGGCGTCGTAGAGGTGGTTCTGCACCAGGTAGCGGGCCACGAACACCACCGCCCACACCGCGGTCGCGATGTCGTACAGCCGCATGACGCGCTTGTCCGACCGCCACTCGGTGCCGTGCCCGTTGAGCGCACCCCAGATCACGCCCGCCAACGGCCACCGCACCACCAGCGACATCAGGAACACACCGCCGTAGACCAGGCTGGCGTAGATCCCGAACAGGAAGAAGCCCTTGGCCTCACCCATCCGGTAGGCGATGAACGCGCACACGCCCACCCCGAGGAAGCCCGAGATGGCCGGCTGGATCGGACCGCGACGCACCAGGCGCCACACCAGGATCGCCGCGGCCACGCCCAGCGACGCCCAGATGGCGGCGGTCAGCCCGCGCAGCGAGTTCACCGGCACGAACACCAGCACCGGCAGCGAGGAGTAGATCAGGCCGCTGAGACCGCCCATCTGCTCGAGCAGCGTCTGTTCGGGTTCCTGCTCGCCCTCGTCGTCGGCGGCGTCCCGGGCCGCGCGCTCGGCGTCGACCAGCGCCTGCATGTCCTCGTCCAGCAGCGCGTGGTCCATGCGCAGTGGCGATTCGTCGCCCGAGACGGCATTCAGCTGGACCGTGGGCGGATCGAACGGGGCTGGCGCGCCGAAGGACTCGGTGCGATCACGGCCCTGGTCGCCGTTGCTGGTGGGGTTAGGCATGAGTGTCAGGAGTTCCCGCGGAGTTCGTAGTAGGGGTTGTAGATGACCTTGCCGCCGTCGCGTTCGCCGACCCGGCCGCGCACCAGGATACGACGACCCGGCTCGATTCCCGGGATGCGACGCCGCCCGATGAACACCAGCGCCACACTGTCGGTGCCGTCGAAGAACTCGGCTTCCACCTCGGCGCCCGCCGATTTGGGACAGGCCTCGACACTGCGGAGCCGCCCCAGCATGGTGACTTCCTCACCACGCCGGCACTCCGATGCCCGGCACGCGCCCGACGCCTCCGACGTCTCGGCGAGCTCCTCGGCATCCAAACGATCCAGGTCCTCTGTCAGGCGCCGGCCGAGCCGCCGGAAATAGCCCGACGGGGTGTCCTTCCCACCCGCGGATGGCATCTCGCACGCTCTCCTGTAGAGCTCGACGGCGTGGGTCTCACGTCGTTCGTTCCTTCCACGGCGCCCGGCGGTATGCCATCCGGCCGCCCGTGGCCGTACCTCCGCCACTGTAGATGGGACGGCCTGCACCCGCCACGCACGCTGGTCACCAGTACTCTCGATCGGTGCCCGATCTACCACGTCCGGCGGTCGCCGTCGCTTTGCCCGGAACCGGCTCCGACGCCCATTTCGCCCGCCGCGCCTTCGGATCCGCTTGCGCCGCACTGGATCTGCCGTTCCTGGCGGTCGACCCGGACCCGCGCGGGGTGATCGACAGCTACCGCAGCGCCCTGGACGCCGCCGCGCGCTCAGGCCCGGTGCTGATCGCGGGCATCTCGCTGGGTGCGGCCGTCGCCGTCGACTGGGCCGCGCACCACCCGGACTCGGTGTACGGCGTGGTCGCCGCTCTGCCCGCCTGGACCGGCGCCGACACGACCGGCTGCCCCGCCGCCCTGAGCGCCGCCGCCACCGCCGCCCAGCTGCGCGCCGACGGCCTCGACGCCGTCCTGACCCGCATGCGCGAATCCAGCCCCGCCTGGCTGGCCGAGGCCCTCACCCGCTCCTGGACCTCCCAGTGGCCCGAGCTGCCCGGCGCTCTGGAAGAGGCCGCCGCCTACCGCTGGCCCGAACCCGAGATCCTGGCCGCCGTCACCGCCCCCGTCGAGGTCATCGGCGCGATCGACGACCCCGTCCACCCGTTCGTCGTGGCGGAGCGCTGGACCACGCTGCTCCCGCACGCCACGCTGCACTCGATCACCCTCGACGAGCTGGGCGCGGACCCGTCGATCCTCGGCGCCCGGGGCATCAACGCCCTGCTGCCCCGCCGCATCCCCACCCCCTGACCGGAATCCGTCCCCGCCACGACGCCTGTCCGTGACTGCGGTGGGTCGCGCTCACGACAGTGCGGCGGCCGCACTGCACACCTTCATCGCGCCGATTGCGAAACGGGGCTCCGCCACTGTGGCGGAGCCCCGTTTCGCTTGTCGTGCAGCCGAATCCGGCCAGGCCGGTCCGGACCGTCCGGTCAGTTCAGGCCGAGCTGCTGCATGGCCGAGCCCTCCGCGCCGCGACGCGGTTCGGCGGGCGCCTGCTCGGGCTGGAAGGCCGGGCCGCCCTGCATGGCGGCCATCTGGGCCTGCATGGCCTGCTGCTGGGCGGCCAGCTGCTGCTGGTGGGCGGCGGCGAGCTGGTCGGCCAGCTCCTGGGGTAGGACCACCGGCAGCGGTTCACGCACCGGCAGCGGCTCGTCCCCACGGCGCACCACGGTCTCGCTCATGACCGCGCGAGCCGCGGCCACCAGCGGGGTGTTCTCGTCGGCCGCACCGGTCGGACCGGCCGCGACCAGGCGCACCATCCAGCGGTAGCCGTCCACGCCGATGAAGCGCAGATCCGCACCCTGGGTCACGGCGTGCAACTCACGGCCCCACGGACCCTGCACCACCGACACCTGCGCACCGTCCTTGCGCAGCGTCTCGGCCAGATCGGCTGCCACCGAACGCCATTGGCCCGAGGTCTTGGGAGCGGCGTAGGCCGCCACCGTGATCCGGCCGTGCTGGGTGGCCAGGTGCACCGCCTGCGGCGCGCCTTCGGGGGTCATCTCGACCTGCAGCTGCCCGCCCGGCGGCACCGGCACGATGACCGAGCCCAGATCCAGGCGCTGCTCGGCGATCGACTCGAGCCGGTCGGCGACGTCCTCGTAGTCGTAGGGACCGGTCTCCGGGCCGCGGGCGGCGGGCTCCTCGAACTCCTCGAATTCGTCTGCCGCGTAGCCGGTCTCGTCGTACTCGTCCGCGTCCTCGTACTCGTCGTACTCGGTGTACTCGTCGTCGTACTGCGACGCGTCGTCTCTGTCGCCGCCCTTGTTCTTCTTGCGTCCGAACACCATCGTCATGCCTCCTTGCCGGTCGCCTGACCCGCCCCACCGGACTGCGCGGACAGGCTGGCGTGCCCACCGCTGGATCCGTATCCTCCTGCGCCGCGCGCGGTGTCGTCGAGCGCCTCGACCTCGACGAAGTCCACCAATTCGACCTTCTGCACCAGCAACTGCGCGATGCGGTCACCCCGCCGGAGCTCGATGGCCGTGCGCGGATCGTGATTGATCAGGCACACCTTGATCTCACCGCGGTAGCCCGCATCGACCGTGCCGGGGGTATTGACAACCGACAGTCCCGCCTTCGCCGCCAGACCCGACCGCGGGTGGATCAGCCCGACCGTGCCGATCGGGAGCGCCACCGCGATGCCGGTGCCGACGAGCACCCGCTCCCCCGGTTCGATGATGACGTCCTCGGTGGTGCACAGGTCCACGCCGGCGTCGCCCTCGTGGGCACGCGTCGGTACGGGGATGCCGGGATCGAGCCGCAGCAGGGGAATAGGTGGAATACCGGTCACGTAGGCCGAGCCTACGCGTTCCCCCTCTCCGTCATTGACCTAGTCTGAAGTCGTGTCCGACCAGCCCCCTCAGGTGACCACGGGTCCCGAGCAGCAGACCGAGCCCCTCTACACCGAGCGCCTCTGGGTGCCGCTGTGGTGGTGGCCCGTCGCGCTCGTCGTCACGGGGCTGCTGGCAGCTGAAATCCACATGGGCGCACCGGGAGTGCGGGCGTGGCTGCCGTACGTGCTGCTGTTCCCGGTGCCCGTGTGGGTGCTGCTGTGGTTCTCCCGCCATCGCGTGGAAGTGGCCCCCGACGACGCCGGTGTCCCGGAACTGCGCACCGATCGCGCGCACCTGCCCGCGACCTTCGTCAAGCGCGCCGCACCGGTCCCGACCAGTGCGAAAAGCGCGGCGCTGGGCCGACAGCTCGACCCCGCCGCGTTTGTCCAGCATCGGGCCTGGATCGGGCCCATGGTGTTGCTCGTGCTCGATGATCCGGATGATCCGACGCCGTACTGGCTGGTCAGTACGCGTCATCCGGAACGCATCATCACCGCGCTCGGCCTGAAGAACGCAGCCGAGCAGTCCTGATTCATCGAGGTGCCGCGCCCTACTGCGAAGAGGTCTTTCCGCCCTGCTTCGCAATGGGGATTTTCCGCGCAGCCCCGTCCGGACCGCGCTCGGCGGACCGAGCGCGGGCTGACGGATTGCGCTCCGGGACCGTGCCCTATGCGGCGCAGTCCATGCAGATCAGCTGACCGCCGGACTCGGTGGCCAGTCGGCTGCGATGGTGCACCAGGAAGCAGCTCGAACATGTGAATTCGTCCGCCTGCTTCGGGATGACCCGGACCGAGAGCACTTCCTCGGAAAGGTCCGCGCCGGGAAGCTCGAACGATTCCGCGGTATCGGATTCGTCGATATCCACGACGGCGGACGCGGCTTCGTTGCGGCGAGCCTTCAGCTCCTCCAGCGAGTCCTCCGAAACCTCGTCGGATTCATTGCGCCGCGGTGCGTCATAGTCGGTTGCCATGTCGTCTTCCCCTCGTCCTTACTCCGTATATCCCGGACCGACACCCTCCTGACCGGCCCCTGGCAGGAGCCGGATCGGGTGGGATGCCGCCCCGCCCGTGGTGTACGTCACGCGTACACCGGTCACAGATCCGAGCCGGATACTCCTCATCCGCACCGGATCGCGCTCGGTCAACGCAGGACATGCCCTTGTTGTTCCCGAAATCGAACCCCAGTTTCACCCGGGCTGTACGATCTGGGCCGCCAGACAATAGCGGACCCCGGGACAAAAGTCGCAATCAAAACCCCTGCGAGTTGAAACTGAGGGGTAATCGTCACCGACAAGGGAACTCTTCGAGATCTTCCTGGCATCCTCCGAGACCTCCCCGCCACACCCAGCGGCCGACTTGCCGTGGCCGTTCACACGACAATCGCGACGTTTTCGTAGAGTGTGGGCGTGGTTTCACTGATCACCCAAGGTAACTCGACCGATCCGGACGGACGGTCCTTCATTCGGCGGCGCTGGGAGCCCTGGGCGGCCATGGTGGGCGTCATCGCTCTCATCTGCGTCGGCGTGTGGTTCAAGGCGCTGACCACGAGCGAGGGTGACCAGGGTGCTATGGCCTGCAACTCCCCCAGCCCCGCCTCGAGCACAACCGCGGCCCAGCCCGCCCCCCTCGGAGAGCGGGTGGGGGCGTCGCGATTGCGGGATGTGGAGCCCGCGGCCCTCGCCCAGTCGAAGGTGCGCGTGTTCAATGCCAACGGCCAGCGCGGTCAGGCCGCGCACGTGGCCTCCGAGCTGGGTGACCTCGGTTTCGCCAGTGCACCGGACGTGCAGATCGGTAACGATCCGGTGTACGTGAACGGCGACCTCGAATGCACCGGGCAGATCCGTTTCGGCGTGAAGGGCCGGCCCGCGGCGGCGTCGGTGCAGCTGGTGGCGCCGTGCGCCGAGCTCATCGAGGATCAGCGCCAGGACGACACCGTGGACATGGTGCTGGGCTCGCTGTTCCGGGATATCCGGCCCGACACCGATGCCGAGGAGGTGCTGAAGTCGCTGAAGAACCCGACGCCCGGCACCGCGCCGGCCATCGACCCCAAGCTGCTGGAGGCCGCGCGGCACGCGAAGTGCTGAGAATCTCTTTCGCGGGGTGTGTGCTCTGACCGGCAGACCCGGCGCGAAACTCCGACCGGCGCAACCAAATATATGAACCGGAGAACACGAATCACCGCGATCCTTCGATCGCGGCGATTCGTTTTGCCCGGTCCGGACCGGCGGTCAACCGTGCCCGGTGGTCGTCCAGCCCGCTGTCACGGCACCGGGATAGGGGTGGTGACATCCAGACGCCTGAACAGACCGAACAGTTCGTCAGCGATGCCGGGGGCGGCCGCGGACACCAAATCGCCTGCGGTGCCCGGCGAGTCGGGTCCGGGCGGCAGGATCAGGCGTGCGCCCGCCTCGGTGGCGATGAGCGCGCCCGCGGCCCAGTCCCACAGGTTCAGGCCGTGCTCGTAGTAGGCGTCGGTGCGGCCCTCGGCCACGGCGCACAGGTCCAGCGCCGCCGAGCCGAAGCGGCGGATGTCGCGAATGTGCGGCAGCACCTGCGCCACCAGCTCACCCTGACGGATCCGGCGCTCGGTGGCGTAGGCGAAGCCGGTGGCCACCAGCGCCATGGACACCGCGTCGACCCGGTTGGCGCGCAAGGCAATCGGCGCACCGCCCGGGGCGGTGCCGTCCACGCTGGAATCGGCACGGTGCGCACCCAGGCCGAGCCCGGCGCTGTAGGTGACCGCGTGCGCGACATCGGCGACCGCGCCCGCGACGGGACGGCCGCCGCGCACCGCGCCCACGGACACCGAGTAGGACGGGATGCCGTAGACGAAGTTGACGGTGCCGTCGATGGGATCGACGACCCAGTGCACCAGATCCGGGTCGTCGGCCAGGGTGCCGCCGTCCTCCTCGCCGACCACGCGGTCGCCGGGGCGCAGTTCGGCGACCAGTTTGCGGACCAGCTGCTCGGTCTCGGTGTCGACGATGGTGACGGGGTCGGTGGGGGTGCTCTTGGACTGCACGGCGTCCT
Source organism: Nocardia sp. NPDC059154 (assembly GCF_042755705.1). NCBI lineage: Bacteria > Bacillati > Actinomycetota > Actinomycetes > Mycobacteriales > Nocardiaceae > Nocardia > Nocardia sp. NPDC059154. The sequence continues at coordinate 139,700 of NZ_JBHZCS010000003.1, forward strand.
GCTCGTGCGCGCCCGGCCCGAAGACCTGCGGCCGGCGCTCGCGGACGTGCGCGGCGGCGGTCTCGGCCAGATACACCGCGACGCGGCGCAGTTCGGCGATATCGGACGTGTCGGTGGTCGTGGCGGCGGCGGGGACGGTGGACGTGAAATTCGATTCCGGCACGAGCACCATCGCAGCACAGATCCGGCATCCGGCGCATTAGGCTTGTCGTGCACGACACAAGGCGGAGGTCGATCGAGCGGTCATCGGCCGGTGGCGTCGACTCGCCGGCATCCCAGGAAAACGAGGAGTGGTCCATGTCCGATCCCGGACGCGCGTTCGGCATCGATATCGGCGGCAGCGGTGTGAAGGGCGCCGAGGTCGATCTCGCGACCGGCGAGCTGGTCTATGAGCGCATCAAGATCGTGACGCCGCATCCGGCCACTCCGAACGCGGTCGCCGAGGCGGTCGCCAAGCTCGTCGCGCAGTCCGGCTGGGAGGGCCCGGTCGGCATCACCATGCCGAGCGTGGTGCTGCACGGGCAGATCCGCACCGCCGCCAATATCGACCCGACCTGGATCGGCATCGACGCCCGGCACCTGTTCTCGCTGGCGCTGAGCGGCCGCGACGTGACCGTCCTCAACGACGCCGACGCGGCGGGCATGGCCGAGGACCGGTACGGCGCAGCAAAGGATCTCGACGGGTTGGTAATGCTGCTCACCTTCGGCACCGGTATCGGATCGGCCGTGCTGTACAACGGCGTGCTCGTGCCCAACAGCGAGCTCGGGCACATGGAGGTCGACGGCCGGGAGGCCGAGCACCGGGCCGCCGCCTCGGTCAAGGATCGGGTCGGCATGTCCTACCCGGAGTGGGCGCGGGAGGTCAGCAAGGTGCTGGTCACCTTGGAGAACCTGTTCTGGCCGAACGTGTTCGTCGCGGGCGGCGGCATCAGCCGCGACTACCAGGAGTGGATTCCGTTGCTCACCAACAGAACCCCCGTGGTACCTGCCGCGCTGCGCAACACCGCGGGCATCGTCGGAGCAGCCATGGCGGTGTCAGCCGGGATCGCACCGTAAGTAAGCTGGTTCGATCGTTACAATGGAACACATGCCCGGCGGTAGGCCGGAAACCGACACCGGCACGAGAGCCGGTTTACCCCCCGACAGAACCGCTCCGCCGGATCACCACTCTGGCGTGACGCCGCACGAGACCGTCACGAAAGGGCGTACGTGGTAGCCACGAATACCCGAGAGACCGCCGAATCGGCCGAGGCCGCCGACTCAGCAGATACCACCGCAGCACGGCCGGTCAAGAAGGCTGCCGCGAAGAAGGCCCCGGCCAAGAAGGTCGCGGCGAAGAAGACCGCGGCCAAGAAGACCGCGGCGAAGAAGGCGACCAAGGCCACCGCCAAGAAGACGGCGGCGAAGAAGGCCTCGCCGAAGAAGGCCGCGGAGCCCGGCGCCGAAGGCGCTGAGGGCGACGAGGTCATCGACGACGATTCGCTGGAGCTCGACGACCTGGGTGACATCGAGATCGACGAGGACGACCTCGAAGAGGACGACCTGGTCGACGAGGTCGAAGAGGACGAGGAAGAGGCGGCCGGCCCGGCTGCTCCCGCCGCCGAGGGTGAGGAGGCCGAAGAGGCCGACGAGCCGTCGGAGAAGGACAAGGCCTCCGGTGACTTCGTCTGGGACGAAGAGGAATCCGAGGCGCTGCGCCAGGCCCGCAAGGATGCCGAGCTCACCGCCTCCGCCGACTCGGTCCGCGCCTACCTCAAGCAGATCGGTAAGGTCGCGCTGCTCAACGCCGAGGAGGAGGTCGAGCTCGCCAAGCGCATCGAGGCCGGCCTCTACGCCACGGAGAAGATGCGCGAGTTCGCCGAGAAGGGCGAGAAGCTGCCGGTGCAGTCGCGCCGCGACTTCCAGTGGATCATGCGCGACGGCAACCGCGCCAAGAACCACCTGCTGGAAGCCAACCTGCGACTGGTCGTGTCGCTCGCCAAGCGCTACACCGGCCGTGGCATGGCGTTCCTGGACCTGATCCAGGAAGGCAACCTCGGTCTGATCCGCGCGGTCGAGAAGTTCGACTACACCAAGGGCTACAAGTTCTCGACCTACGCGACGTGGTGGATCCGCCAGGCCATCACCCGCGCCATGGCCGACCAGGCCCGCACCATCCGCATCCCCGTGCACATGGTCGAGGTCATCAACAAGCTCGGCCGCATCCAGCGCGAACTCCTCCAGGACCTGGGCCGCGAGCCCACCCCCGAAGAGCTCGCCAAGGAAATGGACATCACGCCCGAGAAGGTGCTGGAAATCCAGCAGTACGCGCGCGAGCCCATCTCCCTGGACCAGACCATCGGTGACGAGGGCGACTCCCAACTCGGCGACTTCATCGAAGACTCCGAAGCCGTAGTCGCCGTCGACGCGGTCTCCTTCACCCTCCTCCAGGACCAGCTCCAGTCGGTCCTGGAGACCCTGTCCGAACGCGAGGCCGGCGTAGTCCGCCTCCGCTTCGGCCTCACGGATGGCCAGCCCCGAACCCTGGACGAAATCGGCCAGGTCTACGGCGTCACCCGCGAACGCATCCGCCAGATCGAGTCCAAGACCATGAGCAAGCTCCGCCACCCGAGCCGCTCCCAGGTCCTGCGCGACTACCTCGACTAGCGATCACCCGAGTTTGGGCCGCTGAGCTGCAGCTCAGCGGCCCAAACTCGGATCAGGACCTGAGCACAGCGCTCTCAGTCCTGGATATCAGCAACAGAATTACCTTCGACAGCTCTGCGGCGTCCACAGCCCAAGCCCGTCGAGTATCGAAACAAGTTGTGCTGCAGAAATTGCGCCGCATTGCGTAGATATGCCGGGCCGGCAGACCGTTTCCGGCCCGACTCGAGGTCAGGACGAGCTTTGGCATCCGTGCCCAACGAATTGTTGTCTCGCCTGGTCAGGTGTCGTCTGGTCTCGGTCGCGTTCGTCATGGACGAGCAACTGCGCTTTCAGCCATGCTCGCTGGATTCGTCGATACCCACGAGAAGTCGAGTGCTCCGAACCACGGAATGAACTGCGCGGCAACCGATCCCGTGCCAGATGAGCTTTCCGTGCACCGGCCTCAGGACAGTTTCGCTTCGGGGGCGAAGGCGGGCAGTTTCTCGAGGCTGCTGCGGACAGCTTCGGCGCCGTACTCGAACATCTGCCGCTCGTAGTCGTCGACCGCGTTACGCAGATCGCGGCGGCCTTCGTCGGCCTCGATCAGGCAGCGGCGCAACAGGTCCGCATCGCGCAGCGCGGTGTTCGCGCCGTTGCCGCCGGTCGGGGAGGTGGCGTGGATCGCGTCGCCGAGCAGCGTGACCGGGCCGAACGCCCAGCGCTCACCGGGCTTGACCACTCGGATCGAGAGCAGTGTGCTGTTGTCCGGGTCGGCCTGCTCGATCAGCGCGCGCAGCGCCGGGTGCCAGCCCTCCATCCTGGACAGCACGGCGTCCTGCGCGGTCAGGTCCTCCAGCGAACTGTTCGGCGGCAGGATCATCGCCCAGCGCACGTAGTCGCCGATGTCGGGCAGCATGACCTCGGGGGCCAATCGCTCGGCGGCCCGCTTTGGCGGGGTACGGAAGCGCATCGCGCCGAGCAGCAGGCTGACGCCGTCGCCGGCGATCTTCGAGCCGAAAGCCTTGGACAGGGCTGCGAATTCGTCGGTCAGCGGGGTGCGGCCGATGACGAACCGGACGCCGGTGTCGGTCGGGGTGGTGTGCGGCGACAACACCCCGCGGACCGCGGAGGTGACGCCGTCCGCGCCGACGAGCAGGTCGGCGGTGGCCGGGTCGCGGCGGGCGAACCGGGCTCGGACCTTGCCGTCGGCCAGCACGTCGTAGCCGGTCAGCGCGGCATCGGTGTGTACGGTGAGACCGGTCAGCAACAGGTGTCGCAGCACCTGCCGGTCGACGACGATGCCGGTCCGGCCCGCGCCGAGCCTGCCGATCTCGTTCAGCCACGGGTCCAGGATCAGCTGTTCGGCGGAGGCGTCCATGACGATCTCGTCGAGCAGCGGGCGCCAGCGCGTCGGCAGGCAGCCGCGCACCGCCTGGAAGCCGGTCGGATTCAGCACGAGCCGGTAGCCCTGGAACCGCGCGACGATCCCCGGGTCGCGCTCGAACACGTCGGCCTCGATCCCGGCACCACGCAGACCCTGCGCGAGAGCCAGACCTCCCAGACCGGCTCCGACGACGGAAACTCGCATCACGCACCTCCTGGAGAACAATACGAACTTAGTTCGCTATGACGATCTAAGTTCTACGTAACGAACTTTGTTCGTGTCAAGCTATAGTTGCCGGTATGCCCGCCGATCCCCGCCAACGCCGCGCAGCCCGCCACGCCCAACCCGCAGCCGAGGCTGCCGTGTCGGCACCACGCAAGAAGCCCATCACCGTCGAACGGATCACCGACGCCGCCCTGGAGGTCGTCGCCACCGAGGGGTATGACGCGCTGACCATCCGCCGGGTCGCCGCAGCGCTTGGCACCGGTCCGTCGTCGCTCTACGCGCACATCGTCAACAAGGACGACATCGACGATTTGCTGATCGGCAGGCTCTACGCCGAAGTCGTGCTCCCCGAACCGAATTCGGACGCCTGGCGTGAGCAGTTGCTCGGGGTGTACACGCAGATCCGCGACCTGTACCTGAAATACCCCGGAGTCTCGCGGGCCGCGCTGGCCATGGTGCCGACCAACCTGGAAACGCTGCGGGTCGGCGAAGGAATCCTGGCGATCCTGCTCGCGGGCGGCATCGAACCGAGGACCGCCGGATGGGCCCGTGACGCGCTGTCCCTCTACGTCAGCGCCTATGCGCTGGAACAGTCGCTGGTCCAGCGACGGCGCCGCCATCAGGATCAGGATCAGGATCAGGATCAGGAATGGATGCTCAGCCACGAGGAGTTGCTGGACCGCTTCACCGCACTGCCTGCCGAGAAATTCCCACAGACTCGACGCCATGCCGCCGAGCTGATCTCCGGCACCGGACCCGACCGCTTCGAGTTCACCCTGGGCCTGCTCATGAATAATCTGCAGCCTGCATCCAGTTGACCTGGGGCGCGCAGTGGCCACATGGCACGACATGAGCGTGCAATCAACAAGCTACTGATCGACGGAGCCGTCTTCAGTTGTCAGTCAAAGATATTTAGTGCGATTACGCTCATGAGTCACCTCGATGACCTCGGACCAGCACACCGCCCACCCGGTTCTAGTGCGCGACTACCTCGACTAGCGATCACCCGGGATCGGGGGGGGGGGGGGCAAAACAAAGGGACAAGCCCCTCCTGAGAGAACAGGCAAAAGCAACAAAAGGGGGTGGCGTGTCTTGTTTCCACCTCTCCAAACAAGAGAGA
>NZ_JBHZCS010000003.1:145063-166790 GCF_042755705.1 Nocardia sp. NPDC059154
CTCGCCTATATGCCAACGCGGGCAACAACTTCGGTCGAACATGCTGATGGGGCGGGAACACCCCGAGGTGTCCCCCCCCCCCCCCCCCCCCCACTCCCGTATCAAGACCCGAGCACAACGTCCAAGGGGTGTGTAAGGGCAGAACCATATACGTCGAGCTCTTCGCGATGCGGAGACGGTGGGTGGGTCCAGCGGGCCTATCGGGCCGTGACGAAACCCTGGGAAACCAGCCAGTCGCGCGCGACGGTGGCGGGTTCGGCGCCTTCGAGGTCTACCTTGCGGTTGAGTTCGGTGATCGTCTCGTTGGTCAGTAGCCGCGAGATCGGCTCCATTACCGTGGCCACCTGGGGGTGCGCGTCGGCGAAGGATTTCCGCATCACCAGTGCCGCATTGTATTTGGGGAAGAAGCCGAGATCGTCGTCCAGAATGCGGAGGTCGAGGGCTTTGATGCGGCCGTCGGTGGTGGCGACCGACCCGAACTGGCAGCCGCCGTTCGCGGTGGAGGTGTAGACCAGCGCGTCCTGCATGATCTGTTTGTGCACCTTGCCGGTGTCGATGCCGTACTTGCGGGCCATGCCCGGGAATCCGTCCTGGCGGACACTGAATTCGGTGCCCAGGCAGGTGGGTCCGGTGCCGGGTTCGGTGTTCACGGCTCGCGCGTAGTCGGAGAGCGTCTTCGTCCCGGTCCGCTGTGCGCTTGCCGCGTTGGTGACCAGCGCGTAGGTGTTGTTCATCGGGGCGACGTCCGCCCACAGCATGCCGTGCGCGGCCAGGTCGGCGTCGCGTACCGCCTCGAACTGCTGCTGCGAGTCCGGAATCGGCGTCTCGTTGCCCAGATAGTTGATCCAGCCGGTGCCGGTGTAGTCGTAGGCGATGTCGACCTGTCCGTGCAGTTGGGCATCACGCAGACTGTTGGACCCGGTGATGTTGGTGAGGTCGCGCACTCGCGCGCCGGCCGCGGTGAGCGCGAATTCGATGACATAGCCGAGAATGTTCTGCTCGGTGAAATCCTTGGACCCCACCGTGATCGCCACCCCCTGCAATCCCGGATCCGGCCGGATGCTGCCCGCTCCGACCTGCAATGGCACCGCCCCGCCGGATTCGAGCCCGCATCCCGCCGCCAGCATCAGCCCGAGCGCGGCCAGCACCGCCGTCCATCGCCGCCTCATCGCAGACCCCGTGGGCCGAGGAACTGTTCGGCGAGCGCTCCCAGCCAATCCACCAGCAGCGAGAGCGCCACCGCCAGAATCGCCCCCACCCACAGCGTCACGTTGTCCCGCAACTTGTATCCGGTATCGATGAGAATTCCCAGCCCACCCGCGCTGACCAGGAACGACAGCGTCGCCGTCCCCACCGCCAGCACCAGCGAGGTCCGCAGACCTGCGAGGATGTACGGCACGGCAAGCGGAAACTCGATGCGCCGCAACACCATAGCCGCGGACATCCCCTGTCCCCGCCCGGCATCCACCAGCGTCGGATCAACCTGCTGATACCCGAGAATGGTGTTCCGCAACACCGGCAACAACCCGTAGAACGCGATGGGCGCCACCCCGACCCAGAACCCCGTCCGCTGGGTCACCAGGTAATACAGCACAATGAGCCCGATGGCCGGTGCGGCCGCACCGACGTTGGCGATGCCCACGAAAAGCGGTGTCAGCCTGCGGAATCCGGGGCGGGTGAGCAGCGTCCCCAGCGGCACCGCGATCGCGACGACGATGGCCACCACCGTCGCCGTGATCACGACATGCTGCCGGGTGACCGTCACGATGTTGGTCGCGTTCATGCTCGCCTGTTGCGTAGCGGTCAGATTCCGATCGAACGCCCACACCAGCACCCCCACCCCGAGCCCGACCGCCAGTACCGGCTGCGCCACCAGCCGAATGAACTCCGACCGCCGCTCGGTCCCCCGCCCCCTCACGCCGGCCTGCCCGACTCGGCCGGATCATCCGAAGTCGCTTCGCCGGCAGACGCCGCGCGTTCCGAGGACGCGCTATCACCCGAAGCCATGGCGGCACCGGTCGTGACGGCGGATTTCCGTGCGGCTCGGCTGCTTTCGGTGCGGGTGGTCGCCAGGTGGGTGACGAGGGTGTCGATCGCGATCAGGCCGACGTATCCGCCGTCATCGCCGGTGACCACGGCGTGGGCGGTGCTCTCGGCGAGGAGCATTTCCAGCGCCTCCTGCAAGGACGAGCGCAGGGCGACCGTGCCGGTGACCGGGTACCCCGCCTCACGCAACGAGGTGGCGTGGGCCAGCTGCTCGGCCGAAACCCAGCGCAGAGGACGGTATTCCTCGTCGAGCACGAGACCCCACTGCCATTCCTGCTCGGCGAGCGCGGCCCGGAAGGGTTGCACCTCATCGGTTTCGGCGGCGGTCGGGCACCGGCCGAGCTCGACGTCCTCGACACGGGTGAGCGTGAGTTGCTTCAGCCCCGCGTCCGCACCGACGAATCCGGCGACGGTGTCGTCGGCGGGCGCGGCCAGGACGGCAGCGGGCGTGTCGTATTGCAACAGTCGGGAGCCGTTGCCCAGCACCGCGATTCGATCGCCGAGTTTGACGGCTTCGTTGAAATCGTGGGTGACGAAGACGATCGTCTTGTGCAGTTCGGCCTGCAGGCGCAGCAGTTCGTCCTGGAGGAGCCCGCGGGTGATCGGGTCGACCGCGCCGAACGGCTCGTCCATCAGCAGGACGGGCGGGTCCGCGGCGAGTGCGCGTGCGACGCCGACGCGCTGCTGCTGACCGCCCGACAGCTGGCGCGGGTAGCGGCGGCGGAAGGTGCCCGGATCCAGGCCGACCAGCTCGAGCATCTCGTCGACGCGGGCGTTGATATTCGCGCGCTTCCAGCCGAGCAGCGCGGGCACCGTAGCCACGTTGCGCGCCACCGTCTGATGCGGGAACAGCCCGGCCTGCTGGATCGAGTAGCCGATCTGCCTGCGCAGCTGGTCCGGATCCTGACGACCGATATCGCGCCCGTCGATGGTGATGGTGCCCGAGCTGGGCTCGATGAGCCGGTTGATCATGCGCATGATGGTGGTCTTGCCGCACCCCGACGGGCCGACGAACACCACGATCTCCCCGGCCGGAATGGTGATCGAGAATTCGTCGACCGCCGGATCCCGTTGCCCCGGATAGCGTTTGGTGACCGCGTCGAGCACGATCCGGGCGCCACGTGGCGCGTGTGCGGAATCGTTCGCCGCAGTGACGGTTTCAGTCACGAATCCCCCTCGGGGTAGTGAACCGGCCGACGCCGGCCAGCAGGGCGTCGAGCAGCAACGCCAGCACGATGATCAGCACCGTGCCGGTGAGGGCCTGCGGCACCGCGGTCGGGCTGCCCAGCCGGGCCAGCCCGGAGAAGATCAGGTTCCCCAGTCCGGGCCCCTTCGCGTAGGCGGCCATGGCCAGAATCCCCATGATCATCTGGGTACTGACCCGCATCCCGGTGAGGATCGACGGCCACGCCAGCGGCAGTTCGATGCCGACCAGTACCCGCAGCCGGTTCATCCCCACCCCGCGCGCTGCGTCCGACACCGCCGGATCCACCCCGCCCAGCCCGATGATCGTATTGCGCAGGATCGGCAGCAGCGCGTACAGCACCAGCGCGACCACAGTCGGCCGCACGCCCAGCCCCAGCACCGGAATCAGCAAGCCCAGCAACGCGAACGACGGCACGGTGAGAATGATGCTGGCCAGCGCGGTCGCCAGCGCCGACCCCCACGGGCTGCGGTGCACCGCGATCCCGATCAGCACCGCCAACGCGGTCGCGATCAGCATCGACTGCACCACCGCGGAGACATGCAGGTACGAGTCGGTGAGCAGCTGCCTGCGATGATCGACGACGAAATTCCAGAGCGTGCCCAGAAGCCCCCTCCTGCCTAGCAGTTCACCGCACAGTGTATTGGCGCGAACCCCGCCTCGCGCCTTTTCGAGTGTCGCCGAGACGATCAGTAGCAGTACGAAGGCCGCTGCGGTTGAACGGACTTCAGTCGGCGCGGTAGCGCAGCATCACCACGGTGTTGAAGTGCCTCGTCTCGGCCAATCTCAGCTGGATGCGCTTGTCCAGTGACGGGAAGAGCGGTGTGCCGCCGCCGAGCACCACGGGCGAGACGAACAGCTGGTACTCGTCGATGAGCCCGTGTGGCATCAGCGCGGCCGCGAGGCTCGCACCACCGACCTCCATGACGCCGTCTCCCGCGGCCTTGAGCCTGCGAACCTCGTCCGGGAGAAGACGACCTTGGGCTTCTCCCGCCACAGCCCGCCGAACTCGCGCTCGATGCGCGGCGCGTCCGCTGGCACGTGCGGCCAGTACGCGGCCATCAGCTCGTACAGCCGACGACCGTGTAGCGAGACCTCGATCTCGGTATCTGTCGTTAGCACCTCAGGCGGTTCCGGACCGCTCCCCACGCGTGTGTGGCCCGATCTGGCGACACATGAGGACGACCTGTTCGTCGACAAGGACGCGCTCAGTGCCTTCTTCCCTGGCCGATGCACCCTGCCGCACCTCCTCGAACAGCGGCACATCGACACCGTCCTGATCACCGGAACCCTCACCAACGCGTGCTGCGAGTCCTCAGCACGTGACGCCGCGACCGTCGGCTTCAGAGTGATCATGGTGGCCGACGCCAATGCCGCTCGACGCGACCAGGACCACAACGCCACACTCCACACCATCTACCGGTCCTTCGGCGACGTACGCCCGACAACGGACGTACTCGACCTCATCTCCACTACCTGAACCCGACAATCCACCGCCCGAAACCCCTCCGGGAGCGCGTCGATACGGTCGACGATCGTCAATGCCCCAGCGCTGTGGCACGCGCGCTCGAACGTGGGCGATCGATGCCAATCTCTGTATCGCGCAACACGTTTCATACCCGCTGCGCGTCGGGGGTGTCCGTTGCCTCAGGGGCGGTAGGGTTCGGGTGGTGGAAGGGATGGCATCGATGAGACGGCTGGCGGTTGTGGTGGGGTCGGCGATCGTGGTGACCGCGGGGCAGTTCGGGGTGGGTGCGGCGCAGGACGATTCCGGGGCCATGGATCTGCTGGTGGAGCTGTTGAGCGAGCGGCTCGGTACCGCGGATACAGTCGCGGCGGTCAAGTGGGAGGGGGCGGTGCGGGATGGGGGCGAGCCGGTGATCGACGATCCGGTTCGTGAACAGGCGATCTATGATGCGATGGCTCAGCTGGGGGCGGAGCGGAATCTGCCTGCGGGGCTGGTGCGGCAGGTGTTCGAAGGTCAGATCGAGGCGAGCAAGATTGTCCAGCGTGGGCTGGTGACCGAGTGGCGGTATGGGCTGGCGACGGCGCCGGTGCCCGCGACGGATCTGGCCGGGGTGCGGCCGGTCATCGATGGCCTCAATGTCGCGATCATCGACGAATTGGATAGGGAGCGGACCGAATTGACGCGCTCCGACTGCCCGGCGCGAGTCGCCGCCGGGGTGCTCGCTGTCGCCGGGCACGACAATCTCGACGCTCTCCACGCGGCGGCGCTCGTGCGCGCGTCGACTCCACTGTGTGGGAGCTGACATATGTCCCCCAGCACAGAGAGGTCACCCTGATAGGGACTGCCTCAACCAGCACCCGAATTCGGCTGCCGAGCAACAGCGTTCGCGGCAACTCAGTCGAGACAGAATTCGTTGCCCTCGATATCCTGCATCACGAGGCACGACTCGTTGACGCCATCGGCGCGCAGTAGTCGCACACGTACCGCACCGAGCGCGACCAGCCGTGCGCACTCGGCCTCGAGTGCGGCCAAGCGCTCTTCACCCACGAGCCCTGTGCCGACCCGGACGTCAAGATGCAGCCGATTCTTCACGACCTTCCCCTCGGGCACACGCTGAAAGAACAGTCGCGGGCCCACACCTGACGGATCAACACACGCGAACGCTGAACCCTGATGCTCAGGCGGCAGTGAGGAATTGAAATCGTCCCAACTGGCAAACCCCTCCGGTGGCGGCGGAATGACGTACCCCAGCACATCGCACCAGAAGCGAGCGACACGCTCAGGCTCTGCGCAGTCGAAGGTGACCTGGATCTGTTTGACCGACGTCATCGGTCCACCATAGGGGCAGGATCCTTCGCCGCCGCGGCAGCAGCCCTGCCCGACGACGCGGCAATAGCCGACCTTCGCCATGCCACTTACCCAACCTCCGTGACGTTCAACGGATTCCGTGGCAGGACCGCTGCTTACCGCCGCCTCTCCCGCGGCGCATTCCTCGCAGCTGTACCTCGCGCCTGAACCACCAGCTGTCTGAAATCTTTTGAGCTGCAACGTGATATGTGGTGAGCAGCCAGCTGCGCGCTCGATGGTGCAGTCGGGACGGTCATAGCCCCGGTCACCGGGTGGGCGTCGACGCCAGTGGCGTATTGATCTGCCCGGACGGTCGACGGGTCGTCTCGATCCAGGTCGCCGCCAGCGTCGGCCAGAGCGATCAACGCGTTTGGTACTCGATCCCAGGTGCTGTCGGCGGACCAGCGGCGAGCGGCTTCCACACACGCTCGCGCCGGAAACCGTAGGCCGACAGGAGGCTAGCCGAGGCGGCGTTGGAGCTCGGGGCGGTAGTCGTCGAAGGCGGCGGCGACCTCGTCGAGGTAGACCAGTTGGGGGAAGTCGATGATCGGCTGGTGGTCGATCAGGAAGGCGGCGGTCAGTTCTACGACACGGTGCTCGTCGGCTGCGGCGACGCCGAGGTCGGCGAGAACGTCCGGGGCGACTATGAATTGGGATTCGGCGGAGTCGGTGCCGTCGTCGACCAGGACTCGGTATTCGTGGTCGACGACAGGTTCGACGGTGATTCGGGGGTTGGTCATCGGGACAGGGGGCTGTAGAAGACCAAGCCGTTGCCTTTGTTGTCGTAGACGACGGCGCGGCGTTCGTGGGCATCGTCGTAGGGGCCCTTGACGATGCCACCACCGCTGGCCTCGATGGCCTTGGCGGCGGCGTCCACGTCGGCGGTCTTGATGCCGACGACGATCTGGCCGTGGATGGGGTGGTCGACCGCGGTGGCCAGGGCGAGGGTGATGGGGCCGCCGCCGAGGGCGGCGAAATGGGCGCCGTCGCGGAACTTCAGGGGCATACCGAGGGTTTCGGTGTAGAAATCGATGGATTCGTCGAGGTTGTCGGTGGACAGGATGATCATCTTGACTTCGTGATCGCTCATGGCTGCCTCCTGTGGGCGAAGTGGTGGCGCGCCCGGAATGCCCGGGTTCGGTCGCTCACCATGATGGCCGCTCCGCGCCCCCGGGGATCGCCAACGACACGCTGCCGCCCACTGAGTGGGCATTGTGAGCCAGTTACTGCGCGACTCAGGCACAGCCAGTCCGAGCCAGGCAGACCCGTCCGAGTCGGGCTCAGACCGTCCCAGTCAGGCAGAGGCCCTCCCAGTCAAGCTGAGGCCGTGCGGGCCATCTGGGCTTTCGAAGCAGCGCGGGTGGTGCGCAGGTTACGCCGATCCGCGGGTTCGACGGTAGCGAGGCGCGGGCCACCGCACACGCCGCTGAGTGTCCGTTTTCCGCCACATTCTTTTGTTTCACGGAATCAACTTTTATAGTTGATTCATGGAAGCAAACAAAGACCAGGTTTCGCGACTGGCCCGCAGCACCGCACGATTCGCGGAAGCCATGCGGCAGGGCACTTCTCGCGCCTACGACCCGGTCCGGGTCGGCGTGCTGCAGTGCGCGGTCGAGTCCGGGCCGCTGCGGGCCGGGGAGATCGCCGAATGCCTGGACGCGTTGCCGTCTTCCATCACCCGGCATATCCAGGCGCTGATCGACTCCGGGCTGGTCAGCACCTCCCCCGATCCGGCGGATCGGCGGGCGGTGCTGGTCGAGGCCACCGAGGCGGGGCGGGCCGAGCTCGCGCAGTTCCTGGAGATCGGCGACCAGGTCTTCGGCGAGGTGATCGCCGACTGGTCCGCCGAGGATGTCGACACGCTCACCCGGCTGCTCGATCGCATGATCGAGGCCTGGGCCGCGGCGGGAGCACACCAGCAGCAGCGGGCGAGCCGCAAACGCCCGGGCCGATTCGGCTGGAGCCGGATCTGACCTCAGGAGAGGACCAATTGCCATGGCCACCAACACACCCCTGCACGTGATCATCGCCGGCGGCGGCATCGGCGGGCTGGCGCTCGCCAACGGCCTGCGCCGCGCCGGCGTGAGCGTCAGCGTGCACGAACGCGAAACCCAGCGCACCGACCGGCTGCAGGGTTTCCGCATCCACATCAACCCGCACGGCAGCAATGCCCTGGCGGAACTGCTGTCGCCGGAGCTGTATTCGACCTTCGTCGCGTGTGCGGGCAAGGGCGGCAACGGGTTCGGTTTCGTCACGGAACAATTGCGGGAACTGCTCCAGATCGATCCGGAGGAGGGTGAGCACACCGCCGGCGGGCACTACGGCATCAGCCGGATCACCCTGCGGCAGCTGCTGCTCGCCGAGCTGGGCGACGTCGTGCACTACGGCAGCATGTTCGACCGCTATGAGCGCCTGCCCGACGGCCGGATCCGGGCCCATTTCGGCAACGGCGACTCCGAGATCGGTGATGTCCTGATCGGCGCGGACGGCGGCACCTCCCGGGTACGGGCGCAATACCTCCCGCACGCCGAGCGCGTGGACACCGGAATCGTCACCATCGCAGGCAAATACGCCCTGACGCCGGAATCGCGGGCTCGCCTGGACGGCCGGCTGCTGCGCAATCCGCTCAGCGTCATCCCGCCCAGCGGCTGCGGAATGTTCCTCGCCCCACACGAATTCGACATTCCCGTCGGCGCGGAACGCATCGCCGGGAACCAGCCCGGTCTCGAGCCCGGGCTACTCCTCGACAACACCCAGCCGTACGTCTTCTGGGCCTTCGCGGCCAAACGCGAACGCTACGGCGCCGATCTGGAGGCGCTCTCACCCGTCGGCCTGCACGACCTGGCGGTGCGCATGACCACCGGGTGGGCGCCCGAATTGCGGGCGCTGGTCGCCGATTCCGATCCGGAGACCGCCACCCTGCTGCCGATCAAGACCTCGGTCCCGATCCCGGCCTGGCAGACCACGAATGTCACGCTGCTCGGCGATGCGGTGCACAGCATGACCCCGTTCGCCGGTATCGGCGCGAATACCGCACTGCGCGACGCCCGGGGGCTGTGCCGCGCGCTGGTGGCCGCCGAACGCCGTGAGCTCGGACTGCTCGAGGGCATCCACCGATACGAAACGGACATGATCGACTACGGCTTCGCGGCGGTGCGAACCTCGCTGACCGCGGCCACCCAGTCGGTGTCCGACAGCCGGTTCGCGCGTGGCGCCGGCAAACTCGTCTTCCGCACCGCCAACGCGGTGCCCGCCATGAAGCGAAAGATGTTCGCCGACTTGGGTGCCGAGTGATAGCTGCCGCACATGTGCCGTCCGCCTGCCGAGCGGGTGGCACATGCGGATCACCACCCTCGGATGTCCAAAGTCCAACGCGCACATGACATTCAGAAGGCTCGCAGATTGCTGATCCAGCAGAGACGTCCCAGCCGGCAGCAATTTGAATGAAACATTCCCTTTCAATTTCCCAATCCGAACCTTGCCCGGTAGTGTGCCGTCGTCGCCTCAGCGATTGCGAAACCCCTGCTCTGGCAATGGAGTTCGAGTGCTGGAAATTCACCACTTCAGCTACGGTTGGATCACCCCCGTACTGGCCTACATCATGTCCGTCACCGGATCCCTGCTGGGTCTGCGGTGTACGGCACGCGCCCGGTCCGGGGACGGACGCAGCGGCTGGCTCATCTCCGCGGCCGTGGCCATCGGCGGCACCGGCATCTGGGTGATGCACTTCGTCGCCATGCTGGGCTTCACCATCCGCGGTGCGGTGGTCAAGTACAACGTGCCGCTGACCCTGCTCAGCGCCGTCATCTCGGTCACCGTGGTGTGGATGGGCCTGTTCATCGTGGCCCGCGAGCCATTCGGCCGCTTGTCACTGTTCGCGGGCGGCGCGGTCACCGGGCTGGGCGTCGGCGCCATGCACTACTCGGGCATGTACGCCATGCGGTCGGACGCCATGATCGACTACAACGCCGGCATCGTCACGCTGTCCATGGTGATCGCGGTGGTCGCGGCCACCGTGGCGCTGTGGTTCACGCTGGTCATCACCGGTATCTGGGCCACCATCGGCGCGGCCCTGATCATGGGTGTCGCGGTCTGCGGCATGCACTACACGGGCATGGCCTCGATGAGCGCGCACCATATGGACAATCCGGCCACCCCGCATGGCGCGGGCCCGATGGAATTGCTCGCCCCGCTGATGATCAGCGTCAGCATGGTGACGCTCGTCCTGCTCATTCACGTCGGCCTCACCGAGGTGGACGAACGCTCCATGATGCCCGAACCGGAACGGCCCGAACCGGCTGCGCGCGCCGGCTGGTCGCTGCGGGCGGCCTCGGCGGTCGCCGACACGCGCGGCTCGGGCCAGGAGGAACCCGGTCCCCGCGACTACCGGACTGCGGGCCTGTACGCACCGGCCGCCGACTATCAGGCACCCGGCCGCCACGAGATGTCCTCGCCCGGCGACTGGCGTTCGGACCAGTTCTACCCGGCGGCCGGCGGCCCGGCGGCGCGCCCCGACCGGAATCCGGTTCCGCCGCAGCGCAGTACCCGCTACTCATAGCCGAACCGCCCGACTGTGGGCAATCTCCATTCTCAACCGGGCAGGCTGAGAATTGCCGACCCGGTTCGCTGAGAATCCGGTTCCGGTGTTCGACTTTGGGGCACATCGGCAGCAAACTGACTGCCGTGGAGCACCACCAGCTGGAGTTGATCTTCGCGGTCCTGTTCGCGACCATCCTGGCCCAGCCGCTCGGAAGGCGGCTGGGCCAGGCCCCAGCGGTCCTCATGACCGCCTTCGGCGTGGTGCTGGCCCTGATTCCGCAGGTGCCGAATATCGAGATCGATCCCGAACTCATCCTGCCGCTGGTGCTGCCGCCCCTGCTGTACGCGGCTGCGCGGCGCACCTCCTGGCGGCAGTTCGCCGAGAACTGGGTGGCCATCAGCCTGCGCGCGGTGGTACTGGTCATCGTGACCACGGCGGCCGTGGCCTGGGCCTTTCACCTCTGGTATCCGGCCGTGCCGATCGGTGCCGCGGTGGCGCTCGGCGCCCTGGTCGCGCCACCGGATCCCGTGGCGGTCTCGGCGCTGGCCGGCAAGCTGGGCCTGCCCCGGCGTCTGGTCGCGGTGCTCGAGGGCGAGGGCCTGTTCAACGACGTGACCGCGATCGTCCTCTACACGGCGGCAATTCAGGCCGTGGTGACCGGTTCCTTCTCGGCCTGGGGCGCATTCCGCGATTTCCTGGTGTCGGCGCTGGTCGGGGCGGTGGTCGGGCTGCTGTTCGGCTGGGCCGGAAGCAAACTCATGCAGCGGCTGGACGAGGCCCCGTGGCGGGTGGCGCTGGGCCTGCTGCTGCCGTTCGCCGCCTACGGGCTCTCGGAGTCGCGGGGCGGGTCGGCGGTGCTGGCGGTGCTGGTCTGCTCGATGTATCTCACCCATGCCGCAACCGATTTCAGCGACAGCGACTACCGGCTGGTCGGCGACTCCTTCTGGGAGATCACCGAAATGCTGGTCACCGGTTTCGCTTTCGGGCTGATCGGACTCGAGCTGAGCACGGTGCTGCGCGACGCCGGACCCGACTGGCCGCGCTTCATCGGCGGGGCGGCGGTGATCATCGCGGTGGTGGTGGGGTTGCGGCTGATCTGGCTGCTGACCACGACCGTGATCTTCCGATCCTGGTGGCGCACCCGCGACAAGGACGAGCCCCATACCTGGCGCGAGACCGTGGTGACCTGGTGGGCGGGTATGCGCGGGGTCGCCACGGTGGCGCTGGCCCTGGCCGTGCCGTTCACCACCGACAGCGGAAAACCGTTCCCGGGCCGCACCGAAATACTGTTCACCGCCATCGCGGTGGTGCTGTTCACGCTGCTGCTACAGGGCCCGACCCTGCCCGCCGTGGTGCGGGCGACCGGCGTGCACGCCGACACCGGCACCGAGCGCGCCTTCGAACGCCAGCTCTGGACCCGGGTGCTGGAGGCCGAACTGGCCCGGCTCAAGGAGATCTCGGAGACCGAGCACCTGCCCGAAGAGGTCTACGATCGGCTGCGCACGGGATTCGAACGCCGTCTGGCCCAGGCGGATCCGGAGGCCGCCGAGGACAATCCCCGGACGCACACCGATCGCACACTGGCCTTCACCACCAAGATGCGGTCCATCACCAATGATGTGCTGGAGGCGGGCCGGGCCGAAGCGCTGGCCGCGCGGCGCGAACCGGGGGTGCCGCCCGATGTGGTGGACCGCGTCATGCGCCGGCTGGATCTGCGCCGGTGACCGACCGCTACCCGGTCCGGCCCAGCTTCACCAGGACGGCGACGAATTCCCTCAGGAAGGATTTTCGGGTCAGCAGCCGGGAGGTGCGTGCGCCGGTGACCTGGGCGCGCAGCCCCAGCCGCCGGACCAGCCCGGCCGTCCGCAACACGTGAAAGTCACTGGTGACCACGGTTATTCGCACCTGCTCCGGATCGATGCCGCGCCCGCGTAACTCCCGGACGGTGAACCGCAGATTCTCCTCGGTATTGCGGGACCGGTTCTCGCGCAGGATGAGGTCACCCGGAATGCCCTGCGTCACAAGATAATCAGCCATCGCCTCGGCTTCGGTCACGATTTCGCGTCCGCTCTGCCCGCCCGACACCACCAGCAGCGGCGTACGCCCCCGATGGCGTTCCTCCCCCACCACCTCGAGCGCCCGGTTCAGCCGCCTGGCAAGCATCGGCGCAACCCGATCGTGGCGCAACCGGCAACCGAGCACGACCACCACGTCCGCGCCCGGCCGCGGGGAAAGCCGCGCACGACCGACCGTATAGCCGGTGAACCCGAGGAACGGCACCAGCACCGCGGTTCCCGCCAGCGCCAGCAGCACTCGCCATCGTCGCATCCCGCCTGTACCTCCTGCTCCGCGCCGAGTCGGCACTGTTCGAGCGGCCTGCCACAAGCCCGGGTGAACAGTACTTCCCGCGCCGGCGGCGAGGCCGGGCGGCAGCGGATTCGGTCAGAACGCGAAGACGTAGGTGCTGCGGTTCTCGGCCTGGCACTTGTTGGCATAGGTGTGCCGGTAACTCACCGGGCTGCCGCGCCAGACGCCGTCCGCCGCCACGGTCACCGGGTCGTAGATCATGGTGCAGAACCGCATCGGATGGCCGGACAGCTTCTCGAAATCGCCTCCGGCCGCGGTCAGCTCGTCACACGCCGGCGCGGCCGCCGGGTGGGTGCCCGCCACCACCGGTGAACAAGCCAGCAGCACCGTCTGCTGACTCGACGAGCTCTCCAGCGAATCGCCCTGTGCCAGAGTCAAGGTCAGCACGGACGGCGATCCGTCCGCGACCGGGTCCGCCTGCGCCACTGGCACCGCGACCAGCGCCGCCGCCACACCCAACCCCGCTCCGACCAAACAAACACCAAGGGACATGGGTCACCCGCCTCCTCGAATATGGTTTCCACCCGTCGATCGGTCGCGCACCGCTCAGTGTTTCGCCCGGTCACGCACCGCCCCCCGCGACGGGCCGTGGCGCCTCCACCGAGATCGCGCCAGCATCGGTGAGCGTGCGGTTGGCCGACGTGTCCTTCAGATCGACCCCCGACCTACCGAGCCGACGAGCACCATCGACCAACCCCGTGACGACCTGAGCCGCACGCGCGTACGAGAGCCCTTCGGGCGGACGGATATTCGAGATGCAGTTCCGCTCGGAATCAGATCGTCCGGGTCGCGGGCAATGGGTGAGATAGATCCCGAGACTGTCGGCGACCGAGAGCCCGGGCCGCTCCCCGATCAACACCAGCACCGTCCGCACACCGAGCGCCGCACCGATGTGATCCCCCAGCGCCACCCGGGCCTGCGTGGCGATCACCGGCGGAGCGAGCGTGTATCGCCCCTCGAACGCCGCGAGCAACGCCGCGAGCATCGGAACCCCGTGATCGGCGAGCGCCCTCGACGAAAGTCCATCTGCCAGAACGAAACCCACGTCAGCCCCGCTGTGTGGCACCGCCGGTTCATCGGTTTCGGGCAGCCGCCCGAGATCCGGACGCCGGAGGTACTCCGAGCGGTCGCTCGCCCTGCTGCGCATATGCACCGGCTCGCCGAGCCCGAGACCCGTCACCTCGGCGGCCAGGACCGCGATATCGAGCGGACTGTGCACGGCATCCCGGGCCGCGGCATGGGCCGCCCGGAACTCCAGCACCTCCGCGGTGGACAGCGCGTCCCCGGTACGCCCGAGCCCGATCCGCGCCTGCGTACTGCGCCGCAGTCCGTCCCAGAACGCTTGCGCGGCAATATCGTCGGTGCGGCGGTTCGGGCGTACGGGTTCGATCGGGCTCACGCCGCCCCCTTGGCAGCCAGCGCACGCAGCGGGGAGGACAGGGGCTCGATGGGGAGAATGCGGCCGGTGGAGTCCATCATGCCGAGACCCTCGAGCCAGGCGGCGAATTCGGGGGCGGGGCGCAGATCGAGGATCTGGCGGGCATAGAGGGCGTCGTGGTAGGCGAGGCTCTGGTAGCCGAGCATGACGTCGTCGGTGCCGGGAACCGCGATGACGAAGGGGCAGCCCGCGGCGGCCAGCAGGGTGAGCAGGGTGTCCATGTCGTCCTGGTCGGCTTCGGCGTGATTGGTGTAGCAGACGTCGACGCCCATGGGGAGGCCGAGGAGCTTGCCGCAGAAGTGGTCCTCGAGGCCGGCGCGGATGATCTGCTTGCCGTCGTAGAGGTATTCGGGGCCGATGAAACCGACCACCGTATTGATCAGGAACGGGTCCAGGTCGCGGGCGATGGCGTAGGCGCGGGCCTCGAGGGTCTGCTGGTCGACCGGCTTGCCCTCGGCGCCCAGGTGCGCGCCCGCCGAAAGCGCCGAGCCCTGACCGGTTTCCAGGTACATGACGTTGTCGCCCACGGTCCCGCGACGCAGCGACCGGCCCGCCTCGTTGGCCTCGCGCAGCAGCGAGATGGTCACACCGAAGCCGGAGTTCGCGCCCTGGGTGCCCGCGATGGACTGGAACACCAGATCCACCGGCGCCCCCGCCTCGATGAGCCCCAGCGTGGTGGTGACATGCGAGAGCACACACGACTGCGTCGGAATCTCGAAGCGCTGCCGCACCTCGTCGAGCAGGTACAGCAGATCCGCCGTGGCCTGCGGCGAATCGGTGGCCGGATTGATGCCGATCACCGCGTCCCCGCACCCCAGCAGCAGCCCGTCGAGCACCGCCGCGGCGATTCCGCGCGGATCATCGGTCGGATGGTTGGGCTGCAATCGGGTGGCGAGTGTGCCCGGCACCCCGATGCTGGTCCGGAACCCGGAGCGCACCTCGGCCGCCCGCGCGACCGCGATCAGGTCCTGATTGCGCATGAGTTTGCTGACAGCCGCGACCATCTCGGGCGTGAGCCCGGGTGCGACGGCCCGCAGGGTGGCCGCGGCATCGGGCCGGGCGGCCACCGCGAGCAGCCAGTCCCGCAGCCCGCCCACCGTCAGATGCGAAATCGCCTGGAACGCACCGCGATCGTGCCCGTCGATGATCAACCGCGTGACCTCGTCGGTCTCGTACGGCACCACCGGTTCCTCCAGGAAGACGCCCAGCGACACCTCGGCCAGCGCCCACTGCGCCGCCGCCCGCTCGGCGTCGGAGTGCGCCGCGCACCCGGCCAGTTCGTCCCCGCTGCGCCGCGGTGTGGCCTTGGCCAGCAGTTCGACCAGCCCGTCGAAGGTGTAGGTGCCGCCGCCCAGGCGCTGATGGAAGATCACCCTCCCGATGGTCCGGGCCCATATTGCCGGTCGGTAACCACCGCTTTCCCCCGGCATTACTGCGCGTTACGCGTGCCGGACTGCCGCGGGACCGGCCCCCTCCCCCGCGACCCGGAGGTCGGCCGGTGGCCCCGGGATACCATGGCGCCATGGCAGGCACCTATCAGTCGCCCTGGCTGCGCACCGTCGATCTCGGCGAGCGGTTCCGCACCCTCGGTGTCTGGTGGCGGCAGCCGCACCGGTTGCGGCGCGCGGTCCAGGCCTATCGGAATCTGCTGGCGGTCACCCCGGCGTGCATCGCCTACGCCTTCACCCTGTTCATCACCTGGTGGACGCTGCGCGGGGCCAGTGACATCGTGGGCCGGCGGCTGATCTTCTCCGCCTCCACGAATCTGCGCAATATGCAGAAGGATCCGATCCAGGTGCTGGTGGCCTCCGCCTTCTGGACCGACGGCGGCTTCCCCTGGGGCGACATTCTCATCCTCATCACCCTGATGGCGCTGGCCGAGCGCTGGCTGGGGTCGCTGCGCTGGATCCTGGTGGTGGCCACCGGTCATGTCGGCGCCACCCTGATCACGGTGCTCGGCATCGCCCACAAGCTCGACAAGCAGCTGATCCCGACCCGGGTGGCGTTCGCCTCGGATGTCGGCCCCAGCTACGGCATCTCGGCCATGATGGCCGCGCTGACCTTCCGGCTGCGCGGCCCGGCCCGCTGGCTGTGGGCGCTGGCCATGGTGGTCTGGTACGCCTACGGCGTCTGGCACGGCCGCACCTTCACCGACTACGGCCATTTCTTCGCGCTGCTCATCGGTTTCACGGTGGGCGCGATCGCGGTGGCGCTCTCCCACCGCCTGGTCGCGGTGCAAGCGCGCAGGGCGGCGGCGAAGCCGGCCCGGGCGGCCGCGAATCCGGCCCCGGCCGGGGATTCAGCCGGGGACGGGGTCGACGCGGCCGCGCCCACGCTGGGCGAACCGGACGACCGGCTCGACGAGGCGCGCCGCGATCGGGCCGAGCACCGCCATCATTAGCACATAGGCCGAGGCCAGCGCGGCCAGCCGCCCGCTCACGCCGCCCAGCGAAACCGCGAGGCCGGCAATGACGATGGAGAATTCGCCGTGCGCCACCAGCGCCGCACCCGCGCGCGCCCGGCCCATCCGGCGGATGCCCTGGCGCGACGCCGCCCACCAGCCGGTGCCGAGCTTGGTCAGCGTGGTCACGAAGGCCAGCAGGATCGCCCAGCCCAGCACCGGCGGGATCGCCCGGGGATCGGTGCTGAGCCCGAAGGCCACGAAGAAGAGGGCCGCGAACAGATCCCGCAGCGGTTCGAGGAGCTTCGCCGCCTCCTGCGCGGTGGACCCGGAAATGGCGATACCGAGCAGGAACGCGCCCACCGCCGCCGACACGTTCAGCGCCGAGGCCGCGCCCGACACCAGCAGCGCCGCGCCGAGCAGCTTGAGCAGGAACACTTCCCGATCGTTGCTGTCCACGATGGCCGACACGTAGCGGCCGTAGCGCAGCGCCACGATGAGCACCACCGTGATCGCCACCAGCGCGATGGCCAGCGAGCGCAGCCCGCTGGCGAAGCTCAGCCCGGCCAGCATCATGGTGAGGATCGGCAGGTACACCGCCATGGCCAGATCCTCGAACACCAGGATGGACAGCACCACCGGCGTCTCGCGGTTACCGAGGCGGCCCAGGTCGTTGAGCACCTTGGCGACGATGCCGGAGGACGAGATGTAGGTGACGCCGCCCATGGTGACCGCGCCGACCGCGCCCCAGTCCAGGATCAGCGCCACCACCACGCCCGGCGTGGCATTGACGACGATGTCGACCAGACCGGCCAGCCAGGAGCGGCGCAGTCCGGTCACCAATTCGGCTGCGGTGTACTCCAATCCGAGCAGCAGGAGCAGCAGCACCACGCCGATCTCGCCGGACGTGTGCCCGAATTCGGTGGCGGCGCGCATCTTCACGATGCCGCCCTCGCCGAAGGCCAGGCCGCCGAGCAGGTAGAGAGGAATCGGCGACATGCCGAAGCGGGCGGCCAGTCGCCCCAGCATGCCGAGCGCGAACAAGATCGCGCCGAGTTCGAACAGGGCTAGACCGGTCGAATCCACAGGGTCAGCCGTCGGCCAGAATGCGAGCGGCCGCGTCCAGCCCGTGCGGCGTGCCGACGACGACGAGCACGTCCCCGGAGTCGAGCACCTGATCAGGTCCCGGTGACGGGTGCAGTTGCCCCGCCCGCATGATGGCCACGATGGAGGCCTTGGTCCGGGTCCGCATGGCGGTCTCCCCGAGCATGCGTCCCCGGTAGGGCGAATTGCCGCCGATGGTGAGCTGTCTGGTGGTGATCCCGGGTAGGTCCGAGTGTTCTTCCTTGAGCTGCTGCACCAACTGGGGCGCGCCCAGCAGATTGGCCAGGACCGCCGCCTCGTCGGTCGTCAGGGGCACCTGGGCCTGGCACGCGTCCGGGTCGTCCCGCTGCGACACGATGAGATCGATGCCGCCGTCCCGGTGCGCCACCACCCCGATCCGCCGTCCCGATCTGACCTCGAAATCCTTCCGCACACCGATACCGGGCAGCGCTGTCACATCGACGTTCACGCAGTCCAGATTAGGACAACCCGTGCGAATCCCGGGGAGCTACGTTGCGGCGCACCCCGCCCACACGAGTCGCACGGTGCGGGCGCGCCGGGTCACTCCGTGGTGAGCGGCGCGAACGATCCGTCGGGGCCGGGCAGGAAATCGGTGACCTCGACGACCGCGGTCAGCGGCAGCGGGCCGTACAGGTGCGGGAAGGTCATGGAGTCCGGGTCGGTGGGCACGCCGGGCTCCCACTTCACCGGGGAACCGAGCCGGGCCGGATCCAGGTGCAGCAGCACGAGATCGGTGCGGCCGGCGAAGAGTCGATTGGCCGGCAGGTGGGCCTGGTAGGGCGCGGAGAGGTGGATGAATCCGGCCTCGGCCAGCGAGGGGGCGCGGTATTCGCCTGCGGCGCTGGCGTTTTCCCATTCCGCCCGGGAGCAGATGTGCAGCAGGGTCGGCGTCGTGTCCTGTTCGATTCCCACCCGTCCAATCTAGGTGAGTGCCGCGGGTTCAGAACGGTTCGGGCCGGGCCACGTGGACGGAGATGTCGTTGACGCCCACCCGGGCGGGGGCGAAGCGGCCGATGGCGCGTTCCTGAGCCTGGACCGGCGATCCTCCCCCGGCCCCTCGGACGGTCCCGCGCCATCTGGTAGACCGGCAGGTACGACTCCCCGTACCCGACCGCTCGAGGAACCATGAATCCGTCCAGCATCATGTCCGCCCGCGACCTCGAGTTCCTGCTCTACGACTGGCTGCAGGTGGAGTCGCTGACGGCGCGCGACCGGTTCGCCGACCACTCCCGCGACACCTTCGACCAGGTGCTGCGGCTGTGCCAGGACCTGGCCACCACCTACTTCGCGCCGCACAATCGCGAGAACGATCTGCACGAGCCCACCTTCGACGGCGAGCGCGTGCACATCATCCCCGCGGTCGGCAAGGCGCTGCAGGCCTTCGCCGACGCTGGAATGATCGGCGCGGCAATGGATTACGAGACCGGCGGCATGCAGCTGCCGCACTCTGTCTACACCGCGTGCATGTCGTGGTTCCACGCCGCCAATGTCGGCACCGCCGCCTACGTGCTGCTCACCACCGGCAATGCGAATCTGCTTGCCGCACACGGCAGCCCGGAGCAGATCGACGCCTACGTGCGCCCGATGCTGGAGGGTCGCAGCTTCGGCACCATGGCCCTGTCGGAGCCGCAGGCCGGATCCAGCCTGGCCGACATCACCACCCGCGCCGTGCCCGCCGCTGACGGCTCCTACCGTCTGTTCGGGCACAAGATGTGGATCTCCGGCGGCGACCACGACCTCTCGGAGAACATCGTGCACCTGGTGCTGGCCCGCACTCCGGGCGCACCGGAGGGCACCCGCGGCATCTCGCTGTTCGTGGTCCCCAAGTTCCTGCCCGACGCCGAGGGCAACCCGACCGTCCACAACGATGTCGTGCTCTCGGGCATCAACCACAAGATGGGCTGGCGCGGCACCGTCAACACCGCCCCCGTCTTCGGCGACGGCAACTTCACCCCCGGCGGGGAGCCGGGCGCGATCGGCTATCTGGTGGGCGCGCCGAATCACGGTCTGGCCCAGATGTTCACGATGATGAACGAGGCCCGCATCGGCGTCGGCCTGGCCTCCACCGCGCTGGGTTACACCGGCTACCTCAAGTCCCTCGACTATGCCCGCACCCGCCCGCAGGGCCGCGCGGTCAGCGCACGCGGCGGCGCGCAGGTGCCGATCATCGAGCACCCGGACGTGCGGCGCATGCTGCTGGCCCAGAAGTCCTATGCCGAAGGCGCACTCGCGCTGCAGCTGTACTGCGGCAAACTGATCGACGAACACCGCACCACGGCAGGCGAATCCGACCGGGCGCGCGCCGCCACCCTGCTGCGCATCCTCACCCCCATCGCCAAGTCCTGGCCCAGCCAGTGGTGCCTGGCCGCCAACGATCTGGCCATCCAGATCCACGGCGGCGCCGGCTACACCCGCGACTACGACGTCGAACAGCACTACCGCGACAACCGCCTCAACCCGATTCACGAAGGCACCCACGGCATTCAGAGCATGGACCTGCTCGGCCGCCAGGTCACCCTGGACAATGGCGCGGCCCTGGCCGCGCTGCTGGAGACCATGGCCGCCACCATCGCCGCCGCCCGCGCGACCGGCGACGCCGAGCTCGCCGGGTACGCCGCCGCCCTGGAGGCCGCCACCGGCCGCCTGGCCGCCACCACGGCGGGCCTGTGGCGCGCGGGCAATCCCGAGGCGGCCCTGGCCAATTCGGCGGTCTATCTGGAGGCGTTCGGCCACGTGGTGCTGGCCTGGATCTGGCTCGAGCAGGCGGTCACCGCGACCGCGCTGTCCGCCCAGGACCGTCCGCACGCGGCCGAGTGGGAGACCTTCCGGCAGGGGAAGCGGCTGGCCGCCCGGTACTTCTTCCGCTGGGAACTTCCGCGCACCACACCGCAATTCGACCTGCTCGACTCCGGCGACCGCACCACGCTGGAACTCGACGAGTCCTGGTTCTGAGCCCCGGGGCGCGAATCCGCCGTTCGCGCTGCGCGAACGGCTCCGTGACCCGGTGTGCCACCGCGGTGTCGGTGCGCAGCCAGGGGCCGAGGTCAGGCCGGTAGCGGACCGGTCTCCAATCCAGCCGCCTTGATTACGGTTTGCTGGCGTCCCAGCCACAGAGACCAATCGGAGTGTGAGTGTCGGTGTGCCCGGGTAGTCTCCGGGTAGACAACTCGATCAGCGTGTTCGAACGGGAGGTTGCGAAGTCCCCACGGGCAGTCCTCAGGACCTGTTCGCTTTCAGCGAAATCGCAGGTCGTGTTACAGAAAACACACGGGAAACTGCACGGGAACAAAGTGCTCGCGCCGAACGTCTGACAGAGTAGTCAACAACCACTGCTGGGAAGTAGCGGTAGCGAGGTTCGCGGATTGGACCGCGGGCCCCACACCAGGCGAACGGTGCGTGAGGCACCCAGAGCCAGGACGGAGGAGTCATGCCAGGAACCCTGACAAGCACCCCACTGACCGCGGTCGATCGTTGCGACCGCTGCGGGGCGGCTGCGCGCGTGCGCGCAACCCTTCCTGCCGGTGGAGAGTTGCTCTTCTGCCAGCATCACGCCAACGAGCACATGGATCGCCTTCGTGAGCTCGAGGCCGTGATCGACACGGAGTCGGCACCGGCGCTGTAACAGCTCCTCCACCTCGGAGAGACTCGATCGGGAGTCACCGTTCTCCGAGAGCCCGCTCGACAATTGAATCTTCCCAACAGAAAACCCGGCAGCGGGGGGGGGGGAGAGGGGGGGGGGTGGGTGGGTGGGGGGGGAGGGGGGAGGGGGGGTGGGGGGGGGGGAAAAAAAC
>NZ_JBHZCS010000003.1:166800-191447 GCF_042755705.1 Nocardia sp. NPDC059154
AACGTCTCCCCCGCGGGGGGAGAATGTGGGGGGGCTTCACCTTTTTGGGGGACCACGCGAAAAAGGTAACCCCCCCCAAAAAAAACCCCGGAGGAGAACAACCCGCGTCCCCCCCGCTGCTGCTGTGTACGGGACCATTCGACGCGGGATGTGACCAGCGACACATCAATTGAGCTGTGGCCGGGGACACATGAATTCCGTTGCACGCAACGCGAGATTCGTCATGTACGCACGGCGAGATCAGGCGGGTACAACGGACGGGTGCCGCAGACCTCACACGCCACCTACCTGCAGGATCGACATATGGTCGCGCTCTGGACGTGGAACGGCCACGCCACCGGTAGCGCGCCGCGAGACCTGGGCGAGGTGGAGACCCTCGCCCTCGCCGTTCCCGGCCGGGACGGCATCGGCGTCACGGACGTGGAATGCGCTCTGGTGGAACCGGAACGGTTATGCACGCTTGCTATCGAAAATCCCGGGGAATCTATACATCTGCTCCGCGAGGCCCTCGAGACGGAGGTCGAGGCGCGGCGGCTGCCCGTGGCCGCGCACGCCGTCCCGAATGCCACCGGGACCGCCGTCGTCTCGGCGGGGCGGACCCTGCGGGCGCTGCGGGACACCGTGGCGCTCGGCGCCGAACTGCGCTCCGGATTGAAGGCCGAGCTGCGGCCCTATCAGGCGCGCGGCATCACCTGGCTGCGCGAGACCGCCGCCGCGCACGGCGGCGCGGTGCTGGCCGACGAGATGGGCCTGGGCAAGACGGTGCAGGCCATCGGGTACCTGCTCGGGAAGGCCGGGGACGGGCCACAACTCGTGGTGTGTCCAACATCACTCGTGGGCAACTGGGCGCACGAGATCGAGCGATTCGCGCCCGGACTGCGCGCGGTGGCCTGGCGGGGCGGGCCCGCGCCGGAGACCGAGCCGGGAACGATTGTGGTGACCGGGTATCCGACCCTGCGCGGGCACGGCGCCGCGCTGGCCGGGCAGCGGTGGGCCACCGTGATTTTCGACGAGGCGCAGGTGCTGAAGAATCCGCACACGCAGGTCGCGAAGGCGGCGCGGGCGATTCCGGCCGAGGCGCGGATCGCGCTGACCGGTACGCCGGTGGAGAATCACCTCGACGAGCTGTGGGCGCTGCTGAATCTGATCACGCCGCAGGAGTTCACGCACCGGGCGCAGTTCCGGCGGCGGTTCGTGCGGCCGATCAGCGAGGGATCGGCGAGCGCGGTGCTGCGGCTGCGGGACGCCGTCGAGCCGATCGTGCTGGGCCGCCGCAAATCCCAGGTGGCCGCCGCGCTGCCGGCCAAGATCCACTGCGATCTGGTGTGCGATCTGAGCGCGGAGCAGGAGCAGCTCTACGACCGGCTGCTCGATCGGGCCGAGACGGCCGGGTTCGGGACCGGGGCGCAGCGGCACACGCGGGTGCTGGCGGTGCTGACCGAACTCAAGCAGGTGTGCAACCACCCGGGGCTGATCACCGGGGAGCTGGACGAATTGGCCGGGCGCTCCGGGAAATTCGACGTCTGCTCCGACATTCTGGCCAACAACCTCGACGTGGACGCGCCCACCCTGGTGTTCACCCAGTACCGCAAGACCGGTGAACTGCTGGTCCGGCACTGCGCCGAGGAATTCGGGGTGCGGGTGCCGTTCTTCCACGGCGGGCTCGACCAGCAGCAGCGCGGGGAGATCGTCGCGGACTTCCAATCACCGGACGGCCCACCCATATTGGTGCTCAGCCTGCGGGCAGCGGGTACCGGGCTGACGCTCACGCGGGCCGCCGACGTCATCCATTTCGACCGCTGGTGGAATCCGGCGGTGGAGGCGCAGGCGTCGGATCGCGCGCATCGCATCGGGCAGACCCGCACCGTCACCGTCACCACGCTGACCTCGGGCACCACCATCGAGGAGCACATCGCGGGCATGCACGACCGCAAGTCGGCGCTCACCGACCTCAGCGACGCGGCCGGAGTCGCGGAGCTGGCGCGACTGGACGACGAACGACTGCTGAAGCTGCTGCGCCGGAAGCGGAGAAACTGAGATGGCGGACAACGAATTCGGGTACACGGCGTGGGGCAAGGACTGGGTGCGGCTGGCGGAACCGCTCAGCCTCACCAAACCCGAGCCGCTGCTCCCCCGCGCGCGCAGCATCGCCCGCAACAACGGCGTCCGGACCGAGATCCAGGGCACCGTGGTGCGGGCGCACATTCATCGCGGGTCGGAAGCGTCGGTGACGCACCTGGAGCTGACATCGCTCCCGCGCGCCGCCATCGACGCCATCGCCGCCGTGGTGCCCGCCGACACCCTCACCCTCGGCGACGATCTGCACGCCGCGGTCATCGCCGCGGGGATCTCGGTGACGCCCATCCTCGCGAGCACCGACTGCTCCTGCCGCGCCCGCAACGCCCGCTGCCTCCACATGCTCGCCACCTGCTACGCGGTGGTCCGCCTGATCGACGAAAATCCCTGGCTCGCCTTGGATCTCCAGGGCTATCGGAGCGCTCCGCCCGCCACGGACACCGACACCCCGGTGTCGGTCCCCCGCTGGACGCCTATCGACGCACTCGATCCGGCGGTCTACTTCGGCTGACAGCCGCTGCGACCGACCGGTCCAAGCCGTCGCTGCCGGCGAAGACGCCGCCCGGGCGCAGGACGCGGAAGGCCTCGGCGAACAGGTCGTCCTGCTGGGCGGGCGACGGCATGAGGTGGGCGTCTCCCCTGCCCGCTGCTTCACCCGCTGACCCCGGCCTACCTTGTCGGACCCGGCGGCTACCGTCGGGCCATGGCGATCTCCACGTACGCGTTCACCGCCGAACTCTGGGAATGGGAAGCACAGGCCTCCTGGCATTTCGTGAGTCTGCCCGAGTCGGTCGCCGACGAGATCGAGGAGCGTTTCGGGCACACCGCCTCCGGATTCGGCTCGGTGAAGGTGAAAGTCGCGGTCGGCGGCAGCCGATGGTCGACCTCGATCTTTCCCGACGGCAAGCGCGGAACCTATGTGCTGCCGGTGAAGAAGGCCGTCCGCGTCGCCGAGGGGTTGAACGCGGGCGACCCGGTCGAGGTCGAGCTGCAGGTGGTGTAGTCCGCGCCGGTCAGATCCGACGCAGGGCCGCGATGCGCTGGGAGAGCTGGTCGGCGGTGGCGAGAGCGGTTGGGGGGCCGCCGCATTCGCGGCGCAGGTCGCCGTGGATGACGCCGTGCGGTTTACCGGTGCGGTGGTGGTGCATGGCGACCAGGCTGTTCAGTTCGCGGCGCAGCTCGGACAGGCGGTCCGAGGTGGCGGCGCGTTCTACGGCGGCCTCCACGCCGGCGCCCGAGGGGCGAGCCTCGGCGGCGGCGCTGCGTTCCTGGAGCTGACGGGACTGGCGTTCGCGCAGCAGGGCGCGCATCTGGTCGGCGTCGAGCAGGCCGGGGATGCCGAGGTAGTCGGCCTCCTCGTCACTGCCGGAGAACGTGGCGGTGCCGAAGGAGTCGCCGTCGTAGATGACCTGGTCGAGCTCGGCGTCGGCGGCCAGGGCGACGAACTTCTTCTCCTCCTCGCCCGGCTCGTCCTTCTGCCGGTTGGCGTCGATGAGCAGTTCGTCCTCGAGCGCGTTCGCCTCGCGATGCGGCTTGCCGATCACATGGTCGCGCTGCAGTTCCAGCTGGGCGGCCAGATCCAGCAGCACCGGCACCGAGGGCACGAAGACGCTGGCGGTCTCACCGGTCTTGCGGGCACGCACGAAACGGCCGATGGCCTGCGCGAAGTACAGCGGGGTCGAGGCGCTGGTGGCATACACGCCGACCGCGAGGCGCGGCACGTCGACGCCCTCGGACACCATGCGCACCGCGACCATCCACGGGTCGGTGTTCTCGCTGAACTCGCCGATGCGGTCGGAGGAGTCCGGATCGTCGGACAGCACGATGGTCGGCTTGGTGCCCGAAATGTGTTCCAGCAGTTCGGCGTAGTCGCGCGCCTTCTCCTGGTCGGTGGCGATCACCAGGCCGCCCGCGTCGGGCATGCCGGTGGCGCGCAGCTGGCGCAGGCGGGTGTCGGCGGCGGTGAGCACCTTCGACATCCAGTCGCCGGCCGGGTCGAGGGCGGTGCGCCAGGCGCGGGCGGTCTGCTCGGCATTGAGGGGCTCGCCCAGGCGGGCGGAGTACTCCTCGCCCGCGCTGTCCCGCCAGTGCGCCTCACCGGAGTAGGCGAGGAAGACCACGGGCCTGACCACGCCGTCGGCGAGCGCCTCGGAGTAGCCGTAGGTGTGGTCGGCGCGCGACTTCTCGAAACCGGACTCGTCGGCCTCGTAGGTGATGAACGGGATCTTGGAGTCGTCGCTGCGGAACGGGGTACCGGTCAGCGCCAGCCGGCGGGTGGCGTCACCGAACGCCTCCTCGACCGCCTCACCCCAGCTCTTGGCGTCACCGGCGTGGTGGATCTCGTCCATGATCACCAGCGTGCGGCGGTTCTCGGTGCGCACCCGGTGCTTGAACGGATGCGACGCGATCTGCGCGTAGGTGACCACCACGCCGTGGTAGTCGGACGAGGTGGAACCGGTCGAGTTGGAGAAGTTCGAATCCAGCTGAATCCCGTTGCGCGCGGCCGACGCAGCCCACTGGTGCTTGAGATGCTCGGTGGGTGCGACCACCGTCACCTGGTCGACCGTACGGTCGTTGAGCAGCTCGGCGGCTACCCGCAGCGCGAAGGTGGTCTTACCCGCACCCGGGGTCGCGACGGCCAGAAAGTCCCGTGGCTTGGTGGTCAGATACTTGGTCAGTGCTCTGCGCTGCCATGCACGTAAGGAACCGCCACCACCCGAAGTCACTCGGTAGAGAGTAGCGATCGAACCCGACAGCTTTCCAATCCGACACAGCCCTGCGGAGTGCCGCACACCACATCGCGGGTCCGGTCCCATTCGAAGCGCTGGTAGGCGATGCTTAGGCCACGATGAACGTGCACGACGAATCTCCGCAACACGCCGACGCGTCGGCGCCGACGGCGTCCGTTGTGCTCGCCGCCACCCGCTGGGGCCGCATCCGGCAACTCGTCGTCCACGTCGCGACGAAGGCGTGGAACGACGCGATCTTCACCAAATCCGCGGCGGCCGCCTTCTGGCAGACGCTCTCGCTGGCCCCGCTGCTGCTGGGGCTGCTCGGCAGCCTCGGCTATGTCGGGCACTGGTTCGGCCCGAACACGGTGAACATCGTGCAGTCCAAGATCGTCAGCTTCGCGCGGAAGGCGTTCAGCCCCAACGTGGTCGACAGTCTGGTCCAGCCGACCGTCAACGACGTGCTGCAGCGCGGCCACGGCGGGGTGGTGTCCGTCGGCTTCGTGCTGTCGCTGTGGGCCGGCTCCTCGGCCATGGCAACCTTCGTCGACGCCATCACCGCCGCGCACGGCCAGGCCACCGCCCGCCATCCGGTCTGGCAGCGAATCTTCGCGCTGCTGCTCTATGTCGGCTTCCTCGTGATCGCGGTGCTCATCCTGCCGCTGATCGCCGTGGGCCCCACCCTCATCGGGCGGGCCCTCCCCCACGGCTGGCGCGAGCCGGGCCTGCGGCTCATCGACGCCTTCTACTACCCCGGCACCGGCCTGCTGCTGATCATCGGCCTCACCTTCCTCTACAAGACCGCCCTCCACCGCACCCTCCCCTGGCATCGGCTCTTCGGCGGTGCGCTGGTCGCCGGTGTGTTCTTCATGGCGGCCAGCGAGGGCCTGCGCCGCTACCTGGCGTGGGTGACCCGGACCGGCATCTCCTACGGCGCGCTGGCGACCCCCATCGCCTTCCTGCTGTTCACGTTCTTCCTGGGTTTCGCCATCATCCTCGGCGCCGAATTCAATGCCAGCGTCGAGGAATTCTGGCCCGCCCGCGCCACCCGGCTGGCGCAGTTCCGCCACTGGTGGAACGCCCGCAAACAGTCCCGGCCTGCGGACCCGGCGCCCACCGCATCGAAACCGCAGGACCCGCCGCCCGCGCCCGAGTCGCGGTCACTGTGATCCAGCCCGTAGGCCCGGTTCGGCCGATTCACCCTCGGTGCGCCGCGCCGAGAAGTACGCGGCAGCCGTGATCGCGATCGCGACCAGGACGGGCGCGAAGGCGATGGCGGGGTTGTCGGGCCGGTCGGCCATCAGGAAGGCCGCGGCCAATGTCTGTGCGGGAACGCCCCATTGGACGGCAGACAGCACCCCCGCGCCATGGCCGGCCCGGTGCGACCCCGGCCTGGCCAATCGCCGCCGGGTCCACCCCGAGCTCGCCCCGATAACAGCGGTCGACACCAGCCCCGCCCCGATCCACGGGCCACCCTTCGCCCCGTCCGCCAGTACCGCGAACCCCGTGATCACAGTCAGCAGCGTGAACACCGGAACCGACAACAGTGTGAGCCGCACGGCCCGAACGGCCCCATCAACGCGAATCCCGCTGGGTTCCAGCCGGATTCGCGCCAACTCGGTGCACTGCACCCCGACGAGGATCGTCAGCGCGAGCGCAATGGTGATGTGTGTAGCCAGCAACAGCGGATTCGCCATCGGACCAACCTTTCCTGAGTTCCGACTCAGGATAGCCATTTACTGAGTTACAACTCAAGAAATCGGATGCCGTTGACAGCCAAGGCTTCACAGCACGAACGAGCAGGGTCCCGGCTCGACGTTGCCTCCGGGGCGAGCACGGGTGACGATCGCTGTATGAAGAACGACCGGTTGGACGAGATCCTGGGGCTGCTCGACAACAACACCTGCATGCTCGAGGCGATCCAGGACGAGTTGCTGGGCGGCGAAGAGCCCGGCGGGGTCGGCGAGGACGAGGCGGCCAGGAGCTAGTTCTTCTTCATCGGCGACATCACCGTGTGCCGAGATGCGCCTCGATCGCTTTGACCGCTGCGCCCGCACCGTCTTCTCCCGCGATGTGGGCCGCCAGGTTGTCTCCACCGACGTCCAATTGCAGCCGGCCCGCCTGCACCACTGCCCGCCCGCCGTACCGCCGCAGCGCCTCGTTCACGATCTCCGAGAATTCCGCCCGCCGCGACATGCCTTCGGTGGTGCTGCCGAATCCGACGAACACCGGGGGCGGTCCGGCCTCGAGGAACTCCACCAGCTCGGCGGGTGGCTCCCAGTCGACGGGTCGCGGCGGCCACCAATAGCCGGTGACCTCGAGACCCGACCGCCAGTCCACCGGACGTGGCGAAACAGCCTGTGAATATCCATGCAGCACAGGCCATTCCGACGCGGTGCGGCGGCGGCGCAATTCCCTGACGGACACCTTCGGCAGGCCCAGGTCGCGCCGAAAGCCCGCGACGGGTTCACGATAGACGGTGTCGAACAACCACGCCCCGAACTCGGCAGAGAGGCGGTTGCCGAAACCCCCGAAGTCCTTGCCGCCGAACAAACTCGGCGCATGCAGAGCTGTCGCCGACAGCGGGAACAACCGCAACCCGATGGCCGGTATGCCCTTTGCCTCGGCGAGTTGGAGGCCCGCGAATTCGGTGATGGGACCGAGCAACAGGGCATCGGCAGGTTCGTCGACGAGGGCTTCGAGCATCGGCCGGCGGTGCCACTGGCAGGGGTAGCGATACATGCAACGCCCGACAGCTTCCGCGTGCCCGACCTCGCCCAGCCAGTCCCCAGGCTGCACAGGGCGCCACCGTTAGAGCTACATCATGTAACAGATACCATCTGGTTCGTGGCTAAGTTGAAGGTCTCCGTAGACGTCCCGATCCCGCCCGAGAAGGCCTGGTCGCACGCCTCCGACCTGCCCGAACTCGACAAGTGGCTCACCCTCCACGAGGGCTGGCGCGGCCCTGTCCCCGACGCGCTCACCCCCGGGACCCGCCTGATCGGCGTAGCCACCGTCAAAGGCTTCCGCAATCGCGTCACCTGGACCGTCGAAACCGCCGAGCCCCCGAACCGCCTGGTCCTCAACGGTTCCGGCATCGGCGGCACCAAATTCGGCATCGAACTCCGCGTCTCCCCCAGCCCCACCGGCTCCAAGGTCACCGCCGACTTCACCCTCGGCGGCGCACCCCTCTTCGGTCCCATCGGCTCGGCCGTGGCCCGCGCCCTCCGCGGCGACGTCGAACGCTCCCTCGACCGCTTCGTCCAGCTCTACGGCTGACCCCGCGCAACAGAGCGCTGTTTCGATCCGGGAGGTCGGTTCACTTCGTGCGATTCCTCTCCACGGCGTCGCGGCGGACCGCCGTGACGGCCTTGCGGGCGGCAACCTGGATGGGGTCCCAGACCGGGGAGAAGGGTGGGGCGTAGCCGAGGTCGAGCGCGACGATCTGGTCGACGGTGAGGCAGGCGGTGAGAGCCACGGCGGCGATGTCGATGCGCTTGCCCGCCCCTTCGCGGCCGACGATCTGGACACCGAGCAGGCGGCCGGTGCGGCGCTCGGCGAGCATTTTCACCGTCATGGGTGCGGTGCCGGGGAAATAGCCGGAGCGGCTGGTTGATTCGATGGTGACGGTGACGAATTGCAGTCCGACCGCGCGGGCGTCGCGTTCACGCAGGCCGGTGCGGGCGACCTCCAGGTCACACACCTTGCTGACGGCGGTACCCACCACGCCGGGGAAGATGGCGTAGTCGCCGCCGACGCCGGAACCGATGACCTGGCCGTGCTTGTTGGCGTGCGTACCGAGGGGGATGTGGCGTTCGGAGCCGGAGACGAGGTCGAGCACCTCGACGCAATCGCCGCCGGCCCAGATGTTCTCGTGTCCACGCACCCGCATGGCGAGATCGGTCAGCAGACCACCGGACTCCCCCAGCGGGAGACCGGCCGCACGGGCGAGGTCGGTGGCGGGGCGGACGCCGATACCGAGAACCACCACATCGGCGGGGTATTCGGCATCAGCCGTGGCGACGCCGGTGACCCGGCCCTGCGCATCGGTGTGGACAGCCGTCAGCTCCGCATTGTCGATGACCTGAATCCCCATGCCCTGCATGGCCTTCCGGATCAGCACACCCATATCCGGGTCGAGGGTGGACATGGGCTCGGCGCTGCGATTGAGCATGGTGACCTGGAATCCCCGCCGGAGCAGCGCCTCCGCCATCTCCACACCGATGTACCCCGCACCCACCACCACCGCCCGCCGGCCCGCGATCGACTCGAGGGTGGCGATGAGGGCCTGCCCATCGTCGAGCGTCTGCACCCCGTGCACCCCGGCCGCGTCGATGCCGGGCAGCGCGGGCCGGATCGGCGTCGCACCGGTGGCTATCACGAGTTTGTCGTAGCCGGTCCAGCTCTCCCGGCCGGTGCCGAGCTCGCGAGACCTCACCCGCCGCCCGGCGACATCGATCTCCACGACCTCGGTTCCCAGCCGCAGATCGATGTCCCGCGCCCGATGCTCGGCGGGCGTCCGCGCGATGAGATCGTCCGGCCCACCGACGTCCCCGCCCACCCAGTACGGGATCCCGCACGCTGAGTACGAGGTGAAATGCCCCCGCTCGAAAACGACGATCTCGAGCTCCCCTACGCCCTTCAACCTGCGCGCCTGTGAAGCCGCCGCCATACCCGCAGCATCCCCGCCGATGATCACCACGCATTCGCCCATGCCTCACACGTTACGAGCGTTACGGCACTGCCGACCGGTGCCCTGGCATCATGCACGGGCAACTGATAGTCTCATCACATTTGAATGATTAGATCAGGAGATGAGGTGACATGCCAGCCGCCACAAGCCGTTGAGGGACCCGATCAGACTTCGAAGGCGGTGGCCGGCAACGGACTTGCGGCGATCCGGCGTGCCTCGTCGTGCGGAACCCCCAGGGCGCACAGGATGAGTTCGGCGGCCCCCGCCGCCGCGTCGCGCCACGACTGGTGGCCCTCCAGCACCATCCACATGGCGCTGACCACGGTACCCATCAGCATGGAGGCGATACTCAGCTCCATTCCGGGTGCGACGACATAACGGCCGGAGGCGATTCCGGCGGCCACGTCCCGCATCGGCGGGCCGGTCAGCATCTCGCGCAGCGACTCGTCGGTCAGCGCGAACCGCACGACGAAGCGGCCCGCCGCGGGGTTCTCGTGCGCCATCCGCACGATCATGCGGGTACCGGTCGACAGCCGCAGCGGCGGGTCGAGGTCACCATGGGCGTCCATCGCCTGCGCGTTGGCACTGTGCAGTTCGAAGGCGAGCTGGGCGCGGACCTGCTGGAAGAGCTGCTCGACGGATTCGACATTGCGATAGAGCGTGCCCCGGGCGACACCAGCTTCGGTCGCCAGCTCGCTCATGGTCAGGTCCACGCTGCCGCGCTCGGCGAACAGCCGCATTGCCGCCGCGTTGATCCGCCGCTGAGTCGCACTCATAACCCCTCCTTCGCCAGCTCGACAGTACAGAACCGTCCCAGGCGGGCCAAACCCAAAACTATCGAGACGCTCTTGACTCAAATTGAACACTACTGTTCAATCTACGGCTATGACCGAAACCACATCGGTGCTCGTGGTCGGCGCGGGGCCGGTAGGCCTGACACTGGCCCTGGAGCTCGACTTCCATGGCGTGGAAACCCTTCTGGTAGAGCGCAATTCGACCACCACGCGGCATCCGAAGATGGACATCACCAACAGCCGCAGCATGGAGTTGTACCGGCGGCTCGGCATTGCCGACGACCTGCGCAAGGCGGCGACGCCGCCCGATCATCGGACCACCGTGGTCTGGGCGAGCAATGCGGTCGGATGGGAACTGGCGAAGTTCGAGTACCCGAGTGTCGAGGAGTCCTTCGAGGCGATCGGCCGACGCGTCGACGGCGCCCTCCCACTGGAGCCGGCCATGCGCGTGTCCCAGATCATCCTCGAGCCCGCGCTTCGGGACCAGCTGCAGGCCAGGTCCCGGCACGTCGAGGTGCAATACGGTTGGGCGCTGGACAGTTTCACCGAGGACACGGAGGGCGTCACGGCCCAGCTGGTGTCCGGGACCGGCGAACGCCGCACCGTGCGCGCCCGCTACCTGGTGGGATGCGACGGCGCGGGCAGCCGGGTCCGGCGGCACCTCGGGATCGGTCTCGACGAGATCGACCTGCGCCGGCTGCTGGTGCGGGAGCTCG
Source organism: Nocardia sp. NPDC059154 (assembly GCF_042755705.1). NCBI lineage: Bacteria > Bacillati > Actinomycetota > Actinomycetes > Mycobacteriales > Nocardiaceae > Nocardia > Nocardia sp. NPDC059154. Next base: position 177,809 of record NZ_JBHZCS010000003.1, read on the forward strand.
GAATTCCCCGGCTCGCAAGGACTCTCACGCGGACGTTCCTGGCCGGTGGGCAGCGGCCCCCGGACGGCCGGTTCTACCTGGTGCATTTCACGACTCCCGATCGCGAGATCGCCGCCCGCTTCGGCACCGTGTGGCATCTGCAGTCACCCGAGGGCTGGACCGTCATCTCCCAGAACGACGGCGACACCTGGACCCTGCACGCTCCCCTGAGCATGGGCGCCGACGCCGACAGCATCGACCCGCGTGAATTCGTATTCCGCTGTCTCGGATACCGGTTCGAGATGACCGTGCTGGTCGCCAATGCCTGGACGCCCCGGCTGACCGTCGCCGAGTCCTATGGCCGCGGCCGGGTCTGGCTGGCCGGTGATGCCGCCCACCAGGTGACGCCCGCGGGCGGCTATGGCATGAACACCGGCGTCGGCGATGCGGTCGGGCTGGGCTGGGCGCTCGCGGCCCGGTTGCAGGGATGGGGCGGACCACGCCTGCTCGCGGCGTACGAGCGGGAACGCCGCCCCGTCGCCCTCCGCAACCGAGAGGCGTCCGCCCGGCACACCGTCGTCCGCGGCGCCATCATGGCCACCTCCCGCGCCACCATGCACAGCGAACGCTGGTTCGGCGCGCGTACCCGCCGGCGGATCGGCCGCGAGATCAGCGATCTGGGCAATCTCGAAAACGAAGCGCTGGGAATCGAACTCGGCTACCGCTACGACCACTCCCCCATCGTGTGCCGAGACACCGAGGACCGGGCCCCGCGGCAGCGGATGGACGAATACCTGCCCGGCACCTGGCCCGGAGCGCGGCCGCCGAGCGTGCGCCTCGCCGACGGCACCGCCATCTTCGACCTGTTCGGTCGCGGCTTCACCCTGCTGCGCTTCGCGGATCACGACGTCGACGGCTTTCGGATCGCGGCCGCTGAACGAAAGGTGCCGCTCGACATCGTCGATGTCCGCGACCCGCACGCCCGCGCCCTCTACGAACGCGACCTCGTTCTGATTCGTCCCGACCAGCACGTGGCCTGGCGCGGCAACGCCGCACCCGCCGGGCCACTGGCAATCATCGACCGCGTACGCGGCGCTTGAAGGATCCCCGCACAACAACGGAGAAGATGACAGTGAACTCCCCTGAAAACGCCGGTTCGAGAAGGGCTTTCATGGTCGGCGCGACGGCGGCGGGCCTCGCGGCCGCCCTGGCGTCCGGCCTCCCCACAGCAGCCGCGGACACCTCGGCCGATGCGATCAAGATGACGTGCGCCCTCCGCCGCCGGGCCGACCTGACGCCCGAACAGTTCCACGACTATTGGCTGAATCACCACGGCCCCTTCGCCGCAGAGCAGATCAAGATCCTAGGCGGCTACCGCTACGTTCAGAGCCACATCCTGGATTCTCCGCAGAACGCCCTGCTCGCCGCCACCCGCGGTACCGGCGAGCCCTACGACGGCATCGTGGAAGTGTGGTTCCCTTCGGAACAGGCCATGCTCGCGGGCATCGCCACCCCGGACGGAATCCAGGCCAACGAGCGGCTCGCGGATGACGAGAAGAACTTCATCGATCTCGCTCGCTCCTCGTACTTCTTGACCACGGAGCACGTCATGCTCGGCTAGTCGGTGTTCCGATCAGTTGGTAACCACCCGCGGCACTTCGGTTTCGGTCTCATCCGCGAAGCGGCGTTCGAGTTCGGCGCCTTCGATGTCGAAGTCGGGCACATAGCGGGCGAACCACCGCGGGTGGTACCACATACGATCGCCGATCAGGGCCATGACCGCGGGCACCAGGGTCAGCCGGACGATGAAGGCGTCCAGGAGCACACCGACCGCGAGTGTGAACGCCAACGGTTTGACGATCGGGTTGTCGACGGTGGCGAAGGCGACGAAGACGCCGAACATGATCAGCGCCGCGGCCGTGACGACGCGCGCCGAGTGCGCGATCCCGTTGCGCACCGCGGCGGTCGCGTCCGCGGTGCGGGTGTGCTCCTCCTTGATGCGGGACACCACGAAGATCTGGTAATCGCTCGACAGCCCGAAGATGATGGCCAGGGTGATGATCGGCAGGAAGCTCAGCGTCTCCGCCTTGGTGACATGCAAAAGGCTTGCGCCCCATCCCCATTGAAAGACGGCGACCTGCGCGCCGAGGGCCGCGAACACCGAGAGGATGAACCCGACGATCGAGGACAGCGGGACCAGGACGGTCCGGAAGGCGATGGTCAGCAGCACCAGCGCCAGACCCACGACGACAACGAGGAAGACCGGCAGCGCCTCGCCCAAGCGGCGTGAGGTATCGATGTTCGCCGCGGTGGTGCCGCCCACCAGATACGTTGCCCCGGAGCCGCTCTCGATGGTCGCACGGTCATCGCGCAGGCGGTTGACCAGATCGGCGGTCGCGCTGTCGTCGGGTCCTGTCTTGGGCACGACCTGGATCAGGACCAGGTTGTCGCCCGTGCCCGCCGGCTGCACCACCGCGACGTCGGGTTCCTGCTGCAGCCGGCCCATCACGGTCTGCGCCGCGTCCGGGCCGGTGGCGTGCGAGAGGTCGGTCACCACCAGCAGCGCCCCGTTGAACCCGGGGCCGAACGACCGGCTCACCAGGTCATATGCCCTACGGGCGGTGCTGGACTCCGATTGCGTTGCGCCACTGGGCAATCCGAGATTCATACGGGTGGCGGGAAGCGCGATCACCACCAGCACCGCGATGCCCAGCACCAGCAATGGAATCCGGAAGCGGGTGACGAACCGTCCCCAGGCGTGGCCCGCGGTGCGCTCGGGCTCGTAGGCGGCGATGCGCGCCACCTCCTCCGGCTTTCCCGGGTGCAGCGGCGGCGAGATGAATTTGGCGACCGTGCCTCCGGCGAGGCTGAGCAGCGCGGGCAGCAGGGTCAGCGCGACGAGCATGGCCACCAGGACCGCACCGGCGGCGGTCAGGCCCATGACGGTGAGGAACGGGATGTTCGCGACCGCCAGCCCGCACAGCGCGATGATCACGGTCACCGCCGCGAACACCACCGAACTGCCCGCGGTCCCGACCGCCAGCGGAATCGACTCCGCCACAGCCATTCCCAGCACCACCTGGTGGCGATGCCGGGAGAGGACGAACAGCGCGTAGTCGATCCCGCAGGACAGGCCCAGCATCAGTGCCAGCGAGGTCGCCGCCGACGGCACGTCGGTGTAGGCGGCGATGCCCAGGATGCCGGCGAGACCGATACCCACGCCGACGGCCGCCGTGATGATCGGCAGTCCCGCCGCCACCACCGCGCCGAAGGTGATCAGCAGAATGACGAAGGCCGCGATGACGCCGAGCATTTCGGGCGTGTGCGGGATCTCCGCGGTGAAGCCCGGATAGACGGCACCGGAGAACTCGACCTGCAGACCGGTGTCACGCGCCTGGTCGGCGACCCGGGTCACCTGGTCGAGGGTGAACTGCTCGACCTCGCCGGCCGAGACGGAGAACTGCACGCTGCCCAGCGCGACGTGTTGATCCGGTGAGACCGCTTTGGCCTGGAACGGGTCGACCACCGCGGCGACCTGCGGGAGCCCCTTCAACTGGGCCATCATCTGCTCGATCTCTCCGGTCACCGGTTGATCGGTCACCTTGGCCAGGTTCGACGTCGCGAACACGACCTGCATCTGCGCACCCGAGAAAGCGGGCATCCGCTGCTGCAGCAAGGAGACCGCGTCCTGCGATTCGGTGCCCGGAACCGTGAAATTGTCGTTGGTTTTTCCGCCCGTCGCGGCGGCGAATCCGATGGCGGCGGCCAGCAGCACGATCCATATCGCCAGCACCCACCAGCGGCGGCGGACAACGACCTGGCCGAGTGCGTACAGATAGCGGGACATGCGGGTCCTCTCGTGGAGACACCATCCGACCAGCAATCACAGACCTATCGGTACGGTAACACGTCAGATGATGATTTCCTCATAAACGTTGCAATGGTCAGCAACCGGCTGGTCACCTTCGCGCCGGTGCGCCCGGATGGAAAGAAGGCAATGCCGCGCACAATGACTGCACGTCTCCGCAGGACTGGACGGTGCCGTCCGGGCGGACCAGAGCCGCGGCGGCGCGACCCTGCCTCACCCAACGATGCAGCTCGGTGCCCGGCTCCGCGACGACAACGAACCCGCCGCGCTGCTCGACGACGATTCGGCACTGCGGCGCGGGCTCGCGCACGGTGATGACGGTGTAGCGCCCGTTCATGGCCTCGTCGAGGCGGCGGCCGTCGGCGAGCCGGGCGTTGGGAACCAGCCGGCCCGTCAACCGCCGGCGCAGGCGCGGCACTCGCCCGGGACCCGAGAGGTGCAGGCGCGGGGATTCGCCGCTGGTGATCATGTGGGTGAGGCCGGGGATCCGATGCAGGCGCGGTGCCAGCACACTCCGCAGCCGGTTGCTCAGTTCGCCACCGTCGGTCATGGTGACGCCGGTGAGCTTGGCCAGCCGGATCATGGCCCGTGCGTGCGGTTTCCGCTCCGTCTCGTAGGTATCGAGCACGTCGTCCGGGAGTTCCCCGCGCAGCACGCCCGCCAGTTTCCACGCGAGGTTGGCCGCGTCGCGCAGGCCCGCGCCCATGCCCTGGCCGATGAACGGCGGGGTGAGGTGCGCGGCATCACCGAGCAGGAACACCCGGCCTCGGCGCCAGCGGTCGGCCAGCTGGGCACGGAAGGTGTATTCCGCGACGCGGATCAGTTCGAGATCCGCCGCCGGAACACCGCCGAGCCACGGGTCGAGCAATGGGCGCAGCCGACCCGGGTCGTCGAAGTCGGCGACGGTCTCGCCGGGCCGGAGCCGGAATTCCCAGCGGTAGCGGGTTTTTCCGATGCGCATGAAGGTGGCAGCGCGCGCCGGATCGCACACCTGGTGCACGCCTTCCCATTGCCCCAGATCCCGCGGCGTGGCGACGTCCACCACCAGCCAGCGCTGCTCGAATCGCAGATTCCGCATGCGTGCGCCGATCGCGCCGCGGACAACGCTGTTCGCGCCATCGCAGCCCAATACGTAACGCGTACACACGGATTCGGTATCGCCGGTCACGCGATCGGTGAAATCGACCCGGACACAGCCCGATTCTTCGGCGATGGCGGTGACTTCGACGTCACCACGCAAGGTCACCCGCGGATACAGCTTCAGGTTGACCCGCAGGATCGCCTCCAGCTCCGGCTGGTCGAACAGGTTCGCCTCCGGATACCCGCTGCGCCCACCGGCCGGGTCGCGATCGAACTGGGCCAGCACCCGCCCGCTCGGGTCGATGAGCCGCAACCCCAGGGCGGACCGGGAGATCCCGTCGAATTCCCGGCCGACTCCCAGACGTTCCAGGATTCGGCGGATCTCGCCGTCGAGGTGCACTGCCCGCGGTTGCGGATAGACATCGGTCCACCGCTCCAGCACGAGAGTGTCGATCCCATGGTGCGCGAGCAACGTGGCCGCGGTGATACCGGCCGGGCCCGCGCCGACGATCACCACCGGGATCATCGCGGTGCTCACGGCGAAACCCCGGACAGCGCAGCCAGATAGCCGAGCGTGACCAGTCCGGTGACCACCGCGGGCACGTACTCCGCCACGCCGTCGCCGTTGCGGACATGTGCGCCCACCGCACCGATCATCAACAGTGCCAGTCCGATTCCCGCGGCGATCCCGATCGGCGGCCGGGCCAGACCGATCAGCAGCCCACTCGCGCCGGCGATTTCGAGCGCTCCGATGCCCCGGTAGGCGGCGGTGGAGTAGCCCAGACGCGCGGCACGTTCCCGCATCGGCGCGAGGGCGAGCGTCTTGGCCGCACCGAACGACAGGAACTCCACGGTGAGCACCGCGGCCGGCACGGTCGACACGATCTTCATCGGTGCACCTCGACCTTCCAGGTGATCGCGTAGCGACCGAGAATCGCCTCGGCGGCCCCCTCGCCGGCCCCGGGGCCGAGCTCGACGACGGTCACGATCGCGCCGTCCTCGACCTGCGCGGTGACACCGAGTACGGCCTCGACTCCGGCCAGCGCATCCAGTACCTCGCGACGAGTGGCGTCGGCGCGCAGGCCGAGCTTGTACGGCTTGCCGACGTCGGTCACCGGCAGGACATCCAGCACCGTCACGGTTTTCGGGGCGGCGGCGCGTTCGGGCACCCGCTCCCCCGCCCAGGCGACGAGCTCCGCCTCGCTCACCTCCGCGCCGGGCACCAGGGTCACATAGGCCACGGGTACCTCCCCGGCGTGCACGTCCGGGCGGCCGACCGCGCCCGCCGAGGTCACCTGCGGGTGGGACAGGAGCGCGTCCTCGATGACCGCCGGATCGAGATTGTGCCCGCCGCGAATGATGAGATCCTTTGCGCGACCGTGCAGATGAATGAATCCGACTGCGTCGACATGCGCGAGATCGCCGGTGCTCAGCCACCCGTCGACCACGGCACCGAGCCCGTCCAGCAGGTGCCCGTGCTCGCTGCGGCCGGTCACGTAACCGGCGAAGACCGTGGGCCCGCCGATCACCAATATGCCGGTCTCTCCGGCGGGGAGTTCGGTCCAGACCCCGTCCTCGGGCATGCGAACAACCTTGACCTGCTGGTAGGGCATGCGCTGTCCGACCGAGCCGGGACGCGGCAGATCCGGGAAGCTGCGGGCGGTCGCGCATGTCGCCTCGGTGAGGCCATAACCCTCGACCAGCGTGACCCCGGTGTGCGCCTGGAAGTTCTCGCGCACGGCGGCCGGCAGCGGGGACGCGCCGACCATCGCGTAGCGCAGGCTAGAGATGTCCGCGCCGATCGGGCACTGCGCCAGCACCGCGTACACCGTCGGCACCGCGCTCATGGCCGCGATCCGGTAGTGCGCCACGATATTCCAGAATTCGCCGTAGAGAGCGAAGTCCCGATATCCGAGCGGCCCGGCCCAGACCACCGACTGGCCGCGGAACAAGGGCGCGAGCAGTGTCACGACGAGCGCGTTGACATGGAACAGCGGCAGCGCGGCGAAGACCACCGCATCCTCGTCGAGCAGGGAGTTGGCCGCGATCATCCACGCATTGGCAACCTCACCGGACTGGCGGTGCGCGGCCAGTTTCGGCACACCGGTGGTGCCGCCGGTGTGGAACAGGGCCGCCAGATCCGTTGCGGCGGGCGCCTCCCCGGCGAAAGCGGTCCAGTCCTGTTCGGCTGCAAGGGTATCGAGACAGCCGATGCGCACACCGTCGACGACAGGCAGCGGCACGGTCTCCGTTGCGGCAGCGGTCGGCCGTAGCACCAGCACCGCATCCAGCAGACCCTGGGACGCGAGTTCGTATGCCGACTCCCAGATGTCGGCGGCGAGTTCGGGGCCGGCGGCGATCAGCACCCGAGCGCCGGAGCGGTGCAGGAGCTCCGCGATATGCGCCTGCGACAGGCCGCCATTGATCGGTGCGGCGATGCCCGCCAGCTGCGCGGCCAGCGTGGCGGGAATCAACTCCGCGCAGTTGGGCGCGATCAGGGCGACCGCGTCGCCGCGGCGCACCCCGAGCGCATGCAGCAGGTTGGCATAACGGTGCACCTCGGCGAGCAACTGGGAGTAGGTGCGCCGCACCGGTTCCCGCCAACTCGAGGCATCGGACAGCACGGTGACGGCCGTACGGTCCGGCCACCGGGTCGCGGCGCGCACCAGCAGTGCGTAGGTCGACTCGGGCAGCCCGCGCTCGGCCAGGGGCACCGATTCGATGACGCTCAGGTCCTCCGGACCGGTGTAGCGCGGCCACAGCAGGGCTTCGGCGTCGGTCTCGAGGGTCGGGTTCCCGGTCACCGCGCGTACCTCACGACCGTGCGCTGGCGGCCCAGATCGAGGACTCCATCGTCGGTGCCGATGGTCGCCTCGATCACATCGCCGTCCTGGAGGTACTTCGGATTCTTGGCCTGGCCCTCGAAGAACAGCTTCCACTTCACCTTGGGCGGCAGCAGCGACGCGATGATCTCGACCGGCTTCGGCGGAGCGCTGAGCGCGGTGCCGATCGGAGTTCCGGTCAGCAGCAGGTCCCCGGCATCCATGCGCTGGAACCGGCTCAAGGCCCGCAGCGTCTCGACCGGCCGGTAGATCATGTCGGCGACCGTCATGTCCTGGCGCACTCGGCCGTTCACCCACAACCGCAGGCGCAGATCGGTGAATCGCTTGATTTCATCGGCGTCCAGCAGCACCAGCGCGGGGCCGACGGGCGTGAAGGTCGGGTACGACTTCGCCTCGTAGAACTGGGTTTTCGGCAGCTGTACGTCCCGGGCAGACACGTCGTTCGTCACGACCAGACCCGCGATGTAGTCGCCGAGGGACTCGTCGTCGATCTCGGTGCCGACCGGCATCTCGCGGCCGAACACCAGGCCGATCTCCACCTCGTAGTCCAGCAGCTTGACATGCGCGGGCCGGATCACGTCGTCGTAGGGGCCGCTGATCGATCCGGAGCTCTTGCGGAAGAAGGTCAGCGGCACGGTCTCGGGGTTCATCCCCGAGTCCTTCACGTGGGATGCGAAGTTCGTCATCTGCGCGACGACTCGACACGGTGCGGTCACCGGAGAGATCAGCGAAAGACCTTCGACCGGAACAAGATCCGAGCTCGCGGCCGCCGCGGCGATCGCTGCCCGATCCGCCAGCAGTTCGCGCGTCGTGGTCGCGACGGTATCGATGCGCGCCGCACCGGCGGGTGTCCGGACCCACCAGGTGTCCGCGGTACGGAGAACGGAAATGCTCATGAGTTGGCTACTTTCAGCAGGCCGCGCAGGCGGCGGAGATCGAATTCGTTGTCCTCGCGCAGGGCGTCGAGGATCGAGCGCACTTCTCTGAGCGATTCCCTCCCAGGGGAGAGACCCAGGAAATCCTTGGTGGCGGGCGGCCCCCACTGCGCCAGACCCGACGCGCTCATCGGCGCCCAGCCCGGTTCGAGGGTGCAGTCGAACATGTCGCCGTCACTGAAATGCTCGACCATGAAACCGTCGGGATCCCGCCAGTAGTCGAAGATCTGGCTGCCCTGAATGTGGCGTCCGATTCCCCACGACCGCTGATAACCGTGGTCGAGGAGGTACTCACCGCCGGCGGCGAGCGCATCCAGATCGGCGACCTGATAGGCGGAGTGCACATACCGGTTGGAGGGCCCGAGGGTGAGCGCCAGCGTGTGATGGTCGGCCGGAGTCGCGCCGCGATCGCAGCGAATGAAGCTCATCACCGGCCCGCGTTCCCGCTGTCCCGGATAGAAGAGGAAGTCGCTGACGATCAGGCCCAGATAGCGCAGATACCAGTCGAGAGTCTCCCGGTACCTGGTGGTCTGCACGACGACATGGCCGAGGCGCTGCACCCGCGCCGGAACCCGGGGCGGCCGCTGAGTGGCATTGATACGCAGCACCTCGTGTCCGCTGTTGAACACCTGCGTCTGCTGCGCGGGCAGCCCGGGCAGTTCGCGGGTTTCGGCGACGACTCGGACCCGCAGCCCGCTCGGATCCACCAGATCGAGACCCAGCCCGCCGAGCGACTCCGGCAGCGGCTGCGGCCGCCGACCGGTTTCCTCGCCCAGGCGCAGCAGATCGCCGGTCTCGGCGGCCCGGAAAGCCGGACCGACGAAGCGGGAACGGTCACCGCGCCGCACCAGCACGCAGGGCGACCCGGCGTCGGTTCCGCGCAGGTGCAATTCCTCGGATGTCCGCGTGGCGGTGGTGAAACCGAAAGCGCGAGAAAAGATCTCGGCGCGCTCCAGGTCGGGCTTCTCGAATTCCAGCCAGGCCAGATCGAGCACCTTCACCACCGGATTGCGGGCACGGCCGGGGTGCTCACCCCGCACTGCGCCCTGCTCACTGTGCAGGCGGCTGTGCACGTCGTGATGTCCGCTCATCGACCGCTCCCTTCATGTTCTGACGATATCGTCACTCGCGAACCGATAGTCAGTCAAGACCTTCTGAGCATTTCGTCAGAACTGACCCGAGGCGCTATGCTGGGCGGCCTACGGTGTCAGGGAAGAGGTGGACAGCGATGGTCACGCAATCCGGGCAACCCAATCGCCTGGAGCGCCGGAAGGCGCGTACCCGCGCGGCGCTCGTGAGGGCGGCGCAATCGTTCCTCGCGGCGGGCAAGCTCAGCGTGCCGATCTTGGAGATCACCCAGGCCGCCGACGTCGGGATGGGGTCGTTCTACAACCACTTCCAAACCCGGGAAGAACTGTTCGAGGCCGCTGTCGAGGAAGCACTCGATCTGTACGGCGTCGTGCTCGACACCCTCTGCGAAAACCTCGACGACCCGGCGCAGGTCTTCGCCCAGAGCTTCCGGCTCACCGGGCGCCTGCACCGGCGCAACCCGATGCTCAGCAAGGTCCTGATCAACAACGGCCTGCAGCTGGCGCGCTCCGAGAAGGGCCTCGCGCCCCGCGCCCGCCGCGATATCGAGGCCGGAGTCCGTGCCGGACGATTCGACGTCCGCGATACCGAGCTGGCCATGACCATCGTCACCGGCGCCGCCATCTGCCTCGGCCAGCTCCTGCACGAGCAGCCCGAACGCGATGACGCCGAGGCGACCGATCAGATCACCGAAGACCTGCTGCGCATGTTCGGACTCTCCGCGGACGACGCGCACGAGATCTGCGGGCGCCCGCTGCCATCCCTCGACGCACTGCCGCACACCGACACCGCAGCCTGAACAAGTCCGCCGGAATTGCGCGCCGCGCACGCGACGGTCTGGTGTGTGTGGATGCTTTACGTGCCGCCCCGGGGGCTCACTGTGGCTTGCGAACCAGGGGCACTCGCCGACGCCGACGACGGCCCTGCACCGGTTTCGGCCGGCGCCGAGAGCGGCCGTAGCGCAGCAACTCCATCAACAAATCCTCCGCCGCGCGATACCGCGGGATGTCGACCCAGAGCCGCCACACGACCTCCGGATCACCGCGCTCCAGCACGGTCGTGCGCACAGGCAGGACGTAGGCTGCGATGCCCGCGTCGATCAGCGCGAAGAGCACTCGGTAGACCTGCGACTCGGCCAAGTCGGCGAGGACTGCCCAGGAGTGTGAATTCAGCCCATTGGCCAATCCGCGGGCGGGAACCCAGTGCGGAGTGCTGCGCGAGCCTGACCACGGATCGGGAACCTCACGTGCCGTGGTCATCGCGCCGAGCCGTTCACGGGATGCCTGTCGACCAGACCGGTCAGTCCCGCTTCATCATTTCGTAGATTCGCTTGCAGTCCGGGCAGACCGGGGAACCCGGCTTGGCGGAACGGGTGACCGGGAAGACCTCGCCGCAGAGGGCTACCACGTGGGTGCCCATGACCGCGGACTCAGCGATCTTTTCCTTCTTGACGTAATGGAAGACCTTGGGAGTGTCGTTGTCGGTCGACTCGTCGGTGGTCTCGTCCGGACGGACCAGGGTGTCTGCGCTCACGGTTCAATCATGCCAGGCGGCATGTGCATCCGACGCGCGGTAGTGGAAGACTCGGGGTATGCAGCGTGACGGCGAATCCCAGGCCGACGGCATGAGCGGTGAGGATCGCCCGGACGTCGAGTTCCATCCCGCCGGTTCCATCCCGAAACCACCGCGCCAGTCGCAGGGCTACTTCCCGGGCGAGGAGAAACAGCATCCGGCGCTGATCACCGAGGCCGCGCCCTCGCTCGAGCAACAGCATCGCGACCGGGTGCGGCGGTACATCGCCATCATGTCGTTGCGCATTCCATGCCTGATCGGCGCGGCCGTCGCCTACAGCGTGTGGCACAGCTGGTGGCTGTCGCTCCTGATCATCGGCGTCTCCATCCCGCTGCCGTGGATCGCGGTCCTCATTGCCAACGACCGCCCGCCCCGCACCAAGGACGAGCCCAGCCGCTGGGACGGACGACGCGATCAGGCGGCGCTGGAATCAGGGCCGCACAAGGCAATCGACGGTTAGCGCGGGCGAATCCCCGCTGACAGCAGGGCCGCCAGCCCGCACAACCCGCCCGCGATGAACCAGGCCAAGGTGTAGCTGCCCTGCACGTCGCGGATGACGCCCGCACCGAAAGCGGCCAGGGCGGCGCCGATCTGGTGGGAGGCGAAGACCCAGCCGAAGGCGACGGGTCCGTCCGCGCCGAAGTGGGCGCGGCACAGGGCGACCGTGGGCGGGACGGTGGCGATCCAGTCGAGGCCGTAGAAGATGATGAAGGCCCACATGCTGGGGTGTACGTCGGGTCCGAAGAGGATCGGCAGGAACAGCAGTGAGATGCCGCGCAGCGAGTAGTAGGCGACCAGCAGGTAGCGGGAGTCCACGCGGTCGGTGAGCCAGCCCGAGGCGATGGTGCCGGCGACATCGAAGATGCCCACCGTCGCCAGCAATCCGGCCGCGGTGGTGGCGGGCATGCCGTGATCGTGGGCGGCACTCACGAAGTGGGTGCCGATCAGGCCGTTGGTCGATGCCCCGCAGATGGCGAAACCGCCTGCCAGCAGCCAGAACACGGGCTTGCGGACAATGGTCGCCAGCACCGTCACCGCGCGGGCCGCGCCGCCCGGCGCCGAGGTGCGCACTCCGACTCCGCTGCCCGGTTCGGCGCCGTAGGCCCGCACCCCGGCGTCGCTGGGGAAGTCGCGGATGAACAGCAGCACCAGCGGCACCACCGCCAGCGCCGTCGCCGACACCACGAGAGACGGTGTGCGCCAACCGTGATCGCGGGCCAGGCTCGCGATCAGCGGCAGGAAGACCAGCTGCCCGGTCGCGCCAGCGGCGGTGAGCACGCCGGTCACCAGGCCGCGATGCTTCACGAACCAGCGCCCGGTGATGGTGGCCACGAACGGCATGGACATCGAGCCCACCCCGACGCCCACCAGCAGGCCCCAGGTCGCCATGAGCTGCCACGGCCGGGTCATGAACACCGTCAGTCCGCTGCCCGCCGCGATCAGCACCAGCGCGCACGCCACTACCCGGCGAATACCGAAGCGATCCATGAGCGCCGCCGCGAACGGCGAGATCAGGCCGTACAGCAGCACATTCACCGACACCGCCGCGCCGATGGTGCCGTGCGACCACCCGAACTCCTCGTGCAGCGGGTCCATGAGCACACCGGGCACCGAGCGGAAGCCGGCCGCGCCCAGCAGCGCGATGAAGCCCACCACCACCACGATCCACGCCGGATGCGGCCCCGGCCGCCCGGTCGCGGGTGCGTCGGGCTGCAGTGCGCCGCTCGTGGCCGAGCCGGCGTCCAACGGGGTTGTGCCACCCGATGATTCCCGGCCGAGATCGTCCTTCAGTTCGCTCACCCGATCGAGGGTGACCGAAAAGCCCTTCCGCCACGAGTGGCCAGAATGCCACAATGCGTCAAGATCCAGCCATCACGAGAGGAGCATCGTGCCGACACCGCATCTGGTCGCCGTCCTCGTCCTGGAACCGACCGTCGGCTTCGACATGTCGATCCCGCCGGTGGTGCTCGGCGCCGCCGTCGACGAGGACGGCAACCCGCTCTACGAGGTGCACACCTGCGGCGTCGACACCGGGGGTGTGGTCGCCACCGGCGGATACACCGTCATCCCGGAATTCGGGCCCGAGCTGCTGGCCCGTGCCGACACCGTGATCGTGCCCGGCACCCGCATCACCCAGCCGCGCCAGGAGGGCACGCTGCCGCCCCGGGTGGCCGAGGCGCTGGCCACCATCCGGCCGGACGCCCGCATCGTCTCCATCTGCACCGGCGCGTTCGTGCTCGGCGCGGCGGGCCTGCTGGACGGCCGCCGCGCCA